>NZ_JBEOZT010000005.1:333149-417053 GCF_040298265.1 Nonomuraea sp. NPDC001636
TCTTTTCTCGTACTTCGGGGGCGGGTGGCGGGGGGGGGGCCGGGGGTCCGCCCGGCGCGCGTCCCGCGGCCCGCCCCGGCGGGCACCCCCACGCCCTCACCCCCCCCACCGCGCTCACCCGCCGCTGGCTCACCGAGCCCCGCGCCGAGCTGGGCGGCGACAGCTGGCTCAACCGCGTGCACGGCGAACGGCTCAACCGCTGGGTGCTCGGCCGCGGCCCGGCCAGGCGGGAGCTGGCGCAGCCGTTCGAGGTGCGCCTGCACGCGCCGGTGACGCCGCAACCCCTGCCCGCCCTGCGCAAGCTGCTGTCCCTGGCCGCCTCCGAGGGCAGCCTGCCGCTCCGGCTGGCCCCCTCGCCCGCGGCGCTGCGGCTGCGTGAGCTGGCCGAACGCGAGCTCGGCGCGATCAGCCGCGACGGCGCCCGGCTGGCCATCACCGACTACGGCCGGCACCTGCTGGGCTCGCCGGAGGCCATGTGGGAGGCGGTCACCCGGCTGCTGCTGGCCAGGGGCGAGCACGAGTTCGAGGTCTCGGCCCGCGAGGCCACGCTCATGCTGCTGGCCGACGGCGTCCTGATGTCCCCCGCCCAGCTGCGCGAACGGGTGGCCGAGGTGGTGGGCGGCGAGGGCTGGCACCCGGCCACGAGCCTCGACGACGTCACCGCGCCGGTCGCCGACCTGGTCTCCCAGCTCACCGCGCTGGGTCTGGCCTACAGCGACGACCTGGTCGTCCGGATGGACCGGCCCGGCCAGTACGCGGCCCTGGCCGCGCTGCGCACGCACGCCCTGCGCCCGCGCAAGTACGTCAGCTCTGGCTGACGGCCTTCACCGCCTGCTTGAACTCGGGGCACTCGACCAGCGGGTCGTGCTCGCACACGGCCGCGTGGCGCAGACTGTCGCGCAGCCGGGTGAGCTGCCGCACCCGCTGGTCGACCTCGCGTTCCTTGGCGGCCATGCGCTCGCGCAGCCGCGTGTCCGCCGGCCGGGCGCGCAGGAACTCGGCGATCTCCGACAGCGTGAACCCGGCGTCGCGGGCGCAGGTGATCAGCGCCAGCCGGTCGAGCGTCTCGGGCAGGTAGACGCGGCGCAGGCCGTTGCGGCCCTCGGCCTCGATGAGCCCCTTGCGCTCGTAGAAGCGCAGGGCGGACGCGGCCAGCCCGGTACGCCTGGCCACCTCGCCAATGTCGATCAACGTGTCCCGCATGCCCCGGCTCCTCGACTTGAACCACCCTTCAAGCCGGATATTAGCGGAGACCCACTGAAGAATGGTTACGCAGCGTAGTTACGATGGACACATGGAGCTCTTTCCGGCCATGCCACTCGAAGAGTGGGCCGACACCAAGGAGACCTTCCACCGCTTCGCGCAGATCGTCGGGAAAATCCGGCTGACGGTGAGTAACCGGCGTAACCATTGGTGGCAGGTGCCGTTCCATCTGACCGGGCGCGGCCTGACGACGCGTCCCATGGGCGGGCTCGGCGAGCAGCCGCTGTTCTGCGTGGACTTCGACCTCGTCCGCCACCGTCTGGTGATCGACGTGCTGGACGGCCGCAGCGCGGAGTTCAGCATGATCGGGCTGTCGGTGGCGGCGTTCCAGTCCCGGCTCTTCCAGACGCTGGCCGACCTGGGGATCCGGCCGGAGATCTGGGCGGTGCCGTACGACCTGGACGACGAGACGCCGTTCGCCGAGGACACCCGCCACGCGCACTACGACCCGGTCCTGATCAACCGCTACTGGCGGATCCTGTCGCAGGTGGCGCAGCTGCTCGACCGGTTCGCCGCGGACTTCGGCGGCAAGGTCAGCCCGGTGCACCACTTCTGGCACACGTTCGACATCGCGGTCACCCTCTTCACCGGACGCCCGGCCGAGGTGCCGGAGGAGGCCGACCCGGTCACTCGCGAGGCGTACAGCCGGGAGGTGATCAGCGCCGGGTTCTGGTTCGGCGACAAGGAGCGGCCCTGGCCGGCGTTCTACACCTACACCGCGCCCGAGCCGGCGGGGCTGGAGCGGGAGCCGCTGCTGCCCGAGCAGGCCGAGTGGCTGCCCGCGCGCGGCAGCCATCTGGCCGTGCTGCGCTACGACGACGTGCGGGCCATGGGCGATCCGGTGGCGAGCGTGCTGGAGTTCCTGCAGAGCGCCTACCAGGCCGGGGCCAAGCTGACCCACCTGGACGTCGAGGAGCTGGCCTGCCCCGGCGGCATCACCGACCCGTACTACGTGAAGAACCGCCCGGCCTGAACGACGCGAAAGCCCGCCCTCCGGAGAGGGCGGGCTTCCACGTGTGCGTGTACCGGTGTGCAGGTCGCCTCTCGGCGAAAGGCACAACGCGGCTCCAGCCGAACGGTAGTCCGCGAAGGCAATAGGTGAGGCCCGGGGACACTGGACACACCGGCCACGGTCTATGTAACGGGGGTCCCCCCAGGAACATTCCCCGCGTTCCCCCCGATTCCGCTCAGGCCCGGACGGCGGCCGGCTCCCGGGCCGTCCGATTCCGCTCAGGCCCGGACGGCGGCCGGCTCCCGCGCCGTCAGCCCGCTCTCGCGGACCAGCAGCAGGACGGCGAAGGCGAGCAGCCCCGCGACGCCGCCGGTCCAGGCCACGGTGGAGCCCACGGCCGCCGCGCTGACCTGCGCGCCGATGAGCGACTGGGCGCAGGCCAGGCCGAAGGAGCCGCCGAGCTGCTTCGACAACGCCGACCCCGCGGTGGCCGTGCCCATGTCGGCGTGCGGGACGCTGCCCTGCGTGGCGATGGTGAGCCCGCCCATGGCCGGGCCCGTGCCGAGCCCCACGAGCAGCAGCCAGCCCCCGACCAGGTACGGCGAGGTGCCCGGCCCGAGCGCGGCGAAGGCGAGCGTGCCGCCGGTGACCAGCGCGGCCCCGGTCAGCAGCACCGGCCTGGTACGGCCGGACCGCAGCACGAGGACGGCCGTCAGCCGGTTCCCGGCGATCATGCCCACCAGCATCGGGAGCAGCAGCAGGCCGGAGACCGTGGCCGAGTAGGCGCGTACGTGCTGGAGGTACAGGGGCAGCAGCACGCCCGCGGGCAGCCCCGCCACCTGGAAGAAGAACCCGCCCGCGAGCAGCGCCGCGTACGTGCGGCGGCGCATCAGCCGGGGCGGCAGCACCGGCGTGTCCGCCCGCCGCTCGACGGGGACGAGCGCGACCAGCAGCGCCACCCCGCCGAGCAGCGAGCCGAGCACGGCCGGGTCGCTCCAGCCGCGGCCGGTGTTGCCCTTGAGGCTCAGTCCGATCAGCACCAGCGACAGGCCCGCGGTGAGCAGCGCGATCCCGGCCGCGTCGAGCCTGCCCGAGGTGCGCGGCGGACGCCGGTCGGGCAGCAGCACCGCGATCGGCGCGGCCGCGAGCGCCCCGGCGGGCAGGTTGACCAGGAACGCCCAGCGCCAGCCCGCGTGGTCGGCCAGCAGGCCCCCGAGCAGCGGCCCGCCGACCATGCCGACGATCATCATGGCGGCCAGCAGGGTCTGCATGCGGATCAGGCCCTCGCTCCGGTGCGGCGGATGGAGGTCGCGGATCAGGGCCATGCCCAGGGTGAGCAGCGCGCCCGCGCCGACCCCCTGGACGGCCCTGCTGACGATCAGGACCTCCATCGAGCCGGCGAGCCCGCAGGCCAGGGAGCCGGCCAGGAAGATCGCGAGGCCGGAGAGGAGGAGGCGGCGGCGGCCGTACAGGTCGGAGAAGCGGCCGTAGATGGGGACGCTCACCGACGAGGTGAGCAGGTAGGCGGTGATCAGCCAGACGTACCAGGAAGTGGTGCCGCCGACCTGCGCGACGATGCGCGGGAGCGCGGTGCCGACGACGGTGCCGTCGAGCATGCCCAGGAAGGCGCAGCCGAGTAAGGCGAAGGTGACCGCCGTGCGGCGGCGGGGCGCGAGGTCCTCGTAGAGGTCGGTCAAGGGCGTTCGCCCGCCCCGAGCGCGCCGTTCAGGAACAGGTCCACCAGCTCTTCCGAGCTCAGCGGGGACGGGCCGCGGCCGGCCGCCATCACCAGGAACTGGAACGCCTCGGCCAGGCGCTCGGGGGCCAGTCTGAGCCGGTCGCGCTCGGGCTCGAACAGCCCGGCCAGGGCCTCGCGGGAGGCCGCCATCGACTCCTCCCGCGCCGACCCGGGCCGCCCGCCTCCCTCGGCTCCGCGTGGCTCGCCTCCGGGGGTCGGGCGGGGCTCGCCTCCCTCGGCGGCGCGTGGCTCCTCTCCGGGTGCCGGGCGTGGCTCGCCTCCGGGTGCCGGGCGGCGCAGGCCGCCCGTGGTGGCGAGGGCGCCCGCGACCGCGCCCATCCTGGCCAGGTAGCCGCGCAGCGCCTCGGCCGCCTCCACCAGCCGGTCGGCCAGCGGCAGGTCGAGGGAGATCGCGGACACGTGGGCGAGGGTGTCGTCGGGGCGCAGCGCCTCGGCCATGCAGGCGGCGAGCAGCGCCTCCTTGTCGCCGAAGGCACGGAAGATCGTGCCCTCGCCGATGCCGGCCGCGCGGGCGACCTGGGCGGTGGTCACGGAGGTGCCGTACTCCACCACCAGGGGCAGGGCGGCCTTCACGATCATCTCGCGGCGTCGTTCGGGGCTCATCGCCGGCGCTCTCCGCCGGCTCGTCTCGTTCGTCATACCGCCGACGGTACGGAGTGAGTACTCACTCCGTCAAGGGCACGGGCGTCGCCGTGGCACCATCGAAGGCGTGCCTTTCGCCATGACGACGGGCGGCGTCAAGCTGTCCTACCAGGTCCGCGGCAGCGGCCCCGCGCTCGTGCTGCTCCAGGGCCAGGCCAACGACCACCGCTGGTGGGACCCGGTCCGCGACGACTTCGACCGCGCCCACCGCACGATCACCTTCGACTACCGCGGCACCGGCGACAGCGACAAGCCCGACGAGCCCTACACCACCCGCGGGTTCGCCGAAGACGTGCTGGCCGTGCTCGACGAGCTGGGCGTCGCCCGCGCCGACGTCTACGGCACGTCGATGGGCGGCCGGGTGGCCCAGTGGCTGGCCGCCGACCATCCCGTCCGGGTGGGGGCGCTCGTGCTCGGGTGCACCTCCCCCGGCGGCGTCCACGGCCTCGAACGCGGCCCCGACGTGCGCAGGGCGCTCGCGCAACCCGACCGGGCCGCCGCCGGGCGGGCGCTGCTGGAGCTGATGTACACGCCGGGCTGGCTGGCCACGCATCCGGGGCCGTACCGGACGGTGGGCGATCCGAGCATGCCCGCCCACGCGCGCCGCCGCCACCTGGCCGCCAGCGCCGGGCACGACGCCTGGGCCGTGCTGCCCGCCATCGCCGCGCCGACGCTGGTCGTGCACGGCGCCGACGACGTGTTCAACCCGGCCGCCAACGCCCCGCTGCTGGCCGGGCGCGTCCCGGGGGCGGAGCTGCGGCTCATCGAGGGGGCGCGGCACGCCTACTTCGAGGAGTTCCGCGAGGTGGCGAGCCCGCTGGTGCTGGAGTTCCTGGCGCGCTCGCGCGGGTGAGCCGGGCGGCCAGCCCCTGAAGGTGGGCGACGAGCTCGGGCGGCTCGTGCGCCTCGAACTCGCAGCCGAGCGTGATCAGCCGGAAGGCCAGCCAGTCCAGGGTGTCGGCGGAGGCGCGCAGCAGGCAGGTCTCCGCGTCCAGCGGGGTGAGCTCGCCGGGGATCGCGCGGGCCACGACCTCGGCGGGCGCGTGCAGGGTCACCACCGCCTCGTACGTGGGCGCGCCCGAGTAGAGCTTGGCGGCGACGTACGCGGCGGGGTCCGCCGGCTCGGTCGTGGTGATCCGGGCGCCGGTGGCCCGTACGTCGTCCATGCGGTCGACGCGGAACAGCCGCCGGTCGTCCCGGTCGTGGTCGTGGGCCAGCAGGTACCAGCGCCGCCCGGCGGCCACCAGCCGGTACGGGTCCACCAGCCGGGCACTCCGCGCGCCGTCGCCCGCCAGGTACCGGAAGCGCACCCGTTCGCGGTTGGCGACGGCCATGGCCAGCGTCGTGAGCCGGCCAGGATCGACGTCGAACCCCTCGGCGCCCGGCAGCGGTACGGTCGCGGCGCCGAGCGAGGCCACCCGGTGGCGCAGCCGGGACGGCAGCACCTGCTCCAGCTTGGCCAGCGCGCGCACCGACGCCTCCTCGATGCCCTGCACCGGATGCCGGGCCGCGGTGACCAGGCCCACGGCGATGGCGACGGCCTCCTCGTCGTCCAGCAGCAGCGGCGGCATGGCCGCGCCCGCGACCAGCCGGTAGCCGCCGTCCGCGCCCATGGTGGCGACCACCGGGTAGCCGAGGTCGCGCAGCCGCTCGACGTCGCGCCGGACCGTGCGGCGGCTGACCCCGAGCCGCTCGGCCAGCTCGCCGCCCGGCCATTCGCGCGGGGTCTGGAGCAGCGACAGCAGGTTCAGCAACCGCAAGGACGTCATGCGGACAAGAATGCCGCCGATGTAGGACAGGAGTTGACCTACTGGCTTTCTAACGTCGTCCCGACGCACCGATCGAGGAGGCACATCATGACCGTCAACCCCATCCCCGAGGGCTACACCACCGTGACGCCGTGGCTCATCTCGCGCGACACGGCCGGGCTGATCGACTGGCTCAAGGCCGCCTTCGACGCCGTCGAGCTGGGCCGGGTGTCGGGCCCGGACGGCGACGTCCAGCACGCCGAGGTGCGGATCGGGGACGCCGTGGTGATGATGTTCGACGCCCGGCCCGAATGGCCCGCGACGCCCGGTTTCCTGCGCCTGTACGTGCCCGACGCCGCCGCCGTCCACCGCCGCGCGGTCGAGGCGGGCGGCACGTCCGTCACCGAGGTCACGCACCTGTTCTTCGGCGACCTCGTCGGCCGGGTGCGTGACCCCTGGGGCAACCTGTGGTGGATCCAGACCCACATCGAGGACGTCTCCGCCGAGGAGGCGGAGCGCCGCCTGGCCGACCCCGGGTTCGTCAGGGCGATGGAATACGTCCAGAGCGCGGAATTCTTCCCCGGGCGGTGAGCGCGGCGATCGCCGGCAGCGGGAAGAGCAGCAGGTAGAGGTTGGGGATCCACCAGGCGGGCGAGAAGTCGCCGCGCAGCGTCCAGAACGCGATCGCCATCAGCCCCGAGGCCGCCGTCAGCACCAGCGAGACCAGCATCAGCGGCTCGCCCGCGGGCGATCGGCGGCGCAGCAGCCACAGGCTGGTCAGGCCGGTGGCGCTGGCCAGGAGGTCGATCCAGAGGAACGACCAGTTCCAGTCGGCCATCAGCGGATCGGCATAGTCGGCGAAGGCCCACTCGGGCGGGATCAGGCCAAGGCCGGTGATCGTGAAGTAGGCCACGAAGCCGACATCCGTCAGCACCATCAACGCCTTAGTCGCGCGCAGCACGGTCGATGACCTCCATCAGGTGGCGGCGGGTGGGTTCGTGCAGGCCGGGGCCGGGTTCGCCGAGGCCGAGCAGGCGGGCGGCCCACCAGCCGTCCACCGCCAGCCGGACGACGGTCGCGGCGGCCGGGTCGATGCCGTCGTCGGCCAGCCGGGCCTGCCAGGCGGCGAACCGCTCGCGCAGCGGCTCCAGCCCGGCCGGGTCGACCAGCACGCCCGCCAGCAGCGCGACGGTGACCCGGTCGGCCGGGACGGAGGCGGTGTGCCGTTCGGGGATCGTGGCCCGGACGTACGCCCGCAGGAAGTCGCCCGGCCGGCCGCCCGCCGCTGCCAGCGCCTGGTCGAAGGCGTCGGTCAGCCGCCCGACCATGGCGGCGACCAGGGCCTGCTTGGTCGGGAAGTGGTAGAACAGGCCGCCCTTGGAGACGCCCGCCCGCCGGGCGACCGCCTCCAGCGTGAGCGACTCCGCGCCCTCCGTCAGCAGCACGTCGGCGGCGGCGTCGAGCAGCCGGTCCTTGGAACTGGGTCGTGGCATGGCCGTTACTGTACCGGCTGACCGGTACAGTTTCGAGCCGTTCCGTCCCGCGCATAACGTCATCCGACATCCGACATCCGCACCCAGCTGATCGGAGCCAGCCCATGGATCATGTCGCGCACTTCCACCGGGAGGTGCGGGCGTTCGAGGCGGCCGCGCGGCGGGCGACGGCGTCGGGCGGCGCGCCGCTGGTGCCGTCCTGTCCCGGGTGGTCGGTCGCCGACCTGGTCATCCACCTGGGCGCGGTGCACCGGCACGTGCACGCGGTCATCGACGAGCGCCTTCCCGGGCTGCCCGACCCGGCCGACGTCGCCGTCCTCGGCCTGCCGGCGGACTTCGGCGACTGGCCCCACCCCGACCGCGCCCCCAACACCGGGCCGGTGCCCCCGGCCGTGCTCGACTGGTTCGCCGAGGGCGCCGCGCGGCTCGGCGCGCGCTTCTCCGCCGCCTCCCCCGACGACCCCGCCTGGACGTGGTCCGCCGAGCAGACCGTCGGGTTCTGGCAGCGCATGCAGGCCATCGAGGCGGCCGTCCACCGCTGGGACGCCGAGAACGCGCTCGGCCCGGCCGCCCCGATCGACGCCGCGTTCGCCGCCGACGCCGTCACCCAGGTCTTCGAGGTGATGGCCCCGGCCCGCCGGTCCTGGACGCAGGCCCCGCCCGGCGCGGGCGAGCGCTACCTGTTCCGCCAGAGCGACGGGCCGGGGGTGTGGGCGGTGCGCTTCGACGGCGACGACGTCCGGCTCACCGGCGACTCGACGGGCGCGGTCGAGGTCGCCGGAACGGCCTCCGACCTGCTGCTGCACCTGTGGCACCGGCTGCCCGCCGACCGGCTCGACGTGCGCGGCGACCGGGCCCTGCTCGACCGCTACTTCACGCTCGTCCCGCCGGTGTGAGCCTGCCGCGGCCTCACGCCTCCCCGCCGAGGCGCTCGACCACCACCCCGCCCGGATGCAGCGGCAGGCGACGCCCGGACATGCGGTGCAACGGCAGCCGGACGAGCACCGGATCGGCCAGCTCCGGCCAGGGCGCGCCGGTCAGCCGCTCCAGCCGCCCGGCCTCCGCCCGATCCCGGACGACCTCCGCGACGCCGGTCACCAGCACGCTCCACCCGGTGCGCATGGCCGGCTCCATGTCGTCGATCTCGAACGCCATCGGCACCCGCTGCTCGATCGCCTCCAGGATGCGGCCGGGCGGGATCCGGAACACGACGGTGTCGGCGTCGAGCGTGAAGTTCACCGGCAGCACGATGATCGTGCCGCCCGGTTGCGCCCACGCCACCCGGCCCACGGGAACCGTGGACAACAGCGTCAGGCACTCCTCGCGACTCATCGTCCGGATGGCCCCCAGATCCATGCCGTCCATCCTCTCACCTGGGCGGACGCTTCCTCTCGGCAGGCTCGCGGGCGGTGGCGAGCATGGAGTCGAGCGCCTTCCGCGAGGCCGCCAGACGGCTGATCTCGCCGCTGATGCGGGCGCGCTCGCGGTTGAGGTTGTCCATCATCTCGGGGCAGGAGGAGGGCACCATGTCCGCGCCGTCGTCGTGGACGCAGTGCAGCACCCTGGTGATGACCGACGTGGGCAGCCCGGCTTCGAGCAGCACGCGGATGTGGCGCACCTCCGCGACGTCGGTCTCGGCGTACTCGCGGTAGCCGTTCGGCAGGCGCAGCGGTTTGAGCAGGCCCTGATCCTCGTAGTAACGCAGCAGCCTGCGGCTCACTCCGGTCTGCCGGGCGAGATCGCCGATGCGCATGGAACCTCCGGGTTGACCTTCACATGGATGTGACCCTTTATCGTCCCCATTGTCGCCACTACAGATGGGAGATGAAGGTGTCCGGAGCAGTGATCATCGCAGCGGGGCCGGGGATCGGGCAGGCGGTGGCGCGCCGGTTCGCCGCCGAGGGGCTGCCGGTCGGCCTGATCGCGCGCAGCGCGCGGACGGTGGAGTCGGCGGCGGCGGCCCTCTCCTCCTACGGGGTGCCGGTCGCCACGGCGGTCGCCGACAGCACCGACGAGGACGCGTTGCGCGCCGCGCTCGACAAGACGGCCGCCGAGCTGGGCCCGCCCGACGTCGTGGTGTACAACGCCGCGATCGTCCAGGCCGACCGGCCCGGGGAACTGCCGGCACGGGTCCAGCTCGACGCGTACGCGGTCAACGTCGTCGGGGCGCTCACCGCCGCCGCCCACGTGGCCCCGGGGATGGCCGGGCGCGGCGGCGGCACGTTCATCGTCACGGGCGGCATGCCGCATCCCAAGCCGGACTACGTGAGCCTGTCACTGGGCAAGGCCGGCGTACGGACCCTGGTGACCCTGCTCGACCAGGAGTACGGCGCGGACGGCGTGCACGTGGCCAGCGTCACGGTGGCCGGCGTGGTCGCCCCCGGCACCGCGTTCGACCCCGACGACATCGCCGAGCACTACTGGCGCCTGCACACCCAGCCCCGCGACCAGTGGGAACACGAGGCCCAGCACCTCGGCACCTGACCCTCACCAGGCGGCGACCGCCGATCGCCCCTCTCTCGGCTGCGTGCTGCCCGTGTCGATCGGCATCGAAGACGCCGAGCCGTCAGCGAGAGCGACCCGGTAGGCGCGCCAGTCGTGCGTGTAGATCAGGTGCCGGCCGCTGCCGTCAATGCTGAGCCGCAGACGGGGCGGCGCGCCCTGGGGCACTGTCAGCCGTGCCGCGAGCCGCGGCTCCCCACCGTCCAGAGACAGCCGGTCGACGTTGTACCCGGCCGTGTAGAGCAGCGCGCCGCCGTCGGGCGTGAAGGCGATCGACTGCGGCAGCGGCACCTCCATGGACGACCGGAGCAGCCGCGACGCCTTCCGCAGGTCGGACCCGCCAGCGGCCAGGTCGAGCAGGCCGATCCCCCATCCGAGCCCCGCTGTTGCCACGTGGCGCCCATCCGGCGCCCAGGCCAGGCCCACGAGTTTGCCGTAGGTGGTCCATTCGTGGCGCCGGCCGGTGGCGACGTCGAGGACGGCCACTTTGGTGCCGCCTCCGGCGAGGTCACAGGCGTAGGCGAGTCTGGTGCCATCGTGGCTCAGCGCCAGCGCCACGACCCGATCAAGCTCGGGCTCGACCTCTGGCACGAGCCGCGGCTCACCCGGCCGCCCGTCCTCGTCCAGCCGGATGAGGAAGAACCGGAACGGCTTGCCGACGGTCCCCCCGGCCAGCGCGAACGTGCGGTTGTCCGGCGCGGCGGCGACCAGTTCCCAGCCGGAGGGGCCCGCCTTGGGCCGCGGCACGGCCGCCACGAACGCACCGGTGGCGGCGTCGTTGACGACGGGCGGCACCTGCGCCGGCTCCCCGCTCGGGGAGGGGCCGGACGAGCCACCAGCCGCCCCCACGGTGACGAAGAAGCGCGGCGGGCCGGTCGCCTTCAAGGGCGCACCCGTCGCCATGGGCTCTGCCAGCGAGGCGACCGGAACCCCCGTCGGCGTGACCGGTCCGGTCGCGCTCGGACTGGGCCGGGCCGGGACCGGCGTCGGCCCGGCCGCCGGGGCGTCCGTGGCGACGGGGGGCATGGCCGGGGCCAGGCTGGACGACGGCGGCGCGGACGGGTCGTTCATCAGGGACACCCGCTGGGTCGCCGGGTCGGCGCAACCGCCGGTCAGCGTGAGCACGATCAGGCCCGCTAAGGCCACCTCCGTACGGGATCGCATGCCTCGATCGTGCCACAGCCGCCTATCCGGCGGGCGGGCCGGCGGCGATCGCCACCCGGTTCCAGACGTTGATGGCGGCGATCGTCCACAGCAGGTGGGCCAGCGCGGTCTCGTCGAAGTGCTCGCGGGCCGCGTCGAACACCTCCTCCGGCACCCCGGCCTCGGCGATCCTGGTCATCGACTCGGTCAGCGCCAGCGCCGCCCGTTCGGGCCCGGTGAACAGGGTGCTGTCGCGCCAGAGGGCGAGGCTGTGCAGGCGTTCGGCGTCCTCGCCCGCCTCCAGGGCGGCGCGGGTGTGCATGCCCAGGCAGACCGCGCAGCCGTTGAGCTGCGAGGCCCGCACCCGGACCAGCTCGGCGAGCGCGGGGTCGAGCTCCCGGCTCGCGGCGGCGTCGAAGCGGGCCATCGCGGCGTGCACGCCGGGCGCGGCGCCGTGCAGGTCGATGCGCATCACGCCACCTCCAGGGGACGGCGGCCCTGCACGGAGTAGGTCACGCACGAGGTGGCGCGGAAGTCCGGATGGGCCAGCAGCGCGCGCACGTCGGCGAGCTGCCGGTCGGTCAGGCCCTCCTCGGCGAACCGGTCGCGCAGGTGCCTGGTGTGGTGGGTGACCAGCCGCGCCCCCGGCGAGCTCGCGTCCCACAACTCCACCCGGGGCCTGGGGTCGACGCCGGTCAGCCCGGCCCGCCGCATCGCCGCCGCCGCGTGACGTCCCCAGGCCACGTCCACCCCGGCGCGCGTCATCACGCGGATCTTGGCCTGCATGAACGTCTCGTAGAGCTCGGCCGAGGCCGGGTCGGGCATCAGCAGCCCGGGGCCGTAGGTGATGTCGAACTCGTCGAGCTGCAGCACGCCGCCCGGCTTGAGCGCCCGGACGAGCCGGTCCAGCACGGCCAGCCGCTCCGGCAGGAGCAGCAGCACCAGCCGGGCGTGCACCACGTCGAACGCGGCCTCCGGCAGCGGGTCGCGGACGATGTCGTGCCTGACCACCTCCAGCCGGGGGGCGACGGGCTCGAAGGCGGGCTCGACGTCGGTGGCCAGCACGCTCCCGGCCGATCCGACGCGTCGGGCCAGCCACTCCGCCACGCTGCCGCCGCCCGCGCCCACCTCCAGGCACCGCATGCCGGGCCCGACGCCCGCCTCGGCCAGGCGTTCGATGGTCATCGGGTCGTAGGCCAGCTCCAGGCAGCGGTGCTGTTCGGCGACGTGGTCGCGGCGGTCGCCGAACACGTAGGCGGTCCGGCTCATCGGCCGCTCCTCATCGGGCTGCGCGGGACGGGCACCGCCGACTGCGCGGCCAGGCGGGTGAGGGTGGCGGCGCAGACCTTGCCGGTCGGGCCGAGCGGCAGTTCGGGCAGCCAGAGGAACCGTTCGGGAAGTTTGCGCCGGTCCAGGCCGCGTTCCTCGCGCAGGTAGACGATCAGCTCGGCCGGGGACGGCGGTCTCGCGCCGGGCCGCGGCGACACGCAGGCGCACATGCGCTCCCCCAGGTCGTCGTCCGGCACCGGGACGCAGAAGGCGTCGGCGACGTCGGGATGGGCGCTGAGCTCGCGTTCGACCTCGGCCGGGGAGATGCTGAGGCCGCCGCGCAGCACAACGCGCTTGATCCGGTCGAGGACCCACAGCGTGCCGTCGGGGTCGAGGCGGCCCAGGTCGCCGGTGCGGACCCAGCCGCCGGGGGCGCGGTAGCGGTCGTCCAGGTCGGGGGCGGCGACGTAGCACAGGGGGGTCATCGGGCCGAGGGCCCAGATCTCGCCCGGCTCGCCCGGCGGCACCGGCTCGCCCTCGGCGTCCCGGATCGTGATCTCGGCGACGGCGGGGTCCGGGGTTCCGGCCAGGCCGGGGGCCCACCGGTCCGGGGCGCGGCCGGTGTGGCAGTTGACGCCGTCGGTGGAGCCGTACACGTTGACGAGCGGCACGCCGAACCGGCGGGCGCACGCCTGCCTGGCCTCGCCGTGCAGGGGCTGGGCGCTGCTGACGACGCGGCGCAGCGACGACAGGTCGGCCTCGGCCGCCGAGTCGGCCATGCGGCGCAACATCGTCGGGACGCCGTACAGGTGGGTGGGGCGGTGCCGCTCGACGGCGCGCAACGCGTCGGCGGCGTCGAAGCGGGCGCGCAGGATCAGCGTGCCGCCGTGCCGGGCCAGCAGGACGGAGGTGCCGCAGGAGCCGTACGAGGAGGCCAGCGAGACCAGCAGCAGGTTGCGCGTGAGCCCGTCCTCGCCCAGCACGGCCCGCAGGTAGGCGCCCCGGCCGCCGGCCATGGCGTTGTGGGAGTAGGCGACCATCTTCGGCTCGGACTCGGTGCCGGAGGAGAGCAGGATGCGGGCGGGCCACTCGGCGTCCGGGCACGCGGGCCGCCACGCGCGGACGTCCGGCTCGGCCACGTCGTCGAGCGATCGGGCGCCGGGCGTGGGCGGGCCGAACGTCCACGTCTGCTCCAGGTACGGCAGCCCGGCCCGCAGCCCCAGGGCCAGCTCGGGCACGGTGATCAGCGCGGCCGCCCGGGACCGGTTCAGCAGGCCCGCGATGTCGCGCCGCCCCCGCGTGTGCGGGATGGGCAGGGCCACCGCGCCGACGGCGGCCACCGCCAGCTCGGCCACCACCGCGTCGCGCCCGTTGGGCAGCAGGACGGCGATGATGTCGGCCGTTCCCCGCCCGGCGGCGGCCAGTGCGGCGGCGGCCCGGCGCACGCGGGCGTCCAGCGCGGCGAAGTCGAGCGAGCCGGTCTCGTCGGCGACCGCCTCACGCTCCGGCGTGCGGCGTACGTGCCGGCTGAACAGGCTGTACAGGTCCAGGCCGGGGCACAGGCCGCGGGCGGTCCATGCCGCGCGCACGCCCGCGGGCACGCGGTCGGCCAGGACGATCCCGTTGGCCGACGTCCAGGGCAGGGGGTCGGTACGCATTCAGAGGGCCTCCTCGTGGTGGGGGGCTGGCACGAACGTCCAGGGGGCACGGCTGTAGGCGGCTTGCGGGGTACGGTCGAGCACCCGGTGGAACGCGGGGTCGTCGGCCATGGCGGCCAGATCCGTCACGGGGGCGGCCTCCCGGCTTCCCGGCGGCGTCCCGGGCGGGGTGGCGCGCAGCAGGCGGGCCGCGTCGATGAGCGCCGTCCCGGCGCGGACGCCGGCGCCGGTGCGGGCGCGCGCCACCAGCGCCGCGACGACGGCCTCCGCGCTGATCAGCGCGCCCAGCACGTCGGTCAGCGTCATCAGGGACGGCGTGGGCTGCTCGCCGGGTCCGGCCAGCCGCGCCGCCACCCCGCTGTAGGCCTGCACCAGGTAGTCGGTGCCCATGGGCTGCGGCGCGGGCAGCGCCTCGGCCCATCCCCCGGCCTGCGCGTACACCAGGGACGGCCGGACGGGCGCGAGGTCGTCGTGGTCCAGCCCGTACGAGCAGGCCCGTCCGGGCGGCCAGTTGTGCAGGAACACGTGGGCGCAGGCGATCAGGCGCAGGGCGGCCCGGCGTCCGGCGGCGGACTTGAGGTCGGCTTCGAGGGCGCGTTTGCCGCGGTTGAGCGCGAGGAACCGGGCCGAGGTGGGCCCCGCCATCGGCGGCACGCCGCGCAGCGGGTCCCCGCCGGGCGGCTCAAGGCGGACGACGTCCGCGCCGAGCAGGCCGAGCACGTGTCCGGCCAGCGGCCCCTGCACCCGGTTGGTGGACTCCACGACGAGCAACCCGGCCAGGGGGCCCCGGGCGTCCCGGGCGAGCGGCGGCAGGCCGGCCGGCTCCCCGGCGGCGTCCTCGGTGGCGGTCCCGGCGGCGGCCCCGGTGGCGTCCTCGGTCAGCGCGCGCAGCCGCCACGGCGAGGCGGGCGGGGGCGCCAGTGGCGCGTCCGCGTCCCGTACCGGGAGCACGCTGACGCCGGCGTCAGCGGCGGCCGCCACGACGTCCCGGTAACCGGCGGCGGCGGCCGTCCGGCCCAGCCCGGCCGGCAGCGTGCAGGTCGCCGTCGCGAACCGCTGCTGGAACGGCGGCCAGCCCGCCGCCGCGGCCCTCGGCTCGGCACCGAGCAGGTCCCAGAACCGCCGCCAGCGCTCCGCGTCGAACGTCTCGATCTCGAACCGCACCCCGTCCGCCGACCGGAACGGCGGCACCCGCCCCTCTCCCCGGGACGGCAGGCGTCCCGGGGAGAGGGGCGGGTCGAAGCGTTCACAGGTGGCGACGGCGATGTACTGGGTGAGCGCCAGCAGCGCCGCCTGCGCGACGGACGTGCGCGCCGCCAGCGCGGGCCCGCCCCGCAGCAGGGCGAGCAGGACCGCCGTGAGCGCCTGGGCGGTGAGCACCCCCGCGCACACCGACGCGTAGTCCAGGCGCAGCGCCCTGGGCCCGCCGGCGGCCCGCCCGTGCACGTGGGCGATCCCGCAGGCCGCCTGCACGTCGCGCTCGCCCGCCATCGGCACCCCGACCGGCCCCGACCAGCCGATCCCGCACTCCGGCAGCGCCGCCCCCAGCCTGCGGAACGGCGCGGAGGCGACCCCCAGCCACCCTGCGGGCGACCCGTCCGGCGGCGGCGCGCCGTCGAACCGCACCTCGCAGCCCAGCGCGCACAACCGCTGGACGGCCACCCGCAGCGCCACCGACTCGCCGCGCGCCCGCACGACCACGCCCGCCAGCGGCCGGGCGACCGCCTCCCGCTCGGCGACGGCCCGGCCGGCGGCCCGCGACCCCGGCGTCACGTCCACCGCCCGGTGCCGTACGTGTCGGGGGTCTCGCCCAGCAGCTCGCGCAGCGCCGTTCTGCGGACCTTGCCCGTGCCGGTGCGGGGGACCTGGTCCCAGGTGATCACCACGGGGTCGGCCAGCTCGGGCAGGTCGGCGACGGCCCGCCGCCACGCGTCGCGGTCGAGGCCGCCGTCCTCGGTGACCACGACCGGCACGGAAGGCCGTCCGGGGACGCCCAGGATCACGCACTCCAGCACTTCGGGCAGCCGGTCGTCGATCACGTCCTCCAGCTCCACGCAGCTCGCGCCGGGGATCGTGTCGGTCTCCCGGTCCACGAACCGCACCCGGCCGGTACGGCTGAGCGACCCGACGTCCCCGGTGTGCCACCACCCTCCGAGCCGTTTGCCCAGCCATCGTTCCTGCTCGCCGACGTACCCGAGGCACAGGGCCTTGGTGCGGCAGACCACGAGCCCGCTCGCGCCGCGCGGCAGCGGACGCAACGTCTCGCGGTCCACCACCCGCAGCCGGGTCCGCGTGGGCACCGGACGCCCGAGGTCGCGCGTGGTGGGGTGGCGGCCGTCGTCGCCTGCCATGGACCGGCGGGTGAGCAGGCGGAAGGTGAGCGGCCCGGTCTCGCTCTGCCCCCAGCCCTGCATCCACACCGGCCGCCGGCGCCGGGTGGCGTTCAGGAAGGCGCGCACGGTGGGCGGGTGCACGGCGTCGAACGTGCTGATGTACAGGCGTACCCGCGCGAACGGGCCGGCCTCGCCGAGCGTGCGCCGCTGCCACCGCACGTACGTGGCCGGCAGCGCCTCCAGCGTCGTGGGCCGGTGCCGGGCCAGGAACGGGCCGGCCTCCTCCCAGCCGGGCGCGGAGACGGCCAGCACCTTGGCGGGGCCGAGCCACAACACGCTCGCGGTCCAGGCCAGGGCCCGCCCGTGGGCGAAGGAGATGGCGCTCGCCACGACGTCGTCGGGACGGCTGCCCAGCACCGGCCACCGGTGGGCCTCGAACCCGGCCAGGCGGCGCAGCAGCGTACGGGTGGAGTGCACGACGAGTTTGGGCACCCCGGTCGTCCCCGAGGTGTGCATGACGGCCAGCGGGTCGTCGAGCGCGGGCCGGTGCACCGGCGGCACGGCCCAGCCGCGGACGTCGTCCAGCGACAGCAGCCCCTTCGCCGTGCCGTCGAGGACCAGGGTGCGCGGCGCGTGGAGGGCCACGCCGGGCCGGGCCGCGAGGGCGGAGTCGGTGACGAGCAGCGCCGGCTCCAGCCGTTTGAGCAGGATCTCCAGCACGTCGGGCGGCAGGTCGGCGGACAGGGTGGCGGGCACCGCCCCGATGCGCGCGGCGGCGCAGGACAGCAGCACGTAGTCCCAGTGGTTGCGCTTGACGACGGCGACCCGGTCACCCCGGCGCGCGCCGGCGGCGGCCAGCCAGCCGGCCGCCTCCCTGACCAGCTCGGCCAGGTCCGGCAGGCCGAGGTCGGTGCCGAGGTGGGGGGCGATGTCCAGGGGACGGCTCACGTGCACGCCGGTCCCGCGTCCGCGATCGGCGAGGTCGTCGAAAAGGGTGCCCAACTCGATGGGCCGGGTGAAGAAGGCCATCTGCTTTCTCTCCATGCGCGTACGTCGTTGACAGGCGGGCGGCTCCGGCGGGCGGGCGGCTCCGGCGGGCGGGCGGCTACGACAGGCGGGCGAGCACCCGCGCGGCGGCCTGTTCCCCCGCCGCGACCGCGCCCTCACTGCACGGCCGCAGGGCGACCCAGTCGCCCGCGTAGTCGACCGCCGCCCCGGGACGCCCCTCGAACGCCGCCCGCAGCGCCAGCGCCCGCGGCGTCGCCTCCGGCAGCCCGTGCGGGAAGCGGTGCACGTGGAAGCGGGCCACCCGGCCGGCCAGGCCGGGCACGAACCGCTCGGCGCGCCCGACGAGCTGGTCGGCGACCTTCTCGTCGCTCTCCCCCATGAGCGCGGCCGTGCCCTGCGGCGAGGTGATGAGCGAGATGAGCCCGGTGCCGGCGGGGGCCCGGCCCGGGTGCTTGTGGTGGTCGACGGTGATCACGTTGAGCACGGGGTCCTCGGCCGCGGGCACGAGCGTGGCGAACCCGCGCCAGCCGGGCGCCGCCGGCCGGGACAGGACGAGGCTGAGCCGGAGCATGGGCGCGTACGTGCACGCCTCCAGGTAGGCCCGCTCCTCCGGCGGGGCGCCGGGGTGCAGCCGGGCCGCCACGGGCGCGGGCACGGCCAGGACCGCCGCCCGCGCGCTCACACTCCCCCGCGGCGACTCCAGCCGCACCCCTCCCGGGAACGGGACCACCCCTGTCACTTCGTGCCCGGTGACCACGTCGAGCCCGGCGGCGAGCACCCTGGCCAGGGTGTCCATGCCGTCTCGGTAGGTGTGCCAGGTGTCGGTGCTCCCGGTGGTCGTCAGATGCTCGGCGAACACCGCGGCGGACGAACGCCCGGCGTCCCAGCCGAAGAACCCGGCGACCAGCGGCTCGACGAGGAACGCGCGCAGGTCGGGATGGTACTTCCCGACCAGGTCGGCGACGGTCGCCTCCGGGCCCGGACGGGCGCGGGCCAGGCGGAGGCGCAGGCGTACCAGGTCGAGGCGGGCGCGCGGCGGCAGGCCCGCGCCGGTGAGCAGCCCGAGCGGGCGGCCGACGTGCGGATGGACGCGCCCGTCGCGCCACACGCCGACGGCGTCGCGCACCCTCGGCACGGCCGCCGCGTCGAGGCCGACCGCCCTGATCAGCCGCCAGGTGGCCGGGTAGCCGTCCGCGGAAGGCAACATCTCGGCGCCGGTGTCGATCAGGCAGCCGCGCGCCCGCAGCGTGCGCATCCGCCCGCCGACCGCCTCGGCCGCCTCCAGGACGCGGACCGCGAGCCCGGCCCGGTCCAGCGCGTACGCCGCCGCCAGGCCGCCCGGCCCGGCGCCCACCACCGCGACGTCCACGTTCATGCCAGGACCAGGTTGGCCAGGATCAGCACGCCGACGGTGACGCGGTGGGTGCGGATCGCCACCCGCCGGGCCCGCAGCACGTCTCCGCGGACGAACCCGATCACGAGCTGGGTGACGCGGAGGGAGACCAGCGGGACGAGCACGCCCAGGAACCACCAGGGCGCGACCCCGGCGGCCACGGCCCACCCGACGATCAGGCTCTCGGCCGCGCTCACCGCGGTGACGAAGGCGGCGTTGACCCGCGGGGACGTCCGCGCCGCGACGGTGAACCGCCCGGCCGCCCGGTCACCGCGGGCGTCGTTGGTGTTGGAGTACAGGCCGAAGATCATCGGCCCGAGCCCGAAGAGCACCGCCTGCACCGCCACGAACCCGCTCGCCTGCCCGGTCAGCAGCCCGTACGGCACCAGCACCCACCCCAAGCCGAGCCCGACGAGGAACAGCTCCTGGAACCCCCGGTAGCTGAGCTTGAGCCCCCACGAGTACTGCACGGCCGCGACCACGCACGCCGCCGCCGTCACGACCACCCACGCGGGCCGGTGGGGGGCGGCGGCCACGACCGCGGCCCACAGCACGGCGCTGATCGCGGTGGCCGTCCAGGCGAAGCGCAGCGCCTGCCGCTCGGTGAGGGTGCCGGCGACCAGCGGTTTGCGGGCCAGTCTGCGCCGGGCGGCGTCGGAGGAGTAGTTGGCCGCGTCGCTGCCGTCGCGGTGGCCGGTGATGTCGTCGAAGCCGACCATCGCGGCCACCACGGCCGCCTCGGCGATCAGCACGGACAGCAGCAGGCCCACCGCGTACGGCTGCCATCGCCCGGCCGGCGGCAGCAGCGACCACACCAGCGGCAGGCCCAGGTAGTAGTCGTAGATGTCGAGCTTGGCCAGCCGCGCGTAGGGGCCGAGGCCGCGGGTGACCACCTGGTCGGTCATGGGTTCTCCTGCGGGGAGCCGTGGGCGAACGCGCAGACCGCGTCGGCGATCCGTTCGACCTCGGCGTCGGCGAGCCGCGGGTGCAGCGGCAGCGACAGGTTGCGCCGGGCGGCCGACTCGGCCACCGGCCAGGACGCGCCGGGCGGCGCGAAACGGGCGAAGGCCGGCTGGGCGGGCAGCGTGCGCGGGTAGTAGACGTGGGTGGCGATGTCGTGGGCGGCCAGGTAGGCGGCCAGCGCGTCCCGGTGCTCGGTGAGCACGGTGTAGACGTAGTGGAACCGCCCGTCCCCTCCGACGGGCGGTGCCACGATCCCGCGTTCCGCCAGGGGTTCGAAACGCCGGGAGTAGTAGGAGGCGATCTCGGCCCGGCGCGACAGGCGGTCGTCCAGGCCGGCCAGCCGGTGGAGCTGGAAGGCCGCCATCACCTCGTCGAAGCGGCTGTTGTGGCCGACGCGGCGGTGGTGGAAGCGCCGGGCGCCGTCCTGGCCGTGGTTGCGCAGCATCCGTACGTGCGCCGCCAGGGCCGGGTCGTCGGTGATCACCGCCCCGCCCTCCCCCGGCATGCCGAACGTCTTGACCTGCACGAACGAGTAGACGCCCGCGTCACCCCACCGGCCGGCGGGCCGCCCGCCCAGCGTGCCGCCCTGGGCCAGCGCGGAGTCCTCGACCAGCCGCAGGCCGTGCCGGTCGGCCAGCTCGCGGAAGCGCGGCATGTCGGCCATCACGGAGAACATGTGGGCCGGCATCACCGCCCTGGTCCGCCCGGTGACCAGCGACTCGGCGGCGGCGGGGTCGGCGGTGAGCGTCACGGGGTCGATGTCGGCGAACACCGGCCGCGCCCCCGCGCCGACGACGGTGGCGGCCAGCGGGGCGCAGCCGAAGGCGGGCACCACGACCTCGTCGCCGGGACCCACGTCCATGGCGGCCAGCACCAGCGTGAGCGCGGACGTGCCGCTGGAGCAGGCCACGACGTCGGCCGCGCCGAGCCGGTGGCGCAGCTCGCGTTCGAACCGGGCGGTGTGCTCGCCCAGGATGAACTTCTGGGCCTCGCCGGTGCCGACGGCGTAGACCGTGCGCAGCAGCGTCGCCCGGTCGGCCTCGAACAGGTCGGCGGCGAAGAACGGCACCCGGCTCATCCGCGCCGCCCTCGGTAGAAGTTCTCGATCTCGTCGCACACCCGGTCGGCCGCGGCGTCGGACAGGTCGGGGTAGAGCGGCAGGGCGAGCGCCCGCTCGCAGGCCGCCTCCGCCCTCGGGAAGTCGCCCCGGACGTGGCCGAGGTGGGCGAAGCAGGGCTGGAGGTGCAGCGGGACCGGGTAGTAGATCTCGGTGCCGATGCCCGCCGCGGCCAGGTGCGCCGCCAGGGCGTCGCGGGACTCGACCTCGACGAGGTAGACGTAGCAGACCCGGTTGCCGCCCGGGTGCGGCGGCGCCGCGCCCGGCACGGCCAGCACGCCGGGCACGTCGCGCAGCCGCGCGTCGTACCGGGTGGCCAGCTCGGACCTGCGGGCGATGTCGGCGTCGAGCCGGGCGAGCTTGGCCAGCAGGACGGCGGCCTGGAGGTCGTCCATCTTGCTGTTGCAGCCGGGCAGGATCGTGGGGTTGGCGATGCCGGGGAAGTGGTCGAGGGTGCGGCCGCCGCGGCCGTGGTGGCGCAGCGCCCGCGCGGTCTCGGCGATGCCGTCGTCGTCGGTGAGCAGCGCTCCGGCGTCGCCGATGGCCCCGAGGGTCTTGGACGGGAAGAACGACAGCACGCCGCCCGCGCCGACGAGCCCGGCGTGGGTGCCGTCGAGGCGCATGCCGATGGCCTCGGCGCTGTCCTCCAGCACGGTCAGGTCGCGCCGCCGGGCGACCTCGCACACGCCCCGCAGGTCGGCCAGGCGGTCGAACAGGTGCGCCGGCATGACCATCGTGGTGCGCGGCCCGGCCACGGCCTCGACGGAGGCCGGGTCGATGCCGTGGCCGTGCTCCTCGATGTCGGCGAACACCGGCACGCCGCCGGCCAGCACGACGGAGCTGGCCGTCGCGATGAAGCTGTAGGCGGGCACCACGACCTGGTCGCCGGGGCGCAGGCCGGCCGCGCGCAGCAGCAGCACCAGCGCGTCGGTGCCGGAGTTGACGCCGACGACGTGCGCGGCGCCGGTCCACAGGGCGAGCCGGCGTTCGAGCTCGGCGACCTTCGCGCCGTGGGAGAACTTGCCGCGGTCCAGCACGTCGACGCACCCGGCGCGGATCTCTTTCCACAGCCGGTCGAACGTCGCCGCCTGGGAGAAGAAGGGGATGGGAGCGGCGGCGGCGCGGGGCGGCGATCCCCCGGGCGGGGAGAGCGTTTTCTCCAAGGTTCCCGTCCTGGATGCGATGGTGGCGGCGGGGCCGCCCGGGGATGCGGCCCGGACGGCCCCTTCTTCGGGCGGAGCCGCCCGGGGACAAGGCCCCCGGACGGCTCCCTCGGCGGAGCCGCCCCGGAGACAGCGGCTCTGGGCGACCCTTCGGCCTGCTCGGGCCTAGGTCACCTGCCGAGCAGAGGGATGTCGTTCTTGCCGAGGTGGTAGTCGCGGACGGCGTCGACCAGTTCGGAGACGGAGAGTCTGCCGGTGCCGTCGGTGTCCATCTGCCGGAACGCCTCGTCGGCGACGTGGCCGTCGAGCCCGATGGCCGCGAACCACTTGGCCATCTCGGAGGAGTCGACCTCGCCGTCGCCGTCACGGTCGAGGACGTTGACGATGGCCTGGATGGTCGGGCGCACGACCTGGGCGAACCCGGCGTCACCCTTGCTGATGATCTCGCGCTCGGCGGCCTGGACGAACTGCTCCTGGTCGAGCCGCGACGCGCCCACCGCCCCCGCGAGGTGGTCGAACATCGCCAGGTACGCCTGCTTCAGCTGGTGTGCCTGCGGCGTCCCCTGCACGCCCAGGCCCTCGATGATGCCGTCGGCCTCGTCCTCGAAGTCGGAGCGCTCGATCGCGCCGGAGCCGTCGTTGTCCCAGAGCCGGAAGCGCTCTTCCAGCCGGCTGGTCGTCTTGGTGCCCGCAGCCATTGTCTGTCCTTTCGTGACACGCGCCCGCCCGCCGTGGTGGGGATCATCGGGGGGAAGGACGCGACCTCTAGTGGGCTCGAAAACGAGTGGTTCCCACTACTGTGCGCAATTAACAGATTACCCTGAGTGACTGAAGGTAAACCAGAGGTCACGGAAAGTAATCGAAAGCTTCTCCGGCGTCTCTCCAGCAGGGCCGAGCGTCTCTACAGCAGGGGCCAGCGGAAGACGCGGGCGCCGCCCTCGTCGGGTTCGTCCGGGAGGGCCTGGCTGAACACCAGCGGCTCGCCCGGCATGAGTCCCAGCTCCCGTCCGGTGACCGCGGGATCGCTGTGGATCAGCACGTTGTAGTGGTTGGGCAGGTGGCAGCCGTCGAAGCCGAGCAGCACCCCGACCCGGCGCCCGCCGATCCACACCTCGTCCCCCCGGTCCAGCACGCCGGCCGCGACGATCTCGGCGAAGCCCAGGAAGGCGACCCGGTCGATCCTGGCGCCCGCGTCGGTCTCGGTGTGGTCGGTGGCGACCAGCTCGTGCACCTCGCCGGCGCGCACGCACCGGCTGGCGTACGGTTCGAGCCGCATGCCGCGGTCCTGCCTGCGGTGCACCAGCACCTTCAGCAGGGTCCCGGTGACCGCGGTCTTGGGGCCGTCCTCGTCGGGGTTCACGCGGCACCCCGTCCCGCGCCGGCCTTCTCCAGGCGGTAGACGTCCTCGACGAAGCGCAGGGCGGGCAGGCCGCCCTCGCCGTCGGGGGTGCCGTAGCGCACCGAGCGTTCGAACGCGGCCAGCACGCCCTCGTACTCGTGCCACAGGGAGTTCTTGAAACCGGAGTGGCCGGCCAGCATGTCGGCGTACAGGGTGCGGCCGTCGGCCAGGCGCACCTCCAGGTCCTTGCGCTCGCCCGGGTAGGACCAGTCGAGCAGGATCCGCGCGCGGGCCGCGCCGGCGCGCAGCTCGACGTCCGCCTGCCGGTCGGCCCCCGCGGCGTCCCGGTCGACGTGCGCGGAGACGACGTGCGCCGGGCCGAGCAGCAGGTCCACCAGGTCGTAGGCGTTGGGCCCGTTGTCGGCGACGCAGCCGCCGCCGCAGCGGCGTACGTCCAGGTACCAGGAGTCGTCGCCGGCGTGCTCCTCGATGCGTTCCAGGTAGCGCACGGTCAGCTCCTCGACGCGGGCGCCCGCGCACGCCGCGCGCAGCCGTCCGACGGCGGAGTTGTAGCGCCGGTGGAAGGCGGTGAACAGCGGCACGCCCGAGCTCGCGGCCAGGTCGGTGAGCCGTCTGCCCTGCGCGGCGTCGAGGGCGAGCGGTTTCTCCACGCAGACCGGGATGCGCCGCTCCAGCGCGTCGGCGCAGACCCGGGCGTGCAGGTCGTTGGGGACGGTGACCACGACGGCGTCGGGCCGTTCCTCCTCCAGCAGCCGGACGTGGTCGCGGTAGCCGGGGACGCGGTGCCCCTCCAGGACGCGCGGATCGGTGTCGCACACCGCGGCCAGCCGCAGCCCGGACGAGCTGTGCAGGGCCGCCAGGTAGAACCGCGAGATCACGCCGAGCCCGATGACCGCGACGCGCAGCCGGGCGCTCACCGCGCCACCACCGGGGCGGGGGCGTCGAGTCCGGTGGCGGCGGCGAGGGCGGCCAGCTCGTCGTACAGGTCCGTGCCGAGCGGGACGCCCGAGCGCCGGTGTTCCTCGGCCCGGCGATGCTCGTGCCAGCCGGGATAGCTCACCGGCGAGACGGGGTCGGCGGGCGGGCAGCCGAGCAGCGCCCCGAACATCGTGGCCGCGTCGCCCTCCACACCCTCGCGCAACGCCCCCGGCGCGACGGCCAGGGCCAGGAAGCCGATGTCGTCGTCGCGCCCGCTCGGGCCGCCGTCGCCGTCGTGGGCGTCGGGGTGGGCGCCGAGCCCCGCGCCGGACACCAGCGCGGCCAGCACCTCGACCGCCACCCCCAGCCCGAAGCCCTTGTACTGTCCCGCCTGGCCGCCCAGCCAGAGCAGGTGCGCCCGCCCCTCGTCGAAGGCCGCCGCGTCGGTCACGGGAGCGCCGTCGTCGCCGGCCAGCACCCCCTCAGGCAGCGCCTCGCCGTGCCGCGCGGCCTGCCTGACCCGCCCGGTGGGCATGGCGGTGGTGCTCATGTCCAGCACGAACGGCGGATGCCCGCCCGCGGGGGCCGCGACGCTGATCGGGTTGGTGCCCAGCATCGCCACCGCGCCGCCGGGCGGCCTGGCGATGCGCTGGCGGCCGCAGTTGCTCGCGACGACGCCGACCATGCCGTACTCGACCGCGCGCAGCGCGTGGTGCCCGGCGCAGCCGAAATGGGTGCCCCCGCGTACGGAGACCAGGCCGACGCCGTACGTCGAGGCGCGGCCGGCGGCGATCTCCATGGCCAGGCCGGCGGCCCACAGCCCGAGGGCGCGATCGGCGTCGAGCAGCACGGCCGCGCCCCGGTCGGCCAGCACCGACGGCTCGGCCAGCGGATCGACCCGCCCCTCGTCGAACAGCGGCAGGTAGAGCCGGGTCAGGTTGGCCAGGCCGTGCGAGGTCATGCCGACGAGGTCGCCGTAACACAGCGCGGCGGCAGCCTCGCGGGCGCGTTCCGGGGCCAGACCGCGGGTGGTGAACACGGCGGCGACGAAGTCCAGCAGGTCGTCGTGGCGCACCCGGACGGCGACCCGCGCCGGCCGGGCGACGGCCGGGACCGGCGGGTACGGCTGCGCGGGCGGTGCGTCCGTCGCGGGTGAGGCGGTGGGGTTCATGCTCCTCGTCCAATCCTGTCGTCGGTGAAGGCGATCATCAGCCGGGCCACGGCGGCGGCGAACCCGGCGAGTTCGGCGGCCCGCGCGAACTCCCCTTCGGCATGGGCGTTGTTGCCGGCCAGGTCGCCCGGCCCCAGGACGACCGTGCAGGCGCCCCCGACGCCCGCCATCCAGATGGCGTCGCAGGTGAACGCCGGTTCTCCGGCGGGCCAGGGCGGGATCCCGGCCCGGTCGCGCAGGAGCGCGTGCCCCCACGCGTCGCGGTCGTCGAGCACCGGCAGGCCGCGTTTGCGCCACTCCAGCCGGGTGACCGCCCTGGCGTCGCGGGCGGTCCTGGCGAACAGGGCGGTGCCGCCGAAGGCCGCCGCGAAGGCCGCGAGCCCGTCGTCCAGGGCGCGCGCGAGGCCCCGTTCCAGGCGGCGGCCGGTGGCGGGCGTGGCGTAGGGCAGGTTGAGCAGGAGGGAGCCGCGGCCGTACACCTGGTTGTGGCGGGTGCCGGTGTGCAGGCCCGCCACGCACACGGTGTCCGGGTCGAGCGCCCTGGCCAGGTGCTGGGCCAGGAAGCCGAGCAGGACCGTGGCGTTGTGCCCGGCGGCCGGGCGGTCGTCCACGGCGTGGTCGCCGTCCACCACGATCCGCGCGGTGGCGGCGGCCGTGCTGCGCGGCAGGAACCGTACGCCGGTGGGCTCGCAGAAGACGTTGAGCCGCCCGACGTAGCCGCGTTCGACGAGCGGGCGGGTGCCGAGCACGCCCATGGCCCCGCCCTCCTCGCCCGCCACGGCCTGGATCAGCACCCCGACCTCGCGCCCGATGGCCGGACGGCACGCGCGCGCCGCCCGCAGCCCGGCCAGCAGCGCGACGGCCGGGCCCTTGGCGTCGATCGCGCCGCGGCCGTGGAAGCGCTCGCCGTCGAAGCGGGCCGGTCCACCGCCGGCGACCGTGTCGAGGTGCACGTTGAACATCACCGTGCGGGACGCCGGGAGGCCGGGGCCCAGCCGCAGCACCAGACTGGGCTGGCCGTCCAGGAAGCCGGGCAGGTCGAGGGCCTCGCGCACGGGCGCGGGGACGTCGGCGCGGTCCAGCTCGGCCGGGCGCACCGAGGTGTGCCGCACGGTGCGGAAGCCGAGCGCCGCGGCGGCCCGCGCGTACTGCTCCTGGGCCTCGCGCAGCCGCGGCGGCGGCCCGGCCGGTCCGGTCTCCAGCGGGCCCGCGGTGGGCAGCCGCAGCAGCCTCAGCAGCAGGTCGCGCTCCGCCGCGTCGAGAGGCACGGCGTCAACGTCCATCGACCTGCCCCACCAGCCGTTCCAGCGCCCGCCCGTACCGGACGAACGCGGCCCGGTCGCCGGCGCCCGGGTCGTCGAGGTGGGGGCGCAACCGCAGGTGCGGCTCGATGGATAGGGCGCCGGCGTAACCGTGGGCGGACAGCAGGCGCAGGCACTCGGCGACGCCCGCCCGTCCCTCGCCGGGCAGCACGTAGACGACCTCGCCGCCGGGGCCGGTGACGGCGTCCTTGACGTGGACGTGCGCGACGTACGGGACGACCTCGCGCAGCATCGGGGCCGCCGGGTAGCCGTGGGCGACGCCGTTGCCGATGTCGAACAGCAGCCGCAGCGCCGGGCTGCCGATCCCGGTGACCAGGTCCAGCATGCGGTCGGCGCGGTCGCCCGCCCAGCCGGCGCAGTTCTCGTGGACCAGCAGCAGCCCGGCGTCCTCGGCCCGGCGGGCCAGCTCGCGCAGCCGGTGACGGACCCTTCGCCCCCACTCGGGCTCGGGCAGGCCGCCCGAGGGGAAGGACATGATCCGCACCAGCCGCGTCCCGAGCACCGGGCAGCGGCGGGCCAGCACGTCGAGCTCGGCCAGGTCGAGCGCGAAGTCGCCGGTCACCGGCCGCGACCAGTCGCCGATCTTCGAGGCGACCGCGACGACCTCGGCCCGCGCCTCGCGCAGCCGCCGCGCCGCGCGCCGGAACGCCTGCTCGCCGAGCGCGGCGACCGGCACGCCGTCGACCGTGCGCAGTTCCAGCCGGTTCCAGCCCAGCTCCCCCACGGCGGCGAGCTGGCCGTCGAGATCGGGGGCGGCCTCGTCGCCGATGCCGGCCAGCTCAGGAGGTGGTGCCTGCACGCGGCGCCTCCTCACGCCCCGGCTCGTGCGCCGCGCACAGGTGCTTGGCCTCGGTGAGCAGTCGCACGGCGTCGACCTGGACGGGCAGCGCGCCGGTCGAGCGGCGGGCGCGGGCGTAGCGGCGGTAGGCGGCCAGCAGGAAGGCGGGCAGGGCGTCGTCGGTGAACACCGTACGCCGTTCGCCCTCGGCCGTGGCCACCCTGAGCTGGGCGGTGTGGTCGGCGTCGCTGCACGGGTAGTGACCGGTGAGGGTGCCGCGGTCGAAGTGCAGGGTGATGCGGCGTTCCCGGACGGGCGAGGTCAGGTCGGAGTCGATCTCCGTGCGCACGCCCGAGTAGTGGTCGAGCCGCAGCCTGGCCCGTCCGAGCCGGGGCAGCCGGAGGCGTTCGGTGACCATGTCCTCCCAGGACGCCTCCGAGATCCGGGCGCCGCCGGCCAGGCTGAGCACCACGGCGAGCGCGTGCGGCATCTCGATGTCGAAGGCCGTGGTGGCGTCGGGACGCGCCGCGCTGCGGGTGAACCTGGGCTTGTTCTGCACGACCCGGATGTGCCGCAGGGGGCCGAACTCCTCGGCGCGCATCGCCGCCCGCAGCCGGCCGGTGAGCGTGCTGTCGAGCCAGTGGGTGGCGACCGTGAGGTCGAGGTCCCAGCGCCGGCGCACCCGTGCCACGGCGGCCAGCCCGACCAGGTCGAGCGCGAGCGGCTTCTCCACGATGAACTTGCGGTAGCCGAGCGGCGCCAGCCGGGCCAGCATCCCGGCCCTGACGTGCGGCGGGGTGCACAGGTGCACGACGGTGCGGTCGGGCGGCGCCAGCGCGGCGGCCTCCTCGGGCGACCCGGCCGTCACCGTTCCCCGCACCCCGCCGGGCGGCAGGAGGGGGTCGAGGACGACGACCGGGTCGGGCGCCAGCAGCCCGGGGGCCGCCTCGCGCACCTTGGCCAGGGACGGCAGATGCAGCCCTGCGCCGGATCTGCCCATCCCGACGATGAATGCGTGCAACATGCTGGCGAGCGCCTCTACTCCGTCGCGTACTCGGCTTTCCGGCCCGTACTTTTCCCGCCGGAAGGACGACCTCATTGGCGCTGCCATTGTCGAATAACTTACCGTGACATGTCAATTACTTTAAGTTACGAGACGGCCCCCGACCAGGAGGGGCGGCTACCGGGCCATGAGCTCCCGGAGCGCATGGGCGATCTCGGCGGGAGACTCCTCGGCCATGAAATGTCCGCATGTGACCGTGTCGTGCCGCAGGTCGGGCGCCCAGGCCCGCCACAGCGCCGCGGCGTCGTATCCGAGGGCGGCGCCCCAGTCCTGCTGGAGCACGGTCACCGGCATGCCCAGCCGGTTGCCCGCGGCCAGGTCGGCGCGGTCGTGCTCGACGTCGATCCCGGCCGAGGCGCGGTAGTCCGCCACGATCGACGGCACGGCGGCCCGGCAGGCGTCCAGGTAGGCGGCCCTGACCTCGGCCGGGATGGCCGCCGGGTCGTTGGTCCACAGGTCGAGGAAGTAGCCGAAGAAGGCGTCCGGGCTGGCGCCGATGAGCTGCTCGGGCAGGCCGGGCGGCTGGGCCATGAGAAAGAGGTGGAAGCCGACGGAGGCGGTGACGCCGCGCATGACGTCCCACATGTCGAGGGTCGGCAGCACGTCGAGGCAGGCCAGGTGGGTGATCGCCGCCGGGTGGTCGAGGCCGGCGCGGAAGGCGACCAGCGCGCCGCGGTCGTGCCCGGCCAGGGCGAAGCGCTCGTGGCCGAGCGCCGCGGCCAGGGCCACCACGTCGGCGGCCATGGTGCGCTTGGAGTAGACGTCCGGGCCGGTCTCGGCCGGTTTGTCGCTGGCGCCGTAACCGCGCAGGTCGGGGCAGATGACGGTGTGGTCCGCGGCCAGGTCGGCGGCGACGTGCCGCCACATCAGATGCGTCTGCGGGAAGCCGTGCAGCAGCACGATCGGGCTGCCCGAGCCGCCGACGGCCGCGTGCAGCGTGACGCCGTCGGCGACGGGGACGCGGCGGTGCTCGAAACCGGGGATGGTGGTCATGAGGTGCCCTCCTTCGATGGGTGACCGGGTCGATTACCAGCGTGCCGGGGGCGGATGAGCATCCGGTGAGCAGGAAGGATGGGAAGCGTGTTCGGGGTGCTGGGGCCGGTGGCGGCCTGGGACGACGAGGGTGAGCCGATCCCGCTGAAGGGGCCGCGGCACCGTGCCGTGCTGGCCCGTCTGATCGTCGCCCGGCGCCGGGTCGTCCCGGTGACGCGGCTGGTGGCGGACCTGTGGGACGATCCGCCGCCGGACGCGGTGGGCGCGGTGCGCACGTTCGTGGCCGCCCTGCGCCGGGCGCTGGAGCCCGCGCGCCCGCCGCGCGCCCCCGCCCGGCTGCTGGTCACCGAGGGCCCGGGGTACGCCCTGCGCGCCGCGCCCGACGCCGTCGACGCCTGGCGCTTCGAACAGGCCGTGACCGCCGGCCCGCCGGAACCGGCCCGGCTGACGGAGGCGCTCGGCTGGTGGCGCGGCCCGGCCTACGCCGAGTTCGCCGACGAGCACTGGGCGCGCGCCGAACGTGCCCGCCTGACCGAGTTGCGGCTGCACGCCGTCGAACGCCGGGCCGAGGCGCAACTGGCGCTCGGCCGGGCCGCCGAGACCGTCGCCGACCTGGACTCGCACGTCGCCGAGCACCCCTGGCGGGAGGACGCCTGGCGGCTGCTCGCCCTCGCCCTCTACCGCACCGGACGCCAGGGGGACGCCCTGGCGGTGCTGCGCCGGGCGCGGACGCTGCTGGCCGAGCACCTCGGCGTGGACCCCGGGCCCCCGCTGCGCCGCCTGGAGTCGGACATCCTGCACCAGGACCGCGGCCTGGCCGCCCCCGCCGACGCCACGGCCCGGGTGTGGGCGCAGGCGGCCGAGGCGTACGACCGCACGGTGGGGGCCGGGGCGCGGGCGCGGCTGGAGTCGACGGTCGGCCTGCTGCGCAACCTCGCGGTGACCGGGGGCGGCGGCCTGGAGGCGGCCCGCGGCCACCGTACGGCGGCGATCGCGGCGGCCGAGGAACTGGGCGACCCGGAGCTGACCGCCCGGGTGATCGGCGCCTACGACGTCCCGGCGATCTGGACCCGGTCGGACGACCCCGGGCAGGCGGCCCAGGTCGTCGCGGCGGCGGAACGGGCCCTGGCCGGCCTGCCGCCCGGCGCGCCCGAAGCGGCGCGGGCGCGGCTGCTGGCCACGATCGCCGTCGAGTCGCGCGGCGTCCGGTCGGCCCGCGGCCCGCTGGCCGCCGCCGAGGCCGAGCGCATCGCCCGCCGCCTCGACGACCCGGCGCTGCTGGCGTTCGCGCTCAACGGGGTGTTCATGCAGGCGTTCGAGCGGGCGGGGCTGGCCTCCTACCGGGACGGGATCGGGGCCGAGCTGGTCGCGTTGTCGTCGCGGCACGGGCTGGTCACGTACGAGGTGCTGGGGCATCTCGTGCGCGTCCAGGCGCTGGGGGCGCTCGGCGACTTCGGCGCCGCCGACCGGCACGCGTCCGCCGCCGACCGGCTGGCGGAACGGAACGAGCTGCCGCTGGTCAGCTTGTTCACCGACTGGTACCGGGTGGTGCGGGAGGCGGCCGGCGGACGGGTTCCGGCGGCCGAGGAGGAGGCGGCCTACCGGGCGGCCGCGGCCCGGCTGGACGACGTCGGCATGCCGGGGTTGCGGCGGGGGCTGCTGCCGCTGGCGCTGCTGTCCGTACGGGTGCGGCACGGCCTGCCGGTCCTGGGCGAGGCCGATGGGGGCGACGTGGAGTGGGGGCCGTACGAGCCGTGGGTGCGGCCGCTCGTCCTGCTGGCGGAGGGGCGGGGCGCGCAGGCCGCCGAGGCGGTCGGCCGGATCCCGGAGCCGCCCCCTGACCTGCTGCTGGAGGCCATGTGGTGCCTGGTCGCGCGGGCCGCCGTCGCGGTCGGCGACCGGCGGGCGGCGGACCGGGCCCGCCGGGCGCTCGCCCCCGCCGCGGCGGAGCTGGCCGGAGCGGGCAGCGGCCTGATCACGCTGGGCCCGGTCGCCGGGTTCCTCGCCGAGCTGGGGTCCTAGCCCATGGCCGCCGGACTGTCGGCGGCGGGCTGTTCAATGGCGGGCATGACCACGCACGCGGACAGGCGCGGGATGTTCTGGGACATGGTCGCCGGCAGGGTCGCGCCGCCGCCGGCGGCGGCGCTGCTCGGCTGGGAGCTCGTCGAGGTCGATCCGGAGGCGGGCACGATCGAGGTGGCGTTCCGGGCGGGCGAGCAGTTCGCCAACCCGGTCGGCGTGGTCCAGGGCGGCTTCCTGGCCGCGATGCTCGACGACACGTTGGGGCCCGCGCTGGTGGCGACGCTGCCGGAGGGCCAGTTCGCGCCGACCCTCGACCTCCATGTGCAGTTCCTGCGGCCGGCGCGGCCCGGGCGGCTCGTCGGGCGGGGGCGCGTGGTCAGGCGCGGCAAGGACGTCTGCTTCCTCGCCGGCGAGCTCCTCGGCCCGGGCGGCGAGGTCGTGGCCACGGCGACCGCGACCGTCCTGGTCCGGACGATGGGCCGGCCCTGATCGGGCGTGAGGCCGGGGCCCCTGGGTGAGGCGGCCCCGGCGGCGTGCCGCGTGGTTACGGCAGGGCGTCGATGACGGCGTCGCGCCAGTCGTAGTTCATCCAGTCGTAGTTGGCCCACATGCCGCCGGTGACGGCGGCGAGCTCGTTGTCGTCGAGCTCGCGGGCGCCGGTCTCGAAGTCGTTCATCTGGGAACGTCCCCCCTCTGTCGTGGTGAATGTCGCGCACTCACGGTCGCAGGAGGCACTTGGGGACGTCTTGGCGATCACTAGGAGCGGGCGGCGGGCCCGCTTGCGCGTCACTGAACGAACGACCAGGTGACGACGCAGACCGCGAGGGCGATGCCGGCGGTGACGAACCGGATGGCGCGCGGCAGGTGCGGCATGGTCGTCCAGGCCGCCGCGGGGAAGGCGATCACGCCGCTGAGGACGATGAGGTAGAACCCGATGACGAAGTCGGCCGGCATGAGCAGCAGCGCCACCTGCCAGATGGCCACCAGGTACAGCGCGGCCATCAGGGTGGCCTGCCACGCCGGGCGTACGCGGAGCAGGTGCAGCAACGGCCAGGCGGCGACCAGCGCGACCCACCGGCCGTACTCCCAGGTCAGGAAGAGGTAGCCGATGCAGCCGGTGTACTCGCCGCAGTAGCGCGCCCCCAACGAGGGGATGAGGTCCGGCGTCAGGGCGGCCCATGCGAAGAGGGCGACGGTGAGGACGATCCCCGCCGCGCCGGCCAGCACCAGCCTTCTGGCCACGATCTGCGCGGAGGGAGCGATGACCTGGGGGGTGATCATCCCTGCATCGTGACACCCGGGCGCGGCGCTGTCGACGGCGGTGGGCGGGTCAGGGGATGTGCCACTGCAGTTCGCCGGCGACCGCCTCGGGCTTCCAGTAGCCGACGGTTCCGCCGGTCTCCAGGGCGTCGGCGGTCGCCTTCAGCAGGGCGTGGTAGGAGCGGATGCGGATCCCGCCGGGGGTGAAGCTCATGTCGCCCTCGTGGTCGGTCTCGCCGACGTCGCGGCGCACGGAGTCGATCACCAGGTTGTTGCCCGTGCCGTCGGAGCCGACGGGGATCATGCGTCCGTCCCACCATTCGGTGCGGGGGTCGTCCGAGTCGTCGGTGGCGTCGATCTTGCACAGGGTGCGCCATTCGTCACGGATCTGGCGGATGGTCGCGTTCACGTTGCCCAGGAAACCGAAGGGCCAGGTCGCCTCGGTGCCGGCGGAACCGTTGTGGCGCAGCAGCGAGGCCCGCAGGTCGTCGGGGAAGGACAGGCCCGTCTGCGCCTCGGCGACCGCGATGGTCCTCGCCCGTCCCGGCCCGCCGAGCGTGCGGTAGCTCTTGGGGGCGTTGGCCTTGAGCCAGGTCTCGATCCGCCGCCACTGCCGGTTGACCGCGCGGGTGACCTTGGGGTTGATCGCGCGTACGTGCGGCTCGGCCGTCCGTGGGGTGCAGTCGGCGTCCACGGCCTCCTGGGCGAGGGGCGGCTCCTGGGACTCGGCGCGCTGCTGCTCGACCGGAACCGGCTCCGCGGCTCGTCCCCATTCGACGTCCAGGTCCGTCGCGCAGCGGACGCCGGCGTCCGCGTACGCCTGGGCGCAGGGCGGGTGCTCGGCCTCGGTCGCGGCGTCCCCTCCCTTGGAGAACACCGCCGACTCCAGGACCTGCGCGCCCCCGGCCAGCAGGACGACCGCCAATGCCACCATGGCCCAGCGGTTCAGCCGCCGCCGGGTGGGGCCGTCGAGGGGCTGCCGGTCCGCGAAGAAGGCGGCGACGGCGGGGTGGTCGAAGAAGCCGGCCGGTCTGGTGGCGTAGCGCTCGAGGTCCGCCTTCGTCGGCGTGCCGAGGATCGGGACGGGCGGCCACGGCGGCGGCCCGTCCTGCTCGGGAGGCGGTCCTTGCGGAGCCGGGCGCTCGCCGGGCAGGGCGGGGTACGGCGTTCGCGAGCGGCGGACGAACACGACCGCCGCCACCGCCACGGCCGCCGCCGCGAGCGCCCACCACAAACCCCGAGAGGTGATCATCCGCCGCACCTGCGGCACAGTACCGGAAGGCACCGACATGCCCGGAGAAATCACTTCAAATGGTCCGGCGCTGCGGGCGCCGGACGCGTCAGAGCCAGTGCCAGGTGATCCGGGCCTCCCGGGCGGCGCCGGTCAGCCACTCCTCGAAGGCGGCCTGGCCGGCGGCCTTCAGCGTGGCCGCGTCCGCCACGGCCTCCTGCCGTTCGACGACCTGGCCGGTCAGGAAGCCCTCCTCGTAGGGGACCGGGCCGGCGGCGCCACCGGCCGGCACCTCCCGCAGCGGTACGGGCAACTCGCCCGCCCGCGTCCGGGCCCTGGTCAGCCGCAGGTCCCAGCGGCCGGCGAGCGGCCCGTCGAGCTCGGCCGCCTCGACCGGGTCGTCCGACAGCACCCAGGCCGCCCGTACCTGGGCGAACCGGTCACGATGGCGGTCGAGGTACGCCGGAGCCAGCTCGGCCCGCTTCCGGGCGCGGAACCGCTGGTCCTTGGCGGTCATGGTCATGTGGTCGTGGAACGCCTCGGCGGTCATGCCCATCCGGTCCAGCCACTCCATCATGGCGTCGTGGCCGAGCAGCCCGCGCCGCCTGCGGAACCCGTCCGCGGCGGCCTGGACGTCGGCCAGGCCGACCTCCTCCTGCTGGGCGGCGTTGCGCAGCACGCAGAACCGGACCAGCTCCTCCTGCGGCGACATCCCGGGACGCGCCAGCGAACGCAGCATGAGCATCGCCTCGGACACCGACACGTGCGTCCCGTCCACGCTCAGCACGTGACCGGCGGCCCAGTGGGTCGAGTGGTCGACCAGCCAGGACGTGCCGTCCTCGGCCTGCACGCCGAGCATGATGGTGCCGCCCGACGGGTGGTCGAGCAGCAGGTCGTAGTCGACGACCGGCGAGCCGGGACGCGGGCTGGTCACGAGCTGGGCCCCGAGCCGCGGGTGCGCCTGGGCCCAGGCGGCGGCGGTGCGGCGGGCCTCCTCCACGGCCGAACGCCGGCGGGTCAGCCCGTGCAGCAGGTTCACGCCGCTTTCCAGGGCCGGCCCGAGGGAGAGCTGAGTCATTGCGCGTCCGTTTCTCCGGCGGTCAGCCAGTCGGCGACAGCGTCGCTGATGGGCAGGCCGGTCAGGTCTTCGATCCAGGCCCACTGGCCGTTGGGGTTGATCTCCAGGAAGACGTACTCCCCGCCGGGGGTGAGGATGAGGTCGATCGCGCCGAAGGACAGGCCGAGCGCGGCGACCAGGTCGACGCAGCGGCGGGCGACGTCGTCCGGCAGGCGGTGCACGCTGTGGCGGGCGCGGGCGAAGTCGTAGTGACGCCAGTCGTCGCGGGTGCGCGGCGAGTCCTGGGAGGCGATCTCGGCGGTGAAGACCTGCCTTCCGACCACGGTGACCCGCAGCTCCACCGCCTTGGGCACGTACGGCTGGAGGATGACCGGCTCGTGGACGATCCGCCCCCGGCCGCCGAGCGACCGCCGGGTGACCACGGTCGTGTAGACGGCGTGCGCGCCGCCGTCGATCTCGAACACGGTGTGCTCCATCGCCTTGGCGATCAGCCGCCCGTCCGCGTGTTCGTAGGCGGGCACCAGCTCGGACGGGTCGTTGGTGATCACCGTCCGGGGCACGGCGAAGCCCAGCCGCCGGGCCAGGGCCAGATGGACCAGTTTGTTGTGCGCCCTGCGCAGCACCGGCTGACGGGCCGGCAGCCAGCGCGCGTCCAGCAGGTCCCAGAAGCCGTCGGTGAACCACTCCGACAGCTCGCCCACCCGCGCCCGCAGGTCCTCCGCGGTGACGTCGTCCGCGGCGCGCGGTCGTCCGGGGCGCCGGGTCCAGACGGCCGTCATGCCGGAGAGGTCGAAGACCTGCCCGTCCCTGGTCAGGGCCAGTTCCTCACCGTCCGCGCCGAAGCGCGCGGTCAGCCCGGCCGCGGACGGGTACTCGGCCGGATCCCACCACAGGACGTCCGCGCCCCGGGCCTTCAGCTTGGGCAGCACCAGGTCGACGGTCGCGTCGCCGGGCTCGCTCAGAATCAGTAGCACGTGTCCCCCCAGTCGCGCGGGAGGAGAGCGGGCTCCCCTCCCACGCGACCGCGAATCGTCTCTGTCAGTAGTCGGAGACCCAGTCGGTGGGCGGGTTGCCGTTGGTGCCGTAGCAGCGCTGCATCGGCATGCCGCCCGCGACGAGGCCGAGATCGGCCTCCTCGATCACCGCCAGTTCGTCACCCAGATCGTCCAGACTCACGATCTTCTTGCTCATGGTCGTAACCTCCCTTCACATCGAGCTGCGAGCCCCCCGGCTCGCGGACGTGCGGGCACGTCCTCAGCTCATGCGCCAAGCCCACCATCCGGAGATTGGAAGTGGCTTGGATGTGACTTGAGAGGCGGAAGTGAAAGAAGTCCGGTTCAGGCGCGCGCGGCCAGCGCCACGCGGACGACCTCGCGGGCCAGCAGGCGGGCCGGGTCCACGACGGGGACCGGGACCGTGGCCGGGTCCAGGGCGAGCAGCACCTCCGTGCACGCCGCCACCACGCGCCGCGCGCCGCGCGCGGCCATCGACCGGGCCTGCGCGGCCAGCGCGTCGGCGTGCTCGCGGCCGGCGCGGCCGCCCTTGACGGCGGCGATGGCGGCCATGACCTCGCGCTGGCCGGGCTCGTCCGGCTCGATCGGGGTCACGCCGTGCCGGCGCAGCGCGGGGCCGTACAGGTCGGCGCGGAGCGTGCCGGTGGTGGCCAGCAGCCCGGCGGCGCGGACGCCGTCGGCGGCGAGGGCGGCGGCGGTGACCTCGACGATGCTGACCAGCTCCAGCCCGGCTTCCTCGGCCAGGCGCGGCACGAACGCGTGCGCGGTGTTGCACGGCACCGCCAGCACCTCGCACCCGGCCCGTCTGAGCGCCCCGACGCCGTGCCGCAACTGCGGGGTCGGGTCCTCGCCCTGCCCGAGCAGGCTCGTCGACCGGTCGGGGACGCGGGGGTCGCCCCAGATGACGACCGGCACGTGCTCCTGGTCGCCGATCGCGCCGGTGGCGGCGGTCTCCTCCACGAGCTTGCCGTAGAAGTCGACGGTGGCGGCCGGGCCCATGCCGCCCAGCACGCCGACCATCCTGGCCCGGCCGAGCGAGGTCATCCGCGGGTCTCCCTTCCCGATGGCTGCGCCTGACGGCGGTCGGGGCCCAGGATCCCGGTATAGGGTGTCCCGACCGCTGGAACGCAGCAATCGGACATCAGGGGAGGATCAGTGCAGGATTCCGGCGTGCAGCCGCCGTCGTTGCTGGCCGAGTCCGACCTTGAGCTCATCGACGCCCTGCAGATCAGTCCGCGGGCGAGCTGGGTGGAGGTGGGGGCGGCCGTCGGGGCCGACCCGGTGACGGCGGCGCGGCGCTGGCAGCGGCTCACGAGCACCGGCGAGGCGTGGACCACGGTCGCCCTCGGCCCCCGCCAGATGCACGCGCTGAGCATGGCGTTCCTGGAGATCGACTGCGCGGCCGGCGCGGCGGCCGAGGTCGCGGCGGCGCTGGCGCGGGAGCGCCACCTGATCACCGTCCAGCACGTCGCCGCCGGGCACGACCTGTTCGTGATCGCCGTGGCCCCGTCGATGCCGGCCCTGGCCGACCACGTGCTCACCGCGCTGCCCCGGGTGCCGGGCGTGGCCAAGGTCCGCACGCACGTCGCCACGCGGGTGTTCGAGGCGTCGTGCCGCTGGCGGCTGCGGGTGCTGCCGCCGCGCACCGCCGCCGCCCTGGCCAGGCGGCCGGCCGCGCCGGAGTCGACCAGGGAGATGGACGAGATCGACCGGCGGCTGTTCACCGCCCTGCTGCCCGACGGCCGCGCGCCCTACGCCGAGCTGGCCAGGGCGGTGGGCACGTCCGAGCGGACGGTGCAGCGCCGGCTGACCAGGCTGGTGGCCACCGGCGACCTCGACTTCCGCTGCGACCTGGCACGTTCGCACGCGGGCTGGCACTCGGCCGCGCTGCTGTGGCTGCGGATGCCCGACGCGCTGCTGGAGGAGACCGGCCGGGCGCTGCTCGGCTGGCCGGAGACGCGTACGTGCGCGGCGCTCGCCGGGCCGCGCAACATGCTGCTGACGGTGGGCCTGCACGGCGTGGCCGACCTGCATCCGCTGGTGGTGCGGCTGGAGGAGCGCTTCCCGCACGTGACCGTGGCCGACCGGCAGATCGTGCTGCGCCAGTCGAAGCTGTACGGGCGGCTGCTCGACCCGTACGGCCGGTGCGCCGAGGTGGTGCCGGTGGATCCGTGGAGCCTGCCCCGGGCGGCCTGACCAGCGGATCCTCGGGGTCAGCGGGGCTCGGGGATCGTCCCGCCGCGGGCCTCCCTGCACGTCCCCGCCCGGAGCACGGCGGCCTCGCTGGTGGCGACGAGCTGCAGGTCGCCGACGGCCAGGGCGGGCAGGCCGAGCGCCGACACCGTCGCGGTGATCCGGCCGACCTCGCCGCGCACCCGGGCCTCGTCGCAGCCGACCCGGGGCGCGGGGGCGCCGAGCGTCGGCATGACCAGCAGGTCGATGCCCTCGACGGCGGCGGCGAACGCGGCCCGCAGCGCCGCCAGCCGCTCGACGGCCCGCCGGTACTCCTCGTGGCCGACGCCGCCGGCGGCGGCCAGCTTGGCCCGTACCCCGGGGCTGTAGCGGGCGGCGCACTCGGGGAAGGTGCCCTCGTGGGTCCGGCGCGCCTGCGCGCCCACGATCGTCCAGTACGGTTCCAGCACCTCGGCGGGCAGGGCCACCTCGCGCAGCCGCGCGCCCAGCTCGGCGAAGTCCCCGGCCTGGTCGCAGCCCTCCGCGACACCCACGACCAGCCCGGCCAGCGAGTCGGGCGGCTCGACGGCCTCGCCGGTCAGCGCCTGCCAGACGCGGGCGCAGTCGGCGACGGAGGTGGTCATCGGGCCGACCACGTCGAAGGCCGGGGCGAGCGGCGCCACCCCGGCGGCGGGCACGGCCCCCGAGCGCGGGCGCAGGCCGACCACGCCGCAGCAGGCGGCGGGCATGCGCACCGAGCCGCCGGTGTCGGTGCCGAGCCCGAACCGGGCGATCCCGGCCGCGAGCGCCGCGGCGGTGCCGCCGCTCGAACCGCCGGGGGTCAGGTGCGGGTGGCGCGGGTTGCCGACGTCGCCCCAGTGCGGGTTCTCGCTGGTCACGCCCCAGGCGAACTCGTGCATGTTCGCCTTGCCGACCAGCAGCGCGCCGGCCGCGTCCAGCAGCTCGACGCAGCGGGCGTCGGTCAGGGCCGGTTCGGCGCCGTACAGGGCGGAGCCGCGGGTGGTGGGCAGGCCGGCCACGTCGATCATGTCCTTGACGACGTACGTCCAGTTCCGCAGGGGGCCGTCCGGCGTGCGGCGGCCGGCGCGCCCGAGGCGGTCGAGGACGGGCTCGGGGCCGGCCTCGATGAGGATGTGGTGCCCGCTGTGGAGGCGGATTGCCTCGGCGGACTGGGCGATCGCCGCCTCGCGTTCCACGGTGGAGGATCTCCTTAGCCTTGCGCGGGCACGGCGACGCCAGGTGGCCGCGGCCCGGGGGGATGATCCGGCACATGCTGGCAGATGGGCCCCGGCCGCGTCGAGAGGCGGTTCAGACGGTCAGCTCGTCCAGCAGCCACTGCAGGCGGGCGGTCTCGCGGTCGGGGTGGACCAGGGTGAAGATGCTGCGGCTGATGTTGAGCCACGGCACGTCGACCACCACGACGTCCTCGCCGTGGCCGCGCAGCGCGAGGTCGGGGATGAGGGCCGCGCCCACGCCGGCGCCGATCAGCGACAGCGTGATCTTGAAGTCGTCGGAGTGGCAGACCACCCGCGGGTGCAGGCTCCAGTGGGCGAACAGGGCCTCGAAGAGGGTGGCGTCGCTGCTGGCCGGATGGTGCATGATCCACGGCAGGTCCACGAGCTGCTCGGCCCGGTACGGCGACAGGTCCGGCCAGAGCCTGGGCAGGACGAGCCGGTACCGGTCCTCGGCGATCCACCGCCTGTTCAGCACCGACGGCCACGACAGCCCGGTGTTGCCGACCTGGTAGACCACCGCGGCGTCCATCTCGCCGCCGCTGCCCAGACGGGCGATGAGCTGCGACGACTCGGCGACCGACAGCCGGATCCCGGCCCGGTCCTCCGGCTCCATCCGCCGCATGACGTCGGCCAGCACGCCGGTGAAGCTGGGGAACAGCCCGAGCCGGATCTGCGGCTCGCTGTTGCGGTGGACCGCCTGGACGGTGGCCACCATGCGCTCGATGTCGGCCAGCACGGTCTCGGCCTGCCTGGCCAGCACCTCCGCCGCGCTGGTCGGCAGCACGCTGTGGGCGAAGCGGTCGAACAGCCGCACGCCGGTCTCCCGTTCCAGGGCGGCCATCTGCTGGGAGACGGCCGAGGAGGTGTAACCGAGCCGGTTCGCCGCCGCCGCGAACGACCCCAGACGCACGACCTCACGCAGTGTGCGCAGATGTTCTGGCTTGAGCATAAGCGTTCCTTGCCCTCAGCGCTGCTAAATGTCGTGTTTATATCGCTTCCTACTTCTTTCCGCCACTTCTACAGTGAGCCGCACCACCCCACCCCAAACCCCTGAGAGATCCATGACATGCGCGTATACCGCAACGCCACCATTCGCACCGGCACCAACGGCGCCCCCGCCGCCCAGGCCATGGCCGTGGACGGCGAGCTGATCGTCGCCGTCGGAACCGAGGCCGACGTGCGCGCGGCGGCGGGCCCGGGAGCCGAGCTGGTGGACCTCGACGGCGCCGCCGTGCTGCCCGGCCTGTACGACGCCCACATCCACACGGCCCAGTACGCCCAGAGCCTCGGCGCGGTCGACCTGCGCGACGTGCGCTCCCTGGACGAGGCCCTGGCCAAGGTGGCCGAGCACGCGGCGACCCTGCGGCCGGGCGCGTGGCTGTTCGGCGGCCGGTGGAACAGCAACATCTGGAACCCGCCGGTCCAGCCCGACCGCAAGGCCCTCGACTCGGTCTGCCCCGACCTGCCGGTGGCGCTGCCCAACGTCGACGGCCACACCGTCTGGGCCAACTCCGCCGCCCTGCGGATGGCCGGGATCGACGCCTCCACCCCCGACCCGGTCGGCGGCGAGATCGTCAGGGACGCGTACGGGGAGCCCACCGGCATCCTGCGCGAGTCCGCCTCCTACCCGCTGCGCGCACTCATGGTCTCCGGCGACCTGCGCGACCTGCTGCGCGCCGGCCAGGAGGAGCTGCTGTCGTTCGGGCTGACCAGCGTGCACGACATCGACGGCGAGGACTGCCGGGCCGCCTACCTGGAGCTGCGCGACGCCGGCGAGCTGAAGATCCGCGTGCACAAGGCGATCCCCACGGTCGCCCTGGAGGCCGCCATCGCCGAGGGCCGCCGTACCGGCCAGGGCGACGACTGGGTCCGCACCGGGCCGGTCAAGGTGTTCAGCGACGGCGCGCTCGGCTCGCACACCTGCCACATGCACGAGGCGTTCGCCGGTGAGCACGACAACACCGGCATCGCGGTCACCCCGTACGAAGACCTCGTGCGGATCTTCAGCAAGGCGGCGGCGGCCGGCATCGCGGTCGCCACGCACGCCATCGGCGACCGCGCCAACCGGCTGGTCCTCGACGCCTACGAGGCGATCGGGCCCACCGCCGGCCTGCGGCACCGCATTGAGCACGCCCAGCACCTGCGCCCCCAGGACCTGACCAGGATGGCCAGGCTGGGCGTCGTCGCCTCGATGCAGCCGGTGCACTGCACCACCGACATCGCCCTGGTGGACTCGCTGCTCGCCGGCCACGACCTGGCCTCCTACGCCTGGCGAGGCATGCTCAACGCCGGGGTCGCGCTGGCCTTCGGCTCCGACGCGCCGGTGGAGAGCCCCGACCCGTGGGCCGCCCTGTACGCCGCGGTCACCCGTACCCGGCAGGACGGCACGCCCGCCGGCGGCTGGCAGCCCGAGCAGCGGCTGAGCATGGCCGAGGCGATCACCGCGCACACCCTCGGCGCCGCGTACGCGGCCGGCGAGCAGGACCGCAAGGGCGTGCTCGCGCCCGGCATGCTCGCCGACTTCATCGCCGTGGACACCGACCCGTACCTGGAGCCGCCGGCGGCGGTGCTGCGCACCCAGGTCCTCACCACCGTCGTCGGCGGCGAAGTCCGCTGGCAGCGATCCTGAAGGAGCACCCCCTCGTGAACATCCGCACTCTCTCCGCCCTCGCCGCCGGCGCGCTGCTGGCCGCCACCACCGCGTGCGGCGCCCAGTCCCTGGACGACGGCGGCAAGGCCGCCCCCGCGGACGGCGGCGCGGCGGCGGTCACGCTCGACCAGGCCCCCACCGAGGAGAAGGCGGCCGACGTGATCAACGCCATCACCCCGGACCAGGCGCTCGCCGCCAAGGCGCCGGCCCGCCTGAAGACGCAGGGCCTGAAGGTCGTCACGTCCGTCGGCTACCCGCCCATGGAGCTGTACGCGAGCGACGGCAAGACGGCGATCGGCTTCGACCCGGCGCTGGCCAGGGCCATCGCCAGGAAGCTCGGCGCCAAGGTGACCATCTCCGACGAGGAGTTCAACTCCCAGATCCCCGGCGTGCTCACCGGCCGCTACGACTTCGTCATCTCCTCGATGAGCGACACGCCGGAGCGGCAGAAGCAGGTCACGTTCGTGGACTACGTGCAGGCCGGCGCCGGTCTGCTGGTCAAGAAGGGCAACCCGGCCAAGATCGGCGGCCCGGCCGACCTGTGCGGCAAGACGGTGTCCGTCGTCGACAACGGCTCGTCCATGGAGCTGGCCGAGCAGTACGACGCCGACTGCAAGAAGGCCGGCAAGCCGGCCGTGAACATCCTGAAGTTCCCCGGCGACCAGGAGGCTCTGATCCAGGTCACCGGCGGGCGGGCACAGGCCACCATCACCGACTACGTGGTGGCCGCCAGCAAGGCCGCCGACCCCAAGCTGGAGGTCGAGGCGATGGCACTGGAGGGCACCGAGAGCCCGTGGGGCATCGGCATGAAGCCCGACGACAAGGAGCTCGTCGACGCGGTGAAGGGCGCGCTCGACTCCCTCATCACCGGCGGCGAGTACGCCAAGCTGCTGACTGCGTGGAACCTGGACAAGCTGGCCGTCCAGTCCGCTGTCGTCAACGGCGGTAAGTGACCATGCGCACGGAACCCTTCACCGGGCCGTCCGGGGAGCATGTCCCGGTCGCCAGGACGCGCCACTGGGGCCGCCTGGCGGCCGCGGCCGTCGTGACGGCGATCGCCGGCTGGCTGGTCTACCTGGTCGTGGTGAACCCGCGCCTCGACTGGGGCAAGGTCGCCGAATACCTGTTCAACGACCGCATCCTGGCCGGGGTCTGGGTCACCATCGAGATCTCGGTGCTGGCGACCGTGCTGGGGCTGGTGCTCGGCGTCGCCGTGGCGATCATGCGGCTGTCGCACAACCCGGTGCTCAGCGGGCTGGCCACGCTCTACATCTGGTTCTTCCGCGGCACGCCGGTGCTGGTGCAGCTCATCTTCTGGTACAACCTGGCCTTCCTGTTCCCCGAGCTGGTGCTCAAGGTGCCGTTCACCATGATCGGCGTCAAGTGGGACACCAACGAGGTGATGACCGGGTTCACCTCGGCCATGCTGGGGCTCGGGCTGAACCTGGCGGCGTACTTCGCCGAGACCGTGCGGGCCGGCATCCAGGCCGTCGACCACGGCCAGACCGAGGCCGCGTACGCGCTGGGCATGACCCCGGCCAAGCGCATGCGCGTGATCGTGCTGCCGCAGGCGCTGCGGATCATCATCCCGCCCACCGGCAACGAGTTCATCTCCATGCTGAAGACCACCTCGCTGGTCTACGTGGTGGCCGGGCACGACCTGATGACCAACGCCAGCCAGATCTACAAGGCCAACAACCTGATCATGGAGCTGCTCATCGTGGCGAGCCTGTGGTACATGCTGATGACCGCCGTCGCGACCTTCCTCCAGGGCCGCCTGGAACGCCGGTTCGGCTCCGAGGCCGTACGGCTGGTCCGCGGCGGCGGGCTCGCGGCCCGGATCCTGCCGAAGGCGGCGGCGTGAGCCCCGTCGTGCACGCCACGGGCGTGCGCATGGGCTTCGGCGACACGCAGGTGCTCAACGGCGTCGACTTCACCGTCGCGCCGGGCGAGGTGAGCTGCGTGATCGGGCCGTCCGGATCGGGCAAGTCGACCTTCCTGCGCTGCGTCAACGGGCTGGAGCCGGTGCTCGGCGGCAGCCTGCGGGTGCTCGGCGAGGAGGTCGGGCACAGCCTGCGCGACGGCCGCTACCGGCCGTGGACGCCCAAGGAGTTCGCCGTCTTCCGCCGCCGGATCGGCATGGTGTTCCAGCGGTTCAACCTGTTCGCCCACCAGAGCGCCCTGGAGAACGTGGCCTGCGCCCCCGTCCACGTCCTCGGGGTCTCGGCGGAGCGGGCGCGGGCGACCGCGATGGAGCACCTGGAGCGCGTCGGCCTGGCCGCGCACGCGCACAAGCGGCCCCACCAGCTCTCCGGCGGCCAGCAGCAGCGGGTCGCCATCGCCAGGGCGCTGGCGATGAGCCCGGAGCTGATGCTGTTCGACGAGCCCACGTCCGCGCTCGACCCCGAGCTGGTGGACGAGGTGCTGGAGGTCATGCGCGGCCTGGCCGCCGACGGCATGACGATGGTCGTGGTCACCCATGAGATCGCCTTCGCCAGGGAGGTCGGCGACCGGCTGGCCTTCTTCGCCGACGGGGTCGTGGTCGAGAGCGGCCCGCCGGCCGAGCTGCTGGCCAACCCGGGGCACGAGCGGACCAGGGCGTTCCTGTCCAGCGTCCTGACCCAGGACCGCCCCTGACGCGAGGGGGCTCCGCCCGCCGGAGCCCCCTTCCCCCTTCTAGCGCGCGCTGAACTCCTGCTGGCGCGCGCTGTAGTGCAGGAATCCGGCCGTCTGCGTCGCGACGACGAGCAGCGAACCCGCGATCAACGCCAGCCACAGGCCCCGCAGCCCCCACGCCCCCGCCGCCGGACCCGCCACGGACGCCAGCAGGCCGTTCCCCAGCACGGCCGACCCCAGCGTCCAGGACGACCGCCTGAGCGCCGTCAGCCCGGCCGACATCACGATCGCGCAGTGGTCGGCCAGGGCGTGCACCACCGACAACGGCACCAGCCCGACGGCGACGGCGAGCACGGCGGCGTCCGAGGTGAACAGCCCGAGCACCGCCTTCCCCAGCAGGACCAGCACCAGCCCGCCGGCCAGCACACCGGCGGCGGCGATCGTCAGGGCCGCCCGGTTCAGCCTGCGGGCCTCGCCCGGCAGGGCCGCCCTGGCGATCTCCGGCGTCGCGGCCTGCGCGACCGCGACGGCGGCCAGCCCGAGGAATCCGTGCAGCGACAGCAGGATCGCGTGCGCGGCCGCCCCCTGCGCCCCGGTCCGGGCGGCGGCGTACGTCACCCCGCCCATGACCGCGAACTTCAGGACGAGCGTGGCCGACATCGGGACGCCCACCCGCGCCATCCGCAGGATCTCCCGCCACCGCGGGCGGCCCGGCCACGGCGACCGCCCGGCCAGCTCGGGCAGGCGCAGCAGCAGCGTGTTGGACACGGCCACGGCCACGGCGGTGGACGCCACCAGCGCCACCCCGCTCCCTTGGACGCCCATCCGCGGCACCAGGGCGAGCTGCAACACCACCCCCGTGGCCGTGCTCGACAGGCTCGACCAGAGCACCAGGCGGCCGCGTCCGAGCGCGACCAGCACGCCGCCGGCGCCGCTGCCCGCCGAGTACAGCAGCACCTGGAGCGCCAGCAGCGGCGGCAACGCCCCGAACTCGGCCACCACCTCGCCCGGCGCCCCGCCGATCCGCGCGATCACCGGGACGCCGAGCATGACCCCCGCGCCGGCCGCGCCGAGACCGGCGGTGAGCCACCGCGCGTCCTTCAGGACGAGCAGCGCCTCCGCCGGACGATCCCGGCAGGCGGCGACGAACGGCGCCATCCCCCGCAGACCGCCCGACACCGCGGCCGTCACGGGGGTGAGCACAGCGTTGACCAGCGCGAAGGCCGCCAGCTGGGCCGTGGCCTGGCGGCCGAGGAGGGAAGTGGTGACCAGCTGGGCGACGATCCCGGCGCTCATGGACAGGAACAGCGGGACGGCCGCGGCGAGCAGCGTGCGATGAGGTGTGGAGGACATGACATGCAAGATCCCGGGAGCGCCTGCCCGCCGGGATGCATGATCATTATATCGGTCCGCCGCCCACCGTGTCCGCCCCTTCGCGGCTCGGCCGGTTCAGCCGAACCTGACCTCCAGCCTGATCCGCTGGTTGGTCCCGCTCTGCTCGAAGTCGGCGGTGACCTGCGGGCCGACCGGGGTCATCGTCCTGGACCGGCCGGCCGAGTTCACCACCTTGCCGCGCACCACGTACGCCGCCGCGCCGGCGGTCGCGTCCGCCGCGTCTGCGGGGCCCGGCGCGCAACCGAGCACCGCCCCGCTCGGCCGGGCCGTCCGCGGCTGGGGCGGTGGGCGGGCCTCGGCTACAGTGGGGAGAAGAAGGTGCACAAGCAACCACGATTCAGGGAGGCAGGGCCCGTCGCGGCGGGCTCGTTGTTTTGAGAGGTCTGACGAGCAGTCCGGGACAGGACGAGACCGGGGCCGTGTGGCGTGGCGCCCCCTACCCGGTTCTGGTGGTGGACACCGCGGGTGTCATCGTCCAGGCCAACGACGCGGCGCTGCGGCTGCTGCCCGGGGCGGTCCCCGGCGCGGCGCTGGTGGACAGCGCTCCCGCCTGGCTCTCCCGCGCCCACACCGCCACCACCCCTCTCCCTGACGTCGCCCTTCCCGAGACTGTCCTTCCCGTGCGCGGTTCCATCGGGGCGGCCACGTTCGAGGCGCGTCCGGTCCGCGACGGCGACGTGATCGCCTGGTGGCTGGCCGACACCACCGACCTCGACCGCGCCACCCAGGCCCTGCACCTCGAACGCGAGCGGACGTCGTTCCTCGACAAGGCCTCCAGCGAACTGCTGTCCTCGCTCAACCTCGACCGCTGCCTGGAGGTGACCGCCCGGCTGGCCGCCCGCCACCTGGCCGACGCCGCGCTGGTCATCCTGCCGCCCTACCGGCGCCGGCACCCCATCGCGTACTGCGGGCCGGACGGCGTCGTCGTCCGCGAGGAGCTGGCCGTCGATCCCGAGGCCGTGCCGGGTCTGGCCGAGGCGCTGCAGGGCTACCCGCCGCTGCCCTCCCGCTGGATCGACCCCGCCGCCGCCCCCGGCTGGCTGGCCCGCGACGGGCTCGACGAGATCGGCTCGATGGTGGTGACCGCGCTGCCCGGCCACGGCGTCCCGGCCGGGGCGCTCGTGCTGCTGCGCGGCAGCGGCCAGGCGTCCTTCTCCGACGGCGAGGAGGTCTTCGCGCGGCTGTTCGCGGCCCGCGCGGGGGCCGCGATGTCGGCCGCCCGCCTGTACGCCGAGCAGGCCGGCATCACCGAGACCCTCATGCGCGAGCTCCTGCCGCCCCGCGCGCGGAGCCTGCACGGCGTCGAGGTCGCCGCCCGCTACCGTCCCTCGGAGCACACCGCCCGCGTCGGCGGCGACTTCTACGACCTCCACCCGCCCGCCGAGCCCGGCCAGGAGTCGCTGGTGGTGCTCGGCGACGTGGCCGGCAAGGGCCTGGAGGCGGCCGTGCTCACCGGCAAGATCCGGCACACCCTGCAGGCCCTGCTGCCGATGGCCGGCGACCATCAGCGCGTGCTCGAACTGCTCAACGGCGTGCTCATCAAGGGCGGCGACCGTTCCCGTTTCGTCACGCTCGTCCTGGCCTCGATCCAGCGGGCCGGCAACCGCGTCCTGCTCCGGGTCACCAGCGCCGGGCACGCGCCGCCGCTCGTCGTGCGCGGCGACGGGCGCGTCGACGTGGCCAGCACCAAGGGCACCCTCATCGGCATGCTCGAACGCGTCACGAGCGTCACCGACACCGTGGTCCTCGAACCCGGCGAGACCTGCCTGCTCTACACCGACGGCATCACCGAGGCCATGGGCGGCCCGCTCGGCGACGAGATGTTCGGCGACGAGCGGCTGCAGGAGGAGTTGCGGCAGTGCGGCGGCATGCCGCCCGAGGCGATCACGGAACGTGTGGAGATGTTGTCGTCCCAGTGGGTAGGGGGTGGCGATCACGATGACATGGCCGTCATCGCCATCACCGCGCCGCGCGGGGCACATCTGAGCGCGGTGGGAGGACAGGGACGGGGAAGGTTCACCGCATGACGCACGCAGACGGACTCTCCGCCTGGCGCGAAAAACTCTGGGACGCCGCTGTCGCCGGCGACGAGTACGCCGCCACGGACGCCGCGCTCGCCGCGCTCGACCAGGACATCTCGCTGGAAACCCTGCTGCTGGACGTGGTCGCCCCCGTACAGGCCCGCGTCGGCCAGGAGTGGGAGAGCAACCAGATCACCGTGGCGCAGGAGCACACCGCCACCGCCGTCAACGAGCGGGTGCTGGCCGCGCTCGCCCACCACCCCGCCGCCCGCGCCGCCGCCGCGAACGGCCCGGCACTCGGGCGCATCGCCGTCGCCTGCATCGACGGCGAGTGGCACGCCATGCCCGCCCGCATCCTGGCCGAGGTACTGCGGCTGCGCGGCTGGCGGGTCGACTACCTCGGCGCGCAGGTGCCGACGCCCCACCTCATCACCCACCTCCACCGCACGGCCTGCGACGTGGTGGCGCTGTCCAGCTCCATCCCCACCCGGCTGCCCGGCGCCCACGCCGCCATCACCGCCTGCCAGGCGACCGGCACGCCGGTGATGGCCGGCGGCGCCGCGTTCGGACCGGACGGCCTCTACGCCCGCCTCCTCGGCGCCGACGCCTGGGCCGCCGACGGCGCCGCCGCCGCCGACCGGCTCGCCGCCGGCCCGCTGCCCCGCCCCGTCGCCCCGCGCCAGGCCGTGGACGACCTGCCGCACCTGGACGACCAGGAGTACACCATGGTCAGCCGGTCGGCCCGGAGCCTGGTCAGGGACGTCATGGGCGGCCTGGAGGAACGCGTCCCGGCGATGGCGGACTACACGCCGCAGCAACGCCGGCACACCGCCGAGGACATCCTGCACATCGTCGAGTTCCTGGCCGCCGCGCTCTACGTGGACGACCCCGGGCTGTTCACCCGGTTCCTCACCTGGACGGCCGGCGTCCTGACCGCGCGCGGCGTCCCGGCGGGCACGCTGCTGCCGGCTCTCGACCTGCTGGGCAGGCGGCTGGAGGATTTCCCGCGCGCCTCGGCCCTGATCACCCACGGGCGCGACGCCGTGCGCGCCGCGGCCTCCCCGACCGACGCAACCCCGCTCCCCGGCCACGGAAAGATCGCATGACCGCCTTCGCCCCCGACCCGCTGACCCTCGTCCAGGCCACGCCCCACCCGGGGGTGCTGCGCGTCGCCATCACCGGCGACCTGGACTACAACACGGCGCGAGAGCTCCTGACCACAGCCCTCGCCGCGCTCGCCGACGGCGGCCTGACCGACCTGCACCTCGACTTCGACGGCCTGCACTTCTGCGACTCCAGCGGCCTGTCGGCGCTGCTGATGATCCACCAGCACGCCGTGACGGCCGGCACCCGGCTGCACCTGGAGCAGCGCCCCCGGGTGCTGGAGCGGCTGCTGGACGTCAGCGGCACGTACGAGCACCTCACCGGCGCCCCGGCCGCCGTCACCCAGCGCTCCTCCACCCAGGACTGACCCCCGTTTCCGCCCGCTGTGACCGGGCCGGCCGGTTCAGCCGGCCGCGGCCCGGCCGGCGGTGTCGCCTCTCGTGCGGCGCAGGGTCGCCGCCCCGGCCACCGCGGCGGCCACCGTGTCGCCCATGGCGATGTGGTCGGCCAGCCCCGTACGCCGCATCATGTTGGCGCAGATCGGCGGCGGCGCGGCCACGGCCAGATCGCCGCCGGCGTCACGCGCCCGCTGCCACAGCGCGATGACGACGGACAGCCCTGTCGAGTCGAAGAACTCGATGCCCCTGAGGTCGAGCACGACCATCGGCGCCGCACTGTCGCCGTTCCCGCTGTTCCCGCTGTTCCCGTCGTCGTGGCCGCCGGTCACGACGCCGAGCGCCCATTGCCGGAACTCGGGTTTCTGCATGAAGTCGAGCTCCCCGCTCAACCCCATGACCAGGCACCCGTCCGCCTGTCTCGTCTCCGCCCGCAGCCGGGGCCCTCGCCAGCTCGTCTCGTCTGCTCCGCCGTCGATGCCGCTCACCTCCCGGTGGTTCCTCTTCTACCCGGCCGATCCCCGGCCACGCCGCCGCCTTGGAAGAAGCGTACGCATCCCAGGTGCCGGGTGCCGCCCACTGGAGCGATACGGGGTCAGATGTCCGGTATGAAGCCGTGATGCCGGTAGGTTGGCCGACCATGGACGACCTCCGACGCCCGTTCCGCGCCCGCCCGCCGAAGCCCCGCACCGGCCGGGGACGTACGCTCGCCTGTCTCCTGCTGGTGAGCTCGGCAGTCGCCGGGACGAGCGGATGCGGCGCCACGGCCACGACCGCCGCCCCCTCCTCACCCTCCCCCGCCTCGTCCTCCGTCCCCTCCTCGGGTTCCGCGAAGGCGACGGACGCCGCCCCGGCGGCGACGGCGAGCGCCGGCGCCTCCGCCGGCCAGGCGCTCCCCGCCCCCGGCGCGCCGCTCCCCACCGACCCCGCCCGCCTGGCGACGGCCCTCCGCGACACGACCACCGCCCTGAACGCCGCCATCGACCGCTGGCGCCCCTCGACGGGCGCCCCGCCGCGGGACGTCGAACTCCTGGCCCTCTACCAGCAGCGCCTCTACCGCCACGCCGCCCGCCACCGCGCTCTGGCTGACCGCGCCTTCGCCCGCCTGCCCGCCGCCCTCGCGGCCCAGGCCAAGGACAACGTCAGCGCCCTGCGCGGACTGCTCGCCCTGACCCGGCCCATCAAGCCGTCCGCCGTGTTCAAGGTCCAGGCGGCCCGCCCGGCCGCGGAACTGCTCGGCCACTTCAAGCGGGCCGAGCGCCGCTTCGGGGTGGAATGGGAGGTGCTGGCGTCGGTGATGTTCGTCGAGACCAAGTTCGGACGGGTCCGCGCCGACAGCCACGCCGGAGCCCAGGGCCCCATGCAGTTCATGCCGGCGACCTGGCGCGCGTACGGGTTGGGCGGCGACGTCCAGAACCCCCGGGACGCCGTCATGGGCGCGGCCAACTACCTCCACGCCAGCGGCGCGCCCCGCGACTACCGGCGGGCCCTGCACGCCTACAACCCGTCCCAGACGTACGTGGACGCCGTCCTCCTGCACGCCCGGCAGATGCGCCGCGACCCGCGCGCGTACTACGCGTACTACAACTGGCAGGTCTTCGTCCTCACCACAGCAGGCGAACGCCGCCTGACCGGCCCGAAGTGACCCCACCCCCGACCGCCTGCTCCCGGCCGCGCTACCGGACCGGGTGTAGTCCGGCAAGGGACGGGTGTTCCTGGTCTGGACGTGGCGTTCCACCGCTCCCATGGCCTTCAGGATCGGGAGGCGGGCCAGGGTGTCCCGGACGCCTCGGCCGCCCTCGGTTCGCGGCACCATGAGCCGGACGTTCGGGCCGATCTGCTGCCTCCTGGCCACCAGCGGACGATGGACGGCCTCGTACCGCGCGAAGGCGACACGGTGATCACCACCGGCGGCGGCGAGCTCCCCCGCCAGCCGGTACGCCCCCACCAGGGCCAGCTCCGCGCCCGCCCCCGAAGCCGGCGAGGCGCACCAGGCGGCGTCGCCGACGAGCACGACGCGGCCCTCCGACCACGAGTCCATGTGCACCTGGCCCAGCGCGTCGAAGGAGAAGCCGGGGTCGGCCAGGGCCGAGTCGAGCAGCTCCCGGGTACGCCAGGACGTCTCGCCCCCGAACGTCCGGCTCACCAGCCGCTTGTGCTCGGCGACGTCCCGGTGGTCGTAGTCCAGCGGCGCCGAGCGGAAGACGAAGTACGCCTTGGCCCGCGTGTGGTTGCCCGACCGGTAGATGCCGGCCATGCGGCCCGGCGTGTTGAACATCGTGACCCAGCGGTCCTCCCCGAGCGCGGCGTCGGCGTCGGCGAAGGCGAAGTAGTGGTCCTTGTGCCGGACGAACTCCTCCTCCGGCCCGAAGGCCAGCCGCCGCGTGTGGGAGTGCATGCCGTCGGCGCCGACGACCAGGTCGAACGTGCGGGCGGGCGCGTGCTCGAAGGCGACCCGCACACCCCGCTCGTCCTGGTCCAGGCCCCGACATCGACCCCGCCGTCGTCACGACGCTTCTCGGCCGGACCGCCCTGGCCGTCGCCCGCGCCCAGCCCCTTCACCGGCCCTCGCCGACGCCTACCTCACCGTGTTGCTGGACGGCCTGCGCCCCACCAGGTGACCGCCCGGCTCGCCTGCCGCGTCACTACTTGATGCAGTATTCGATCTTCGCGGCGGCCATCGTGATATTGACGACCCGCTTGCCCAGCCACTTGTCCTGGAAATCACAGAAGTAATCCCAGGTGCCATCGCTGTAGTCGATGTAACCCGACCAGCCGCCGGGCTCCAGCTTGTAACCCTTGGAATTGAGCGAGTGGTCACCACTGCAGTTCTGGCTCCAGCGGCCGATGGTGCCGTCCGACTTCCAGTACTTGTAGACCAGGTAGCTCGACTGGCACCAGGCCGACGCCGACGCGGCGGCCGGGCCGGGAGTGGCCACGATCGTCAGAGCCGCGCAGGTGGCGGCCGCCGTGGCGAGCAGTTTCCTCGTCCGCTTTCCCGTTCCGAACATTTCTCGTCCTCTCCGGCCGTGCGGAACCACGGCGACATTTCACCGGGCCCTGTTCGCCCCGATGACGGAGAGCCTGCCCCACCTGGAACACACGCCACAATGCCTTTTAGCCCAGGCTAAAAGGGCCGCACCTGACCGACGCGGCAAAGAGCAGTGAGGAGGCAAGAGAAATGCCGATTCCAGAACATTCCTGAACGCCATCCCCACGTCATTCTTGGTATTCACTTCAACAGCCGGCTTCCATCCCACCGGCCTGCGAAGGGCGGCCAACCGCGTCAACCAGGTCCGGGAGTATCGGCGAAGCACACGCCGGTCTGCCCCCTGGTCGCGGCAGGACCCTAGAATCGGCGGTCGAACACCGATCCGAGTAGGGCTGGGGGCGGAGCGTGGAGCCGAGCGGTGCGCCGGCCGACTGGCGGTCGCATCGCCCCGCCGTGTTCGGGGCGGCCTATCGGATCCTCGGCAGCGTCGCCGAGGCCGAGGACGTGACGCAGGAGGTCTGGCTGCGTGCCGCCGCGGCCGACCTGTCCGGCGTGCGTGACCTGCGGGCCTGGCTGGTGACCGTGGCCGCCCGCGCGTCCTACAGCGTGCTCGGGTCGGCGCGGGTCCGGCGGGAGTCCTACGTCGGGCCCTGGCTCCCCGAACCGCTGCTGACCGTGCCCGACGCCGCCGCTCAGGTGCTCGTGGACGAGTCGGTGAGCACCGCGATGCTGGTGGTCATGGAGACGCTCACCCCGGCCGAGCGCGTCGCGCTGGTGCTGCACGACGTCTTCGACTTCCCGTTCGCCCGGATCGCCGAGGTGCTCGGCAGCACGCCCGCCGCCGGCCGCAAGCTCGCCTCGCGGGCGCGGGCGCGGGTCGCCGCGGTCAAGGAGCGGCCCCGGGCGTCCAAGGCCGAGACCGAACGCCTGCTCAGGGCGTTCAAGGCGGCCGCCGACGCGGGGAACCTGGCTGAGCTGGTCGAGCTGCTGCACCCCGAGGCCGTCTACGTCGCCGACGGCGGCGGCAGGGTGACCGCCGCGCGCAGGCCGGTCCACGGCGCCGGGACGATCGCCCTGCTGGCGGTCCGGCAGATCGAGATCAGGCGTCCCGACGCGTTCCAGATCGTCGAGGTCAACGGGCAGCCGGCCCTGGCGACCTACCGCGGCGGCGAACTGGTCTGGCTCGACACCGTGGAGATCGCCGACGGACGGATCACGACGTTGCGCAGACTGGCCAATCCCGAAAAGTTCCCCCACATCGGTCACATCTGAGCCCGCTGTCTTGTCTCCCTGCCGCCCCCGGATCACCAGGGGCGAGACTGAGAGAGGACGACACAATGGCACACGTTGTGATCATCGGTGGCGGTTTCGCGGGCGTGTGGAGCGCGGCGGGCGCGGCGCTGGCACGCGAACGGGCGGGCGGCGCCGCTGACCTGCGCATCACGCTCATCGCCCCGAACGAGCACCTGGTGCTGCGGCCACGCCTGTACGAGCCGGAGCCCGACCTGGCCAAGGTGGAGCTGCGCAGGATCCTCGGGCCGATCGGCGTCAGGCACCTGCGCGCCTCGGTGAGCACGATCGACACCGGCCGCCGCACGGTGGTGGCCGACGGCGTGGAGATCGGCTACGACCGCCTGGTGCTGGCGGCAGGCAGCCGGCTGGTACGGTCCCGCGACCTGCCCGGCGCCGAACGGCTCTTCGACATCGACACCCTCGACGGGGCCCGGCGGCTCACCGGCTTCCTGCGTGACCGGGAGGACTTCACGGCGGTGGTCGTCGGCGCCGGGTTCACCGGCCTGGAGGCCGCGACCGCGCTGGCCGTCCGGGGCCGGGTGCTGCTGGTGGACCGGTCGCCGGTGGTCGCGCACCAGCTCGGCCCCGGCCCGCGTCCGGAGATCGAGGCGGCACTGGACGAGCTGGGTGTCGAACGCCGTCTCGGGACGACGGTGACCGAGGTCGGCGAAGGGTACGCCGTCCTGTCCGACGGCACCAAGGTGGAGGCGGACGCGGTGGTCTGGTCGGTGGGGATGCGGGCCAGCGAGCTCACCCGGCAGATCTCCGGCGAGCTCGACCACCTCGGCCGGATACCGGTGGACCGGTGGCTGCGCGCGCTCCCCGAGGTGTTCGCCGCCGGGGACACCGCGGCGGCGGCGTTCGACGCCGAGCACACGGTCATGCAGGCGTGCCAGCACGCCACTCCGCTCGGCAAGGTCGCCGGGTACAACGCGGCGGCCGACCTGCTCGGTGTGCCGCCGCGCGACTTCATCCCCGGCCCGTACGTCACCTGCCTGGACCTCGGCGACGCCGGCGGGATCTTCACCCGGGGCTGGGACCGCAGGGTGATGGCCTCGGGCGCCGACGGCAAGGACATCAAGGTACGGATCAACCAGGCGATCCACCCGCCGGTCGACGACGCGGCGAAGATCCTCGCCGCCGCCGACCGCGTACGCATCGAGCTGCCCTTCTTCCCGCGCGACGAGGAGACCGCCGGCTGACCCCCGTCCTCCACCGGAACGCGGCGGTCCTTGCGCCGCCGCGTTCTCCTAGGCGACGGCTTCGTCCAGAGCGCGGAAGGAGATCCGGGTCGCGGCCAGGTCGGGATCGCGGACGTACTTCTTCGCCTCGGACTCCGGAACCACCCGCCGGTGCCGGATCTCGAACTCCGGCGCCCATTCCTCAAGCCGGACGTCCGCACGCCAGTAGGAGCGGACGAGGACCAGACCGAGTTCGCGCCCGCGCACGCATTCGCTGCGGGAGTACCCGAGCAGGCGGCTGCCGATGACCGTGACGCACGCTTCTTCGAGCATCTCCCGGCGCAGGGTCTCCTCGATCGTCTCCGTTCCTTCGGGCCGCCCGGCGGGGAAACCCCAGTGCTCGCCGTCGTGACTGATGAGGACCAGCTCATCGGCGGCCGTCACGCAGACCCCGGCGGCGCCGTTGGACCTGCCCTCCTGCGGGTCGTCGACCGGGTGCCAGGACACCAGCCAGTCCTGGCCGTTCGAACGCACGGGCATGCGCTCCCCGTCACGAGCAGGGACGAAAGTCGGCATACACCCCTCCTTGGACACCTGGACATCGAAGACGGCATTCGGGCTACTCGGAAGCCCCTTTCCCGGCGGCCCGTCCGACCGCATGGCCGTAGAGGAAGGTGGAAACTCCTGCGGCGACCATCTGCCGGAGCGCGTCCTCGTTGTGCAGGTCCGCCCGGTCGGTGAGGTTGTCGGCGGAGATGAGCAGCATCAGGTGCCCGGCCGCGCGAGCGGGGTCGTCGATCGTGAGGGCGCCGCGCTCGGCGATCCGGCGCAGGCGTTCGGCCAGTTCGCGCCGGGTACGGCCGGGGCCGGTCTCCTGCCAGAGCTTGAGCGCGGCCGGCGGGATGTGCTCGGTCTCGGCGTTGACCTGGCGGATGAGCGCGAAGTGCGGGGCCAGGTCGGAGGTCAGCACGCCGAGCCAGGCCAGCCCGAAGTCGATCAGGTCGCGTTCGAGATCGATCACCTTGGTCAGGTGGCGGTCGATGATGTCGACCATGGTGTCCGCGACCCGTTGCGTGCTCTCCTGCATCACCGCCTGGAACAACTCGGCCTTGTCGGTGAAGTGGTTGTAGATGGTGCGGTTGGACACCCCCGCCTCGGCGGCGATCGCGTCGAGCCCGGCGCGCATGTAGCCGTCGCGGGCGAACAGGGTCAGCGCCCCGGCCATGATCGCCCGGCGCTTGTCCGGCTGGCCGACCGGCTTCCTTCTCTCGGTCACGCTCCCCGACCCTAGCCGATTACACCGACACTTGCATTCATTACACCGATCGGCGTAGCTTCTACACCGATCGATGTAACGCCCTTCGACCAAGGAGACGTCAATGACCAAGATCGGCATCGTGGTCGGCAGCACACGCCCCGGCCGCCGCGGCCGCGCCGTCGCCGAGTGGGTGGCCGAGGTCGCCGCGCGGGAGCAGCCGGCGACCGGCTTCGAGATCATCGACCTCGCCGACTTCGGCCTGCCGCTGCTGGACGAGCCGCATCCGCCGGCGTCCGGCCTGTACGGCAACGCGCACACCGTCCGCTGGGCGGAGACGATCGCCGGCTACGACGGGTTCGTGTTCGTCACGCCGGAGTACAACCACTCCATCCCCGGCGCCCTGAAGAACGCCCTGGACTTCGTCTACGCCGAGTGGCACGACAAGGCGGCCGGCTTCGTCGGCTACGGCCTGCACGGCGCGACCCGCGCGGTCGAACACCTCCGGTTGATCCTGGCCGAGCTGAAGGTCGCCACCGTACGCAGCCAGGTGGCGCTGTCCCTGCACCACGACTTCACCTTCTCCGCCCCCACCGAGCCGGGCGACCTCACTCCCGCCCCGCACCAGCACGCCGCCCTCACCGCCCTGCTGAACGACGTCGTCGCCTGGTCACGGGCGCTCGAACCGATCCGCCAAGGAGTTCCGGCATGACCTCCGTGATGTCAGAGACCGCTCTCGACGACCTGGCCGACGCGATCGCCACCGGCGCGACCGTCGCCGGGCTCGGCGAGTCCACCAGGTTCGCCCACGAGACCTTCGAGGTGCGCGACCAGCTCTTCCGCCGCCTCGTCCGCAGGCACGGCTTCCGTGCGCTGGCCGTGCAGGACGACGCCTCCGTCGGGGCGGCCCTCGACGCGTACGTCACCGGCGGCGCGGGCACCGCGTCGTCCGCGCTGGCCGGCGCCTGGCGGCCCTGGCGCACCGCTGAGATGGCTGCCGCGCTGGAGTGGGTCCGCGTTTCCAACGAGGACCACCCGGACGACCAGGTCCGGATCTTCGGCGTCAAACCCGCCCAGGCGCGGCCCGCCGACTACGACGCCGTCATGGAGCACGTTCGCCGGGCCGCCCCGCACCGGCTGGCCGAACTGGCCGCGCACCTGGAGCCGATCCGTACCGCACATGAGATCGACGAGCACGTGCAGCGGGCCAGAGGCCTGCACCCGGGCCGCCCCTTCGCCGAACACGCCCGCGACGCCCTCGCGATCGTGGAGCAACTGCCCGGCGACCCCGTCCTGGAGCGCATGCGCCTCATCGCGGACTTCCACCGGCGCAGCGTCGCCGGCCGCGACGACTATGCCGGCGACGCCCGGACCTGGGCCGGCACGATCGTCGGCCACCAGCACCGGACCGGCCGCCGCGTGGCCTACTGGGACGGCATCGCGCACACCGCCGCGGCTCCGGCGACCCTGGGCCTGGCGCATCGACGCGGCCCCCAGCCCACCGTCGGCAGCGTGCTGCGCGATCACTACGGCACCGGCTACGTCTCCGCGGCGATCGGCTTCCACCACGGCGACCTCGGCGCCGTCACCGTCCCGGAACCGCCCTCCGACTGGCTCGACGCCCGCCTCGGCGCCACCGGCCAGGCCGCCCACTGGCTCGACCTGCGTGCCGGCGGGATGGACGGCCCGATGAAAGTCCGCGTCATCAGCGGCGTCTACGACCCTTCCAGGGACGCGGCCGAACACCTCGCCGTCGCCTCCCTGCCCGCCGCGTTCGACGTGCTGGTCCACCTGCGCGAGGTGTCCCCCGTGCGCCGGCTGACGGCGTAGAGACGAGCCGGCTCACCACTCACGCGGAGGTGACGCACACCACACGGTCACAGCGTCACAGGATCCCGGGGAGCGGAGTCTCCATGGACACCACCCGCCCAGTACGAAAGGAAGTCCAACCCATGAACGAGCACACGTCACAGCCGAAGGTGGCCCTGATCACCGGCGCGAACAAGGGAATCGGCCGCGCGGTCGCCGAACTGCTGGCCGCACAGGAGGTGACCGTCCTGATCGGCGCCCGTGACGCGGGCCGCGGCGAGGAGACCGCGGCGGCGATCCGCGCCACGGGAGGCGACGCACACGCGCTCGAACTGGACGTCACCGTCCCCGCCACCGCCCAGACGGCCGCCTCCTGGATCGACGACCGCTTCGGCCGCCTCGACGTGCTGGTCAACAACGCCGGCGTCACCGGATCGGGCCAGGCCGCGCCCCAGGACGCCCTCGACCGCGTCCCCAGCGCCGTGGACGTGGAGCTGGTCCGCGAGGTGTTCGACACCAACGTCCTCGGAGTGATCAACGTGACCAACGCGGTGCTCCCGCTGCTGCGGCGATCCCCCGCCGCCCGGATCGTCAACCTCTCCAGCCACGCCGCTTCGCTGGCGCTGACCGCCGAGGTCGACGGGCCCTTGTCGGGGCTACCGTCAGCGGCCTACTCGCCGTCCAAGGCCGCGCTGAACGCGCTGACCCTGCAGTACGCGAACGAGCTGCGCAAAGAGAACATCCTGGTCAACGCCGCCGCCCCTGGTTACGTCGACACCGACATCAACGGCCACAGCGGCTTCCTCACCCCGGCGCAGGGCGCGGCCGTGGTGGTGCGCCTGGCCACCCTCGGCGAGGACGGCCCGACCGGCGGCTTCTTCAGCGAGGACGGCCCACTGCCCTGGTGACGCTCCGGCAGGAGGACGCGGCCGTCCGAACTGGTCACGAGCGGGCGGTCGCCGCCATGGTGGCCGCGGTCAGCGCGGCGAGCAGCGCCCATGCCGGCGCGAAGCTGCCGGTCAGATCCGTGAGCAGGCCCAGCACGGGCGGCGCCAGGACGATCGCCACCTGGCTGACGGCCATGGCCAGCCCGAGGACGGATCCGGTGTGGTCCGGCGGCGCCGATTCGGCGACGTAGGCGACCCAGGGGCCGTACCAGCCGATTCCGAAGAAGCCGAGCCAGACGAACAGCAGGCACGCCGCGACGGAGGATCGGCCGACGGGGGTGGCCAGCACGGTCATCCCGATGATCACGGCGGCCAGGCAGGTCAGGACGCAGGCGTAGCGGCCGGACCTGTGCCGGTCGCTCCACGCCGCCAGGCAGATGCGGCCCAGCGCGCCCGCGCACTGGACCGCGACGTAAACCAGGGCCGCCGAGGCGGCGTCCATGGACGCCACCTCGTGCAGATACAGCACGGTGAGAACGCCCACGCCGCTGTGCACCGACACCATGCTCGTGCCGGACAGGACGATCTTCTTCAGGTACGGTTCGCGCAGCCGCCCCAGCCGCACGCGGGACACGGCCGGCACCGCACGCCGGTCCGGTGGTCGGCGGTCCGGTGGGCGGCGGTCCGGTGGGCGGCGGCAGAAGGTCATGAAGACGACGGCGCCCGACAATGCGACGAGCGCGCCGGCCACGAGCGTCGATCGCCAGCCGAAGCGCGTCGCCAGCGCGGGCAGCGCGAACGCGGCGAGGACGCCGCCGAGCGGAAGCCCCGCCTGACGGATGCCCATGGCCAGACCACGCTGCGAAGCATCGAACCAGGACGCCACCGACTTACTCCCGCCCGGCTGAACGGCGCTGTACCCGGCCCCGACGATCAGCAGGACGACGACCAAGGAGACGTACCCCGGAGCGGCGCTGCCGGCGGCCAGCGCGGCGGCGACCACGAGAGCGCCGATCCCGACGACCCAGCGTTCGTCGTGGCGGTCCAGCAGCCGTCCCGCCACGAGCAGTCCGGCAAGTGGAAGCAGCTGAGCCGCCGACTGCAGCAGGCCCAGCTGGGTCGTGTTGAGCCTCAGGTCTCGTTGCAGGTGGACGCTCATCGCGCCGATGCCCTGCACGAAGAACGCGGCCGCGGCCTGCGTGAAGGTCGCGGCCCCCAGAATCATCCAGCGGTATCGCGACGCCCTCACGGCTTCCAGCACAACAGGGGGTCGGGGTGGTCGGCGAAGCCGAGTCGCCGGTAGAGCGGTTCCGCCTCGCGGGAGGCGGTGAGATCGACCCGGACGGCGTCCCGGTCGCGGAACCAGTCGAGCAGACCGAGCATGATCGCCCGGCTGTGCCCGCGCCGCCGGTACGACGGGTCGGTGACCATGCCGATGACGTGGCCGATCCTCCCGTTGCGGGAGTGGGGGCCGGGGAACCACTGTTCGATCGTGCCGATGCCGCAGGCGGCCAGGCCGGTGTCGCCGTCCACGACCAGGATCCGGCAGTCGGGTTCGGCCAGCTTCTGCCTGAAGATCCGGGCCAGCGCGTCGCGCCAGTCGTCGTCGGCGTCCGCGGGGTGGAAGAAGTCGTCGCCGAGGTCGTCGAAGAGCAGCGCCCGGAGGCGGACGAGTTCCGGAACATCCTGCTCCGTTGCTGTTCGCGTCATGACGTACAGGCTGATGTAATGACCTTGTGCACCTCAACCCTTACGGCGCGGACGTGGTGAACTTCGCCGCGGAACTGGCGAACCGCCCACCGGCGAGCGCCGACGAACTCGCCCACCGCTGCCGCACGGCCGGTCTGGTGCTGGAACGCCCGGTCGAACCGTCGGATCTCGACCAGACCCTCGCCGTCATCGCCGCCTGGACGAACGTCGTCGACGCCACGGGCGAACGCGAGAAGGCCAAGCTGGTCAACGAGATGCTGGCCCGGTCGGCCGCCTACCCCCGGCTGACCGACCACGCCCACGGCTGGCACCTGCACTATCGCGACGACCTGCAGCCGCTCGGCGCGGTGCTGTTCGCCCTCATCTCGGTCGGCACGGCGATGCACCTCGTCAGCCGGGGCATGGACCGGCTCGGACGGTGCGCTGCCACCGGTTGCGACACGATCTTCGCGGACACCTCACGCACCGCACGTCAGCGCTACTGCTCCCCCTCGTGCGCCAACAGAGACGCAGTACGCCGCCACCGCGCCCGCCACTCCACACCTCCCAGCTGACCGACCGGCGGGCAAGCGCAACTACCGCTCCGGCGAGGGCCACTACGACGATCCCTCCACCCGAGCCGAGCGTCCCCGGCCGGCTTGCCCCCTTCGCACTCACACCCGGGCCAGTGAGCCACTTCAAAGGCAGGCCGAGCGCCCTCACCTGCTCGCTACAAACCGGCCGAACCAACACCGTCCCTCCCCCGCTCGGTGTGCGCGACAGTCCTCGAACACGGCTTCGCCGCGAGGTTGTGGCACCCTCAGCGCCCTGCTGGTGCACGTCTTCAACCGCCGCCCCTCACGAGCCCTCCCTCGGCGCCATCTCCTGAGCTCGGACAGACTCCTAAAAGTCAGTCACCTGACTAACTATCGGAGCGCCAGTCGTGCTACGTTCTCATCAGTCAGTCAGCCAACTAACTCTCTCATCGAGGTGTTCATCATGATCGTTGTCACGGGAGCCACAGGGAATGTCGGCCGCACGTTGGTCCGCATCCTCGCGGAGGAGAGCCATGAAGTGACCGCCGTCTCCCGCCGCATCACCAATGGCGACGTGCCGCCCGGCGTCCGCACGGTCGCCGCCGACCTCTCCCAGTCGTCCGCCGACATGCCTTCCGCGCCGGATGCGGTCTTCCTCCTCGTCGGCGGGGACCTGATGATGGCCGGCGACCCCGCCCGGGTCGTCGCCCAGTTCGCGGACGCCGGGAAGATCGTCCTGCTCTCTTCCCAGGGAGTGGCCACCCGCCCGGACTCCTTGTCACACGGGCGGGCCTTCGCCGCCTTCGAACAGGTCGTCATGGAGTCCGGTACCGACTGGACCATCCTGCGCCCCGGCGGCTTCGCCTCCAACGCCTATGCCTGGGCATCGTCCGTCAAGGCGACCCGCACGATCGCCGCGCCCTTCGGCGAGGTCGGCCTCCCGGTCATCGACCCCGACGACATCGCCGCCGTGGCCGCCGCCACCCTGACCCAGCCGGGCCACACGAAGGCGATCTACGAGCTGACCGGCCCCACGCCAACCACCCCACGCCAGCGCGCGGCCGCCATCGGGGACGCGATCGGCGAGCCCGTCGCCTTCATCGACCAGACGCGGGAAGAGGCCCTGGCCCAGATGCTCACCTTCATGCCCGCCCCGGTGGCCGACACCACCCTCGACATCCTCGGCACCCCCACCCTGCGCGAACAGACCGTCAGCCCCGACGTCCAGAAGATCCTCGGCCGCGCCCCCGCCACCTTCGCCGACTGGGCCAACCGCAACACCGCAGCCTTCCGCTGACGGCATGTACCTCTGATCTCCAAGGACACGGCTGCCCCGAAATGGACGCCCCGCGAGATCCGGCACAGCTTGGTCTCACTGCTCTCCGACTCAGGCACGACCATCGAAGCCATCTCACACTGGTCGGCCACCGCACCACCACCGTCACCGAGACCGTCTACCGCAAGCAGTTCCGCCCAATGCCTTGGAAGGAGCAGAGGTGATGGACCGGATCTTCCCGGCATCACTATGATCACCAATCCGAACAAGGATACGAAGGATGTCGCATGCGGCCGTTCCGGAGAAAGAAGCAAGAGCAGGTCAATCTGGAAGAGCGGTCACCGGAGCTCGGTATCAAACACAAGGACCTGATGGTCATGCATCAGCTCACCAAGGCAGGGGCTGATCTTGAGCAGCCTCGTCATGTGATCTTCCACCTGTACGCCCCGACCCTTGACGCCGCTCAGAGCATCGCCAAGGAGGCCCATGGCGCCGGCTATGGCCTGCGCCCCGAGGTCGGGAAGCCTTCCCCGGAGTCTCCTGACAGCTGGCCGGTGACCTGCGAGGCGAACGCCGTGATCTCACCCGACTTCGTACGGGAGACAGGCAACCTGTTCGACGACCTGGCGGCTCGCCACCACGGCCAATACGACGGATGGCAGGCCGCAGCCACCCCGTGAGGCATAGTCGCCCAGCTGGTCACCCAGCAACGCAAAAGGCCGCCTCCCACAATCGGGAAGCGGCCTTTGACCTGGGTGGGGCGTTCACAAGTGTGGTTGAACAGCGACGATGACGCCCTGGCGAAGATCGCTTCCCAGGTCGGCATTGATCGTTTCCCAGCCCGCCTGCCCGGTGACTAGCATCCTGGCATGCGTCTTTACGTACGAGAGTTCGACGGGCCCGCGGATCACACATTGCTGGTCATCCATGGTGGCCCCGACTGGGATCACAGCTATTTGGTGGAGCCGCTGAACAGGCTGGCCGGCGAGCATCGTCTGCTGTTCCCCGACCTGCGCGGGTGCGGCCGCTCTCCTGTCACCGAGCCGCTCACTCCCGACGCGATGGTGGCCGATCTCGTCGAACTCATCGGCGCGTCACAGGTGGACGTGCTCGGCTTCTCCTATGGCGGTCTCATCGCGCAGCGGTTGGCTATTCAGGCTCCCCACCTGGTCCGCCGCCTGATCGTTGCCTCCAGCAGCGTTCTGCCGGTGCCGGCGGACGCGTTTGAGGGATGGGAGGAGTACGAGCGCCGCAACGCCGCCCACCCGTCGATCTGGGACACCTCGCCCCTGGAAGGGGCAGACCTGACACGGGCCGAGGCGTTTTCGACCGCTCCGTTGGACGTCTGGCGGGAGGAGTCGCTCCCCGATTACCTCAAACGATTGGAGCAGGTGACCTTCACCAGCAGCTATCTGCGGGCCTGGCAGGAGGGCCGGTTTCCTTCGGCCCGCCATCCCGACGCTGTTGAGCGGTTGTCGGGGGTGCCGCTGTTCTTGCTTCACGGACGCTATGACATGACGTTTCCGGCCTCGTTGGTGCCGTTGACGCCCTGCACGGATTCAGTCGTTTTGGAGGAGGCGGGGCACATGGCGCACATCGATCAGCCGGAGGCGTGGCTGGGCGCGGTCGCGCGATTCCTTGCCACCGCCTCGTGATCCAGCGGTGGACCCGGCACGTGAAACGAGTGATCCGTCTGGCCACCTCGCTTCGAACAGGTGTTGATCTTGATTGTGGTAGTGACTGCCAGCACTTCCCCGCTTACAGTGTGGAGTTGTAGGGCCACATGGCGTGAAGCGGATCGGACGGGCGCATCTGCGTCCTTTCGCGGAGGCGGATGTGACGTCACTGCTGGAACGGTTGGCCCTGGCCGAGGCGGCTGCCGCTGAGAAGACGGCCGAGTTGCGCGAGCAGCTGGCTGCAACGGAGGAAGAACTGCGGCGTCTGTCCATCACCCGCGAAACACTGCTGGCCCTGTCGACCCAGGACGACGAGCACGATGGCGAGCTCGATGGCGGGCACAAGGCGAAGGCCGCGGGAGGCGACCCGGCGCAACCGGCGCAGGACAGCGAAGGCAAGCCGGGGGACGTGGCGGCGCTGCCGGTGTTGCGGGGGGTGCGCCGGCAGACGGTGGCGTTGCTGGCCACGGCGCAGCGGCCGATGCGGGTGCGGGATGTGGTCGTGGCACTGGGCGAGCCGGATGAGCGGGGGAAGGTGGAGTCGATGCGCTCGCGGTTGCTGCGCCTGGCCGCCGACGGGTGGCTGGTGCGCTGCGAGGGCGGCACCTACGCGATCGCCTCGGGCGTGAACGGCAACGCCCCGGCCTGGGAGGGGGGCACGGCTTCGGCATCGTGACCGACTGAAGCGGGTGCCGCCGAGATTAGGCCCTCGGCGGCACCCGGGGTTGCGTGAGCACCCTCCAGGTTCTAACTGACAGTGGCTCCCGCATTCCCGAGAGTAACCCGGATGAGGTGTCTTGGGGAGAGGCGTCGAGCCCGCATTTCGCCATGCCCGCCGATGAGGCGGACATGGCGGGAAGGATCGACGATGCCCCCAGCAGGGCGAAGACGTGCTCGCCGCTCGTCAGCTTCCCCCGCAGGAGCGGGACGGAAGAGGCTCGATGGGCCACAGCCGGACGGCCAGGCCGGCCTCCAACTGGGCGATGGTGGCCACGTCTGGCCAGCATCGCCCGACAGCCACGTCGTTGACGGTCTGCCGGTTCACTCCACTGACTTCGGCCAGCCGACGGAAACTCAAGCCCTGCTCGGCCATCACCTGCTGCAGGGCGGCGGCGATGGCCTGGACGACAGCAGCGGCCGGGTGGCCGGACAGGTCCGCGTGGGGCCAGTTCTCCGGGTGGTCGGCCAACTCCCGGGGAGAGCGGGACCGCCCGCGTCCTCCGACCATGACAAACGGCTCCTTTCGGTGGATGTCGTCGCGCTCAGTAACGGCAGGTTGTTCTGCCGCTATGGGTGGGGTGTGACCCTCGACGCGGAAACCTCGGCTACGATCACCGGCTACCGGCCGCAGCAGGCGCCGCCGGAATGGGAACAGATCGCTGGGCACGTGCGGATGTTGGTCGCCGCCAGCGCTGACCGCTCCCCCTACCGGGTGGAACGGCTGCTCACCGCGACCACCCGTCTGGCCGTGTGGTGTCACCGCTCCGGTCTGCCGGATGACCCGGAGGTGTGGTTGCGGCACGAGACGATCGACGCGTTCGTCCTGACCGGCTGCACCGACCTGGCGCCGAGTTCGGCGCAGACCTATCGCAGCTGGCTGCGGCACATGCGCGCCACGCTGGCCTGGCTGGAGCGCGGCGAACAGGCGCCGCCGCCGATGAAAGCCCCCAAGAAGGTCAGCCCGCCGTACTCGCCGGCCCAGCTCGGCCGCCTTCGCGGCTGGGCCGAACGCCTGCCCGGCCAGGCGCGCACCGACGCCCTGTCGTTGATGGCGCTCGCCTTCGGCTGCGGTCTGACCTCTGGAGAAGTGGCCGCCGTCCGCACTGGGCATCTGCGCATCCTGGACTGCGGCGCGGTCGTGGTCGCCGTCCCCGGCACAGACCGGTTGATCGTCTGCCGCGCCACCTGGGAGGACATCCTGGCCCACGCCGCCGACCGGCCCGGCGACGCCTTCATCTTCCGGCCCCGGCGCGCCGCCCGTCACGCCAAGAACCTGTTCAGCTCCTGGACAGCCCGCCACACCCCGACCGCTGGCCTGCCCACCCTGTCGGTGCGCCGACTGCGCTCCTCCTGGATCGTCGAACTGCTGAGCGCCCGCATCGACCTGGGCGTGGTGGCCGCCGCGGCCGGAATGAGCACCTCCGCACTGGCCCGCTACCAACATCTCGTCCCCGCCCTGGACCAGCCCACCGCAGTCGCGCTGCTGCGCGGCAGGCCCGACGAACAGGCCCGTTGAGTACGGCGAAGCCACGCGCCTGGCCGCCGCGCACCACCCGAGCCCGAGCCACCCGGCCCCGGCCTCCTGCCAAGCAGACGGCACAGATTCCCGACGCCGTCGTCAGTCATTACGTCCGGCTGCTGGACGACTCCGGCATCATGCCGCTGATCCACGCCGAACTCGGCCAGAGGCCCGGCCCGCCCGGGCTGCCCATCGCCGCGGTGCTGACCTGCCTGCTGCTGTCCATCAACCACACCGGCAAGACCACGCTCGTCGAGGCCTGGCGGATCGCCGCGTTCTGTCTGACCGCCGCCGCACGCCACCGGCTCGGCCTGCCCGACATCAACCCCGAAGATATCCACCAGGTGCTCGCCTCCTCCCGCCGCTTCTACCGGGCCTTTGACCGGCTGACCACCGTGCTGGATCCAGCCCGCCACGATCGGCGCACCCGTCTGCCCCAGCACCAGGCCGACGCGCTGGCCACCGCTTGGGAGAATGACGACCCAGCACACTCGCATAAGCGGGAACTGCTGCAGGACATCGTCACCGCGCTGGTGCTCACCCCGGTGCGCTGGGCCAAAGGCCGGGGCTACCTCCGTCACTTCCGCGGCGACGTCGGCATCGATACCACCGCCGCCCCGGTCTTCGCCCGCCCACCCCGCGCCCGCCGCTCCACCGGAGAACTCATCGCCTCCACCGAGATCACCGCGGGCTGGCACCACTCGGCCGGAAACGGCCCACCCGAGTACGGCTACAGCGCCACCCTCACCGTCGCCGCCCGCACCCGCTCGACTCCCGGCTCTTTCCCGCAGCTGGCGCTCGGCCTGGTCCTCGACACCCCACACAAACACATCGGCGCCGACGCCATCACCACTCTGCGCCCACTGGCCGGGCTCGGCCTGCCCGCCGCCTTCGCCGTCGTCGACCGCGCCTACACCGATCAGGCCGCCGATCATTTCGCCCGGCCCGCACGCGAACTCGGCTACAAACTCGCTCTCGATTACAAAGTGGATCAGCGGGGAGTGCAGGGCAGCGCCCACGGCGCCCTGCTCATCGACGGCTCCCCTGCCTGCCCACTGATGCCCGACAGGCTCGCCCAGGCCACCACCGGCCTGGACGACGCCGCCATCCGCGCCCCGTCGGAGGAACTCACCGCGCTGATCGCCGCGCGAGAGCCGTATTTGCTGCGTCTCAAGCAAAGCGCGAATACAGGCGGCACCCTCCGCTTCCAATGCCCGGCAGCAGGCACCTCCCCATCGGTCACCTGCCCCCACTTCGACCGCCTCCACGAGCGCGGGCCCATCCGCGCCACCGCAGTCGACCTGACCGACGCCCGGCAGAGAGCCGCCCACCCCGCGGCCAAACCCCGCGTGCTGCCCCCGGCACCCGACCACAAAACCCGCGAACTGCCGAAGATCTGCCACCAGCAGACCATCACCCTGCACCCCGACGACCTCGGCCACCTCGACAAATTCCGCCAGGACCTGGCCTACCTCAGCCCATCGTGGCGGGGGACGTACTCCACCGTCAGAGCGATGACGGAGGGACTGAACGGCCGCCTCAAGGGCCACGACCTCGACCTGAGTGACCCGAAGAACCGGCTCGCCCACGGCCGCGTCGCCCAGACCATCCTGGTCGCCCTGCTCGTCACCGTCGCCAACGACCACTTCCTCGACGCCTGGCGCCACACCCACCAGCCCCCAGACGAGCCCGACGCATCCGCCGAGACCTTCGAGATCCCAGCAGAGCACCTCAACCGCACGCCACTCACGGGCCGGAGCCGGCCATCACCCATCCCATAACGCGCAATTCAGATCACCTTGTCGCAGCACCCAGCCCGGAGCCGGCATCGCCATGCCCAGCGACGCGAACTCCGACCTCCACCAACGACCAGACACCACCCGGGCCTCCCCGGACACCCGCTCCGCGGCTCCCAAACCAGGACGAACCCGATTCGGAAACTCCTGAAACGACAAGATCCCGCCTGATCGCGATGATCAGACGGGATCCCGTCAACTTCAGTCTGGCCGTCTCAAGAACGGCCCTGGGTGGAGATGAGGGGATTCGAACCCCTGACCCCTTCGATGCGAAGGAAGACAGGTAGGTCCGGGTAGGTCGATGTGAGTCGATCGGGGTGCTTCCTACCTCTTGGAAGGCTCCAAGGAGGAGGCGGAACGACTGAAGGAGTCGCAAGCCGGTGGCTCCCCAAATTGGCTCCCGTGACTCCTCTCCAAGAGCACTCCCTACATTCCCGCCCACCGTCGACGGCCTGATGGCCGAACAACTCCCCGGCGACTGCGTGGCCGACCGATCTCGTATTCGGGGTCAACATGCGCTTCTGCAACTCGCACGCATACTGAGCCGGAGCGATCCGCGCGGGCGGGCCCGACCTGCTCGTCATGGGAAGATCGCCGTACGTACGAACCTGACCCGGATGGTAATCAACTCTGGGGAAAGAAGGGGAAGATCCCCGCGCGGTGGGGCCGACTGGATCGTCAGCCGGGCCATGTCCTTGCTATAGGCAACATCCCAGCGCGTGCGGGGCCGACCTCTTGGCGTAAGGCAGCCGCCGCCCTGACCAGAATGACCCCCGCGCGTGCGAGGCCGACTATTACAGCACCGACAACTCCACGACCACCCAGGGAAGATCCCCGCGCGTGCGGGGCCGATGTCGCCCGGATCGTCATGGCCACCGTCACCGCAGGAAGATCCCCACGCGTGCGGGGCCGACCGCGCGAGGGCGTCGGCGATGGTGCCGTACAGGGGAGGATCCCCGCGCGATGCGAGGCCGACGCGCACGAGCTCCGTTGGGACGGCCGATTCCGGGGAAGATTTCCGCGCGGGCGGGACCGACTCCTCCCACCTGGACCCCAAGGCCGAAGACCGCGGAAGAACCCTGCGCGTGCAGGGCCGACGAGTTCGTCTCCGGCAGCGGAAGATCCCCGCGTGTGAAGGGCCGACGCCGCCGTAACCTCGTCAGACCCTTCGACGCCCGAAAGATCCCCGCGCGTGCGGGGCCGACGTGCGGACGTACACCGTACGCAAGGGTGACACGGGAGGATCCCCGCGCGTGCGGGACCGACGCGTAGGCGATGATGTCCATCACCTCGTGCGCGGAAGGATCCCCGCGCGTGCAGGGCCGACGGGTCAGGCGATGCGGGCGCAGCGCGCCAGGTAGGAGGATCCCCGCGCGTGCGGGGCCGACTGGGACAGCACCGACATGCGCATGCGATCCCTGGGAGGATCCCCGCGCGTGCGGGGCCGACGAGAGTCCCCGGACCAATGCGTCGGCGTACTGCGGAGGATCCCCGCGCGTGCGGGGCGGACGTCTTCGTGCACGTCTCGACGGCGGTGCCGCGCGGAGGATCCCCGCGCGTGCGGGGCGGACATGACGACGGACGACTACGACGTCGTCGGTGCTGGAGGATCCCCGCGCGTGCGGGGCGGACATCGCGGACTCCGGAGACGGCAAGTCCCGCGCCGGAGGATCCCCGCGCGTGCGGGGCGGACGAACTCATCGTGATCGCTATCGTTGGCCTGCTGGGAGGATCCCCGCGCGTGCGGGGCGGACGCAGATAGAGCCAAATAGGTCTTGTGATCTGCCGGAGGATCCCCGCGCGTGCGGGGCGGACACTTGCTGAGCTGCGGCTTTATCGTCGATTCCGGGCCGAGAGAATCAATCCGTCGAAGTCGACGGGGTACCAACGATCCTTCCCGGCAGTACGTATCGCCCAGCCCTGTTCGTTCGCAGCCGGTTCGACGAGTACGGCCTGTCCGTCGCCGATGCGGTTGGCGAGGAGTGTCCAGATGCGGTCGCGGATGCGTCTGCTGGGGTTGCCGACGAACACACCGGCGTTGACCTCGACCATCCAGCGAGTGAGGTGACCGCGGAGGCCTTCTGGAGCGGCGACGAGAACGATGACGGTCATGTGTCGGCCGCTCCGTTACGACGTCGAGGACGGTCGTGGGCTTCGTCGTCAAACTCTGGGCCGATCACGGCGATGTGTTCTTCGCCCATAGTGGCCTGCGCGAACTCGACGAAGAGAGGATCCTCCGGGAACTCCTCGGTTCCGGCCCAGTTGACGCCTCCAGCTACGGCGCCCACCTTCTCGTCCCAGAGTTCGTTGACCTCGATCTCTGGAATTTCGGAGCCATCTGGAGAAAGTAGGGCCTTGATGTCGCGGACAATGCGGCCGAGTAGCTTGGTTTCCGCGATTCGGTCCCGGAGGCCGAGGCGAGCGTCACGCTCTTCGGTCAAGCCCTTGGCGGCGAGGTCGAACGCGAGAGGGATGGTGTACTCGGCCTTGTACAGGTCTGCGATGTCCATCACGAAGGAGGTGGCCGAGCCGGTGTGGACGAAGCCGAGACCAGGGCTGGCGCCGAGACCGACGATGACGGCGTGGCAGATGCCGTACAGGGCGGTGTTCGCGGCTGACAGCAGGCGGTTGAGATCGTCGCCGGTCGCGAAGGGATCCCCAGGGCGGTAGTCGCGGCCGTTCCAGGCAACGCCGGCGCGACGGGAGTGGTGCTGATACTGCTTGCGGACGCGAGCGCCTTCCCGACCGCGCAATTGCTGCATCGTCATCGCGGAGACGTCTTCGCCGGGGAAACGCATGCCGTACATGGCGCGGGCGACGGCGAGACGTTCCTTGGGACGGGTGACGAGCCAGGCCTGACGGTAGAGAAGGCCCGCGCCGCGGCTGGGCCCCAGTCCAGACGCATACAGACGGACGCCTTGCTCGCCGACCCAGCACACCGCCGTGCCGGAGTCACCCAGAAGCTGAACCGCGCCGTGGGTGATGCGGGTGCCGGGCCCGATGAGCATGACGGCGACCATCGCGGCAGGGATGCGGACGGTGTCCCTCTTGTTGATGACGACGACGGCGTTCTCGTCGCGGTCGATGTGACTGCGTTCGATGTAAACGCTTGAGACGCGGTCGGCGATGCGATGCAAATCGTGAGGGTGTGCCTTCCACCAGATGTCAGCCATCACCTCTCCTGCCGGAGACCGGGGAGAGGCGCAAGGGTGAGCAGGCCACAGCCGTAGGACTTGGCCGGCCCGATCCCGTGCAGAAGCCGGTCCGTGAACGCGGCGGTGTCCGTGATGCGCAGCCGCCCCTCGAAGGTGGCGGTGTGCAGGACGACCGGGTTGCCGCCGTTGTTCTTCTTTCGGAAGGAGCGACGTGCGCGAGCGGTGATGCGTACTTCGCGTGGCGTCGCCGGCTCTCCCTCTCCAGGCTCCAGGCCAAGTCCCGGCGGGTCGGTGCGCGAAGGGGGAACCTCGAAGCCCCACCGTTCGGTACGGGAGAGGAACCAGCCGAGCTGCTGGTCCGCCGTGCGGTGACCGATCCGGAAGGAACGCCGTTTGGCCTCCACAGCTCGTTCGAGCTGGGTCTCCGTGGGTTTGACGGGGTTGGAGGTGTTCTGCACCGGGTTCGCGGTGAGCCGGAAGGCGAATTCGCGACCCACTGCGATCTGGGCGAGAAGCGGCGTGTAGTCACGGATGGCGGCGTGCGTGCCGTCGGCGTCGGGCCAGCCGGCCTGCTCGACGAGATGGCTCCAGTCGGGCCGAGTGCCGGTCAGGACGAACAACATCGGCCGACGGGGATCGTCGGCATCCAGCCGCCACAGAATGCGCTGCTCGGTCGGCGCATCAGGGATGCCGTACATGACAGCGCCGTGCATGGCGTGCGGGCTGGCCAGCAGCAACCGGCTCTTCTCGCGGAGCGGGTTGATCCTGATACGGGACAGGTAGGTCATGTCTCAGGTCACCAACCCAGGAGAGCGAACGGGTCGTGGTTTCGGGGGCCGTCCCCAGCGCGGTCGGCCTTGGCGAATCCGGTCGGGATGGTGATCCACTGGTGCCGGACGCGGCGGCTGCTGAAGCGGCGCTCGCGTGGAGCGAAGGAGTACGGGACGTCGGTGAGCGAGTCTTCTCCGGCGGGATCGTCCCAGGTGGCGGCCAGATCGATGGTGGAAGGTCGTCCCCGGTCGCGGGCGTAGATCTGTCGGGCGGTGTCCGTGGCCTGCCAGGGCACCGTGTTCAGTACGTCCAGCATGGGGTCCGGCCGTACGTCGAGAAAGAGCGGCTGGGTGGGGACGCAGGAACGGCGCCCCAGCGCGAGGGGGAAGGCCGGACGTTGGACGGCCTCGGCCAACGTCTCCACAAGACCGGCAGGACCGTGCACCACCGCGAGGAACACCGCGTCCTGCAAGTAGAAGCGCTGAGTGACGTGCGTGTGCTTGGCCGGCGACGTGGGCTTTTGCACGCCCTTCGCCGACACCCCTGCCTGGGGAAGGGGGCGTCCTCTGTAGTCGCTGACGGTGTGGTAGTCGCGCAGCAGGCTGCCAGGCTGGTCGACGCGCACGGCCAGTTGGAGGCCGAGCAGGTCGTCCAGGCGATCTTCTCGCGCCCGACCGGCAGCGGCTGCGAGTAGCCCCAGGATTCCGCTCTTGGTGGGTTCGGGGCGGGTCTCACGCCGGTTGAACGTACTGCGGTCGCCCCAGGACTGCAGCGGGCCCGCCAAGCGCAGGACCAGCGTGGCTTGAGTGGCGGTCATCGGGCCTGCTGGATGCGCTCAGCCAGCTTGGCGCGGAGGTCCGCGACCAGTGTGGGGAAGGAAGTGTTGGCGCCGAAGATCGTGGTAAGCCGCTCCCCGGTGTGCTGGTCGGGGTCGAACGTATGGCAGACGGCGACGTGAGCGGGAGTATCGCCCCACTGCCGGATGGCGCGGTCGTGTTCCACTGCCAGGCGGACGGCTGAGTCCGCGGCCAGGCCCTCGCCGTCCTCCTCGGGCAGGAGCGGCTTCTCGAAGGCGGAGACGAGGTTGACCGGCTGGTCCTCGCGCACCACCACGGCGACAAGGCTGGGCAGCGTGCGGTGGGCGAAGGAGTTCTGGTGCCCGGAGGGGATGGAGCGGGCGAAGTGTTCGACGAAGGCGTGGACCGCGGTCAGGGCAGCCTCGTCATCGCCGAGATTCTCGATCAGCTTGGGTACGTTGACCGTGGCGTACCGGTACAGGGTCGCGGAGTTGAAGCCGATCTGCCCGATCATGCCGGCGCCGGTCTCTTCTCTGAGATTCTCGTCGTCCACGGCGGTGTAGTAGTCGAATTCCAGGTCCACCGCGTGCGTGGACAGGGCATGCGCGACCTGGACGGCGGCGTCGACGTTGAGGGCGGGGATGTCGGCGACCATCCGTCCGAACAACGCCACGTCCATCGGATGGCCCTGCTGGAGCTTCGCGGCGACCGGGAGGTCCTTTACCGACTTGGCCAGCTCCTCGTCCTCCAGGGCGATCAGGTCGGTGGCTTGGTCGGCGACCAGGTCGATGATGTCCTCCAGCTGCCGGTAGCCGAAGAACAGCAGGTAGGCGGTGTCACCGGCCTTCTTGCCGGGCTTGATGCCCAACGGCTGCAGCAGGGCGGTGGCCAGGCGAGTGGCCTGTTCGATCTCCAGGCCGGTACGTTTCGCCAGCCGGGTGGCGAGTTCGGCCGCTATCCGCTTGGTCCGCGTTGCGTGATCCTGTTCGTCAGTGTGCTCGGCGAAGCTGGTGCGGGTGGCACGCTTCCATGCCTGTGACGAGACCCGGGCCCTGCGATGCCCGCCGTAGTAGGCCTCCTTCGGGTTGCCTTGATCGTCTCGGTTCAGGTTCGCGGGCGGGACGGTCTGGATGATGTGCACATCGACGTACAGACGCTTGTCCATGGAGGGCTCCGGATCGAATCAGGGGATGAATCGGGTGTTGGTCACTGCGGGCTGGATGCGGGGGCGGTTGTCGGATCCGCAGGCGTCTTCGCGGGCGGCTGCCAGCCGTAGTAATCGAGCCCGATCCGACGGCGGGCGAGTTGCCGGGTGTCGGGCCGCTGCCAGGCGCGGATGTCACGAAGCAGCCAGTCGTAGTCGAGCGGCACGCCGACGGTCCGTAGCTGCGAGATCAGGCCACGCAGGTGGGTGAGGAAGGCCGACACCTGGGTTGCTGAGGCGGCGGCGTCGACCCGCCGATCCACCGCCTCCCGGACGAAGCCCTTGTCCTGCTCCGACTGCTTGTGGAGCCGCCGAAGAGCCTGCCCCAGCCGCACGTCAGGACGATGCATGGGGTCGGAGCGGGACTGCTGGTGCAGGCCGAACAGGGCGAGCGCGGCGTGTTCGGCGGCCAGCTCGTGTGACACCCTGCCCTGCTTGGCGAGCCGGTCGTCGATGGGCGTGGTGTAGTACGGCCAGAGGGCCGGCACCGTGCCGGCTGGACGGCCCAGGCCCGCACGGAAGGCGGCCAGGTCCTCCCCTGGTGGCGGGCCCTGTTTGCGCCAGGTGCCGTCAGCGGCCACGTATCGGGTCCAGTATCGGACGATGTGATCGTTGGGAGAGGTCATGTTGTCCTCGTCTTCAGACTGGCTGGGGCCCGTCAGGCGGATAGTTCTCCAGGCTCGTCGTCCGGCCGATCGCGTACGGACTGGGCCCATCGGGGGAGGGCGGCACGTAGCTGCTGGCGAAAGTTCTGTTCGGCGGAGGCGAGCCGGTAGACGTACTCCGTCTTGTCCTTCTTCACCACACGCCCGGCGAACTCGCTGCCGGTGGCCGTGGCGAGCAGCCTCTCCGCCACGTCCTGGGTCTTCCAGTACGCGAGTTGCTCCCAGGCGGTGTGCCCCCGCTCCAACTGGTCCGGGTCATCGGCACTGGTCCGAACCCCGACCAGGAAGCGTCGCACCAGGGGGTCCAACGCGTGCAGCACGAACTCGCCGGGACGCTGCCCCTTGTTCCAGGGGATCGGGTCGGCTCCCCGCGCACGTCGCAGGTCGGCCGACAGGCCATTGACCGCCTTGGCCAGATCTTCTGCCTGCTCGGTCACCTCGACCAGCGTGGTGTAGGTGTCGGTCTCGGTTCGTAGCCCGGCGATCGGCAGCGGGATCGAATCGAACAGCACATCCTCCACGACGGCGGACTGGGTGCCGTAGACCATGCCGATCGTCTGCACCTGCAGCGGGTAGTCGAAGGGAAGAGCGCCCTCGGCCTGAAGATCGGCGAGCTGGCTCAGCAGCCGCGAAGTCTCGGTTCCGTCGTCACCGTCCTGCCGTTCCGCGACCAGCAGCGCTTCCATGCCACGCCAGGCGGCCTTGCCGGGGAGGTGCCGACGCGGCCGACGCTGCGTGCCCGTGGGACTCTTCGGATCTTTGACGAAGGACCACGCGGTGTGCGGCTCCCATTCCGGGAGAGCCTGCAGCCTGTCGCCTGCGCACAGCACCACTCGACAGACTCGAAGGCCGTGCTCGGTGTCTTCGGGGATCAAGCGAATCCGGCGTGCCTGCCAGGTCCACAGGTCGAGTAGTCCGGTGGCGTGCCGAGTCGTCCATTGTCCTGACATCGGGGCACGCCGCCACTGCGGCAGATCGTCGGCCGCCTGCGTACCGATCGGGATGTTGAGCATCAGCGTCTCGAACAAGGTGCGGCCCATCGGGACGACCACTCCGAGCGCACCCAACGGGCCAGTGACATTGCCTGTCGTTTTGCCGGCCTTCGCCATGCCGTCGTCCGCCGCACCGGACTTGATGCCGGCGGTGTCCCAGCACTGCGCGTGCAGCAACCACCGGGCTGCTTCGGCAGGCGTCAAGGGCAGCGGGTCCCCCTCCGTGCGGGACGAGAAGAGCGGCACGTTGTTCCCGGACGCCTGGGTGGCGACCAGCAGGGCCGTCCCCTTCGTCTCCTGCTTGGCCGTGTGCAGCCCGGCGGCCTGGGCGAATGGGGCCTCTGGATCGAACAGGTCGAAGCGGGATCGATGCTCGTCCAGGTAGGCGCTGATCGCCTTTTGCTCGATATCGGTGAAACGTCCATTAGCGAAACGGCGTGCCCATTCCTTGCGATCGGAAGGGCGTCCCAAAGCATCCACGACAACGGGCAGAAGTACCTGACGTATGAGCGCGGGAGTTTGCGTAGGAACGTCCACTTCCAGCGCATCGAGAAGATGAGCTTGGAGCAGCGTCTCACGCAATGAGTAAGGCTTTTGAGCGGTCTCACCGCATGGCCGTGGAAGCAACCATGGCGAATCAATCAAGTCATAACCGGACATTCCTAGCTCCTCTAATTGGTCGTGTTTAGAGGGTGCGGATTGGAGCGTGCCACATCTGACGTCATTCCGTCTGGCGAATCCGTAGAGTGGAGTCGCTTGGCCCTTCGACCTTCATGGCGCGGGGATGGCCCGTGGTCGTGTTTCGGGCACATATCGGCCCCGCAATGCGGGGATCAAGCCTCCACCAGCCGGGCCGCCTTCATTGCGCCCCTGTCTCAGGGCGTCCGGCGCGCGCCCATGTGTCATGCATGTTTTCGGGTGGGGCGTCGAGGGCCACCGTCCACGAGTAGTCCCAGTTCGTCGTCATACTGCACCTCGTACTCGCCGAGGATGGTGGGAGTCTCTGCTGCCAGGATCAGCGCCTTGCTGTGTTTCAGCCAGGGGTGGCTTCGCCAGCCGTCCAGCGGTGCGAGGTCCCGCTCGGCCGGCTCGGTCAGCTTGGAGGGGAGCCGGACCGTGGCGCCGAGTGCCTCTTCCACGACGTCGTCTGAAACGACCTCGCCGTTGACCCCCAGCCATCTGCCCGCCATGGTGTGATACCCCCGCTGGTCCTGGCGCACGAGGATCACCTCGACGTTGCGCTCGCCGTCCCGTACCACCGCTTCAAGTTTGTGCTCGGCCAGGCTGCCGGGAGCTGCGCCATGGTGCAGACCGTCCAGCGTGGCCTTCGTGTGCTCACCGGCCTGGGTGAGCAAGAAGTGCTCTGCGCTTCGGGCCCTGTTCTCTTGCTCGGACACCCACTCTTCGCGGGCCTGCTGCTCGTCCTTGCTCCAGGCGGGCGGGACCACGTCAGGAGCCTCGCCATACACCTGCTCAACCAGCTGCAGCACCTGGCTCGGCACCGACCATTCACCACCGTCGGCTGCGCAGACCAAGGCGGCCGTACGCAGCAGCAGGTAGCGGCGGTAGATGGCTTCACTCGCATTGAGAATCCACGGCGCGTCCTCACCTCTCGGCGCGAACCCCGTCACGATCACTTCTGGCTGACGTACGAGCGACGGGCGTGGCACTCCGTCATGACGATGGATCCGACCGAGCCGTTGCAACAGCAGGTCGATTGTCGTCAGGTCGGTGACCAGCACGTCTGCGTCCACGTCGAAGGATTGCTCCGCCAGTTGCGTCGCGACCAGGATCAGGCGATCAGGCCGCCTCGGTCCGTCCTTGCCCGGCGGGCCCAGAAGTTGCAGGCACTGCTCTGTGCCCTCCGCCCGGTCGCGCGCGGTCATGCGTCCGTGCAGCAAGCGCACCTCATGGTCGCCGAACCGGTCGCGCAATGCCTTGTAGAGACGTTGTGCCCGCGGCACGGTGTTCCGGATGACCAGAGCGCATCCGCCCTGCGCGAGCCGGTCCTGCAACAGATCGGCGATCGCAGCCTCGGCCTGCCCGCTCGCCTCTTCCTGCTTCGTACTGGGCGTCTCTGGGTGGACGGTCACCTTCACGTGCAGATCCGGTCGCCACTGCTTCGTGTCGGCTACGTCGTAGACCGCCTGTCCATCGACGAGGCATGCAGCGGTGACACTGGGATATCCCTGTGGCGTCGGCAACTTCTCGATGTCGAACGTCTCCGTCGATGCCGCCCCGGCGAGATAGGCCGCGGCCAAGGAGCGGCGTTGGGCGGGTGGCAGCGTCGCGGACAGCAGTACCACCGATACCCCTGCCTGCCCCAACCAGCGCAAACCCTCCAGCAAGAACTGCGACATGTACACATCGGCCGCGTGGACCTCGTCCAGGACCACGATCTTGCCCATCAGCCCGGCGGCACGCAGCATCACGTGTTTTGTCCGTGTCGCCGCGAACAGCAGTTGGTCGATGGTGCCCACCACGAACGGGCTGAGCAGTCCGCGCTTACGGCCCAAGAACCATTCCGCCGGCGCCTGCCGCTCCGCCATCCGCTCGCCGCCGAAGGGCGAGTCGGCCAGGCCGTACAGGTCGTCTTCCTCAATCCCGTCGAAGTAGCTGTCAGGGTCGGAGTCCGAACCGTCCAGCAGGCTCTGCCATTCCTTGTTGAACATGCGCTTGCCGTGCAACAGCGCCACCTGACCGGCCAGCTCCGGGTCGATCTTGTTCAACCAGGCGCGGACCTGGCTGAACATCGGATCACTGGTCGCCTGCGTCGGCATCCCCATGAACACGCCATCGGCGCCGAACCGCGCGGCCAGCACCTCAGCCGCGCCCAGCGCTGACTTGGTCTTGCCCTCGCCCATCGGCGCCTCGACAACAAGCAAGCCAGGCCTCGGCATCCGCCGCGCTACGTCGAGGACGAGCTCTTGCGACCGGCGAGGCGATTGGCCGAATCGGTGAGCGAACACTTCGGGGGCAGGCAGCGCCAACTTTCCCCAGCCACCCCGTAGTCCAAGGCGTTCCCATGCCTTCGCCGCGCGGTCTCTGGCCCCCTGCATCGTCACGTCGGCCAGATCGTCAACGCCAGGGAAATGCCTTTCGTCGCTGGCGATCCAGTCAGCCATCACTACGAGGCCGCTGAGCTGCAACTGCACCGCTCGGCTGGGGACCTGCTGCGGCTGCACGTCGGCCAGATCGGCGAACCCGACCAACCGCGTGAAGACATCCACCACCGCCGACTGCACCTGCGTCCAGGCCAGCCCCTTGCCTTGAGGTTCACCTCGCGCGGTCCGCAGTCCCTCCAGTGTGCCCACCGAAGGCACCGTGCCGTGATGACCGGCAACCAGTGGCCACAGCCAATCGATCTGCTCAGGCGCCCAGCCTGCGTCCCGCAACAGACGTCGTACGAGGGTTCCCCCGGCTTTGTCGTGCCGCCATCGAGCCCGCTGGACCCTCGCCTCGTCCCAGCGCAGCCCGGCCTGCCGGACGGCTGCCGCTCCCTCAGCGTCCACTCGCTGGAACGCCGGCGTCGCCTTGCCGCAGTCATGCACGCCGCATATCCAGGTGAAAAACGTCTTTCCTCGCTCGCCCGAAAGCTCGTTCAAGACATGCTTCGTTGATGGCGGCAGATAGCCATCCCAAATCCGCTCCGCCACCGCCGCCGTGTCCAAGAGGTGCGAGAGCAGAAGATTTGTCCTGCCACCTGCCTTAAGGCGCGATTTCCCCCAAAGCGCCCCAAGTTGCCCAATCAGGGTCTGGTTGTATCCAAGCACGTCATACCACGTCATCACACCTCCTTCCATCAAGCCCGCAGCCTAGACAGCGCCACCGACAAAACAGAGTGGGCGGACACATCCGCGATATCGTTCGGCTACACCTCAGCGTTAGCAGGTGGCGACTTTCGAGGAGGGGCACAGACTGGTGACAGAGCAGGCTGCTGTTACACACCCGAAGGAAATCGGCAGGCCCGCCCGGTAACGCCCCAGGTCAGCAAGTGTCGGCCCCGCGGACGCGGGGATGTTCCGGACGCGCCTGCTGAGACGCAGGCTGCCAAGGAGTCGGCCCCGCGGACGCGGGGATGTTCCGTCGGGGTCGCCTCGCACCGTCAGCCGGGCGACGTCGGCCCCGCGGACGCGGGGATGTTCCTTGTTCTTATAGAGATCAAGGCGCGGGCCCGAGGTCGGCCCCGCGGACGCGGGGATGTTCCGCCGCCCTCGCCGCCATCACCCCAGAGACGGACGTCGGCCCCGCGGACGCGGGGATGTTCCGACCCTGAGGAGACCCGCGCATGACCACCAGGAGTCGGCCCCGCGGACGCGGGGATGTTCCGACTGCCGTGTCCAGGGCGAGGCTCTGCCGCTCGTCGGCCCCGCGGACGCGGGGATGTTCCGTCCAGCATCGACGCGGCGACGGAGAAACGCGGGTCGGCCCCGCGGACGCGGGGATGTTCCCCAGGCGCGGGAAGCTGAACTTGTCGGCGACCAGTCGGCCCCGCGGACGCGGGGATGTTCCCTCAACTTGAGCCTGGACGTCGCCTTCACGCTCGTCGGCCCCGCGGACGCGGGGATGTTCCGCGGTGTTCGTCGAGCCCGACCTCCCGCCTGCAGTCGGCCCCGCGGACGCGGGGATGTTCCCGGCGCTGTCAGGAGCTGATCGACGCAGAGCCGGTCGGCCCCGCGGACGCGGGGATGTTCCCGTGCCACGCTCCACCACTGGCCTCGCGGCCGGGTCGGCCCCGCGGACGCGGGGATGTTCCCGGGAAGACCCAAGAGCCCACCCTTGTGGGGTGGTCGGCCCCGCGGACGCGGGGATGTTCCGGCCTCCGGCTGGCCTGGTGGGCGGCGGGCAAGGTCGGCCCCGCGGACGCGGGGATGTTCCGATCCGTCAGTCAGAGGAGATCATCCGTCAGGGCGTCGGCCCCGCGGACGCGGGGATGTTCCGCGGCCCGACGACGGTGACGGCGGTCCGCCCACCGTCGGCCCCGCGGACGCGGGGATGTTCCCCAATCGCGCGCGAACTCCTGAGCGTTCAGGGAGTCGGCCCCGCGGACGCGGGGATGTTCCCCTGATGACGATCGCCGCGACCGGGTTCGACAAGTCGGCCCCGCGGACGCGGGGATGTTCCTGTCGCCGAGCTGCTCGGCATCCCGCTGGACGAGTCGGCCCCGCGGACGCGGGGATGTTCCCACTCCTGCAGCTTGGCCACCTGCCGGCCTGTCGTCGGCCCCGCGGACGCGGGGATGTTCCTCCCCCTTTTCGGGTTGGTGCGTGTTGTTGCACGTCGGCCCCGCGGACGCGGGGATGTTCCCTTTGACGGCTTGTCCGCCTGGTGCAAGCCCTGGTCGGCCCCGCGGACGCGGGGATGTTCCGTTGACCGGGGTGCAGACGGCGCCCGCGGTCGAGTCGGCCCCGCGGACGCGGGGATGTTCCCTCCGCCAGGACGTCGCACAGGTCGCGGGCGAGGTCGGCCCCGCGGACGCGGGGATGTTCCCCCGGCCTGCAGCTCGCCGTAGGCAGCCTCGGCGTCGGCCCCGCGGACGCGGGGATGTTCCCTCCACGAGCTTCAGCGCGGCCCGGCCGAACGCGTCGGCCCCGCGGACGCGGGGATGTTCCACGGGTGTGCGGCGGCTGCCGGGCCCGCCCGGCGTCGGCCCCGCGGACGCGGGGATGTTCCTCTCACCGGCTGGCCGGTCATGGGGTCGAGTACGTCGGCCCCGCGGACGCGGGGATGTTCCGCTGGGCGAGGTGGTGTGGGCCGGCGTCCGGATGTCGGCCCCGCGGACGCGGGGATGTTCCCTCGGGGACCGCGCTTACATGGACGTCCCGGGTGTCGGCCCCGCGGACGCGGGGATGTTCCCCAGGTGACGGAGAGAACGGACTCTCGCGGCCGGTCGGCCCCGCGGACGCGGGGATGTTCCGATCCCTAGGGCCCTCAGGAGCCTCAGGAACGTGTCGGCCCCGCGGACGCGGGGATGTTCCGTCGCCGCGGCGGCCGGTGTTCGTGGCGCGGACGTCGGCCCCGCGGACGCGGGGATGTTCCATGGTTGAGGGTGACAGGAATCTTGTCTTCCTCAGTCGGCCCCGCGGACGCGGGGATGTTCCGGGGCCCTGGGGCCGTGAGGTCGGTCCGGCTCGGTCGGCCCCGCGGACGCGGGGATGTTCCCTTGAGGGTGAGCGGCTCATCGCCGTCGTACGCGTCGGCCCCGCGGACGCGGGGATGTTCCTGCCCACGTATGCCCGGCCATAGACATGAGTAAGTCGGCCCCGCGGACGCGGGGATGTTCCAAATCCGCAGATCAGGGACCGGCAACCATGCGAGTCGGCCCCGCGGACGCGGGGATGTTCCAAATCCGCAGATCAGGGACCGGCAACCATGCGAGTCGGCCCCGCGGACGCGGGGATGTTCCGACGAGCTGGACTGCTTGCAGGACTACTACTCCGTCGGCCCCGCGGACGCGGGGATGTTCCGGTCAAGAGGCTGTGGCCCAAGCGCCCGGCGAAGTCGGCCCCGCGGACGCGGGGATGTTCCGCCAGAGCAGTTCGCCATCGGGACGCTGAGCATGTCGGCCCCGCGGACGCGGGGATGTTCCGCCCGCCAACGCGGTGCTCAAGGTCGGCGTGGCGTCGGCCCCGCGGACGCGGGGATGTTCCGGTGGGTCGCTGACCCTCAACCCCCCGAAGAGGGTCGGCCCCGCGGACGCGGGGATGTTCCGGGGCACGCGACCGACTACGTGCTCCCGGAGTTGTCGGCCCCGCGGACGCGGGGATGTTCCGATCGCGCCCTATCCGACGACGGCCGAGGAAGCGTCGGCCCCGCGGACGCGGGGATGTTCCCCCGATCACCATCTGGGCGTGATCGACCATCCAGTCGGCCCCGCGGACGCGGGGATGTTCCCCTGGGCGGCCACCGGAGGGTGGCGGAGGAGATGTCGGCCCCGCGGACGCGGGGATGTTCCCATGTTGTTCGCGAGGATCGACTTCGGGTCGCCGTCGGCCCCGCGGACGCGGGGATGTTCCCCAGTGGTCGCCGAACGTGTGGGCGGCGTACAGGTCGGCCCCGCGGACGCGGGGATGTTCCCATGGTCAGGGCGTTGTGTGAGCTGGACTACCGGTCGGCCCGCGGACGCGGGGATGTTCCGCCGCCCTTCCTCGCCGGACGGCTTTACATTCCGTCGGCCCCGCGGACGCGGGGATGTTCCGACGACCGGCACCACCCGGACGTCGTCGACCCCGTCGGCCCCGCGGACGCGGGGATGTTCCGCCGTCGCCCGCGCGCTCGCCATGCTCTACACCGTCGGCCCCGCGGACGCGGGGATGTTCCCTGCCGCCACTCCGCGTCCGCGTACCTGCCCGGGTCGGCCCCGCGGACGCGGGGATGTTCCGTCTCGGCCGGCGGCCGCGGCCGCGCCGGCCGGGTCGGGCGCCCGGACGCGGGGGTGGTTAGCAATTAAGAAAAAAGGGGGGGGAA
>NZ_JBEOZT010000006.1:0-334061 GCF_040298265.1 Nonomuraea sp. NPDC001636
CGGCAGGTAGGGGACGCCGAGGATGCGGGCCAGGAACTTCAGGTCGCCGATCTTCGGATAGACTGCCGCGCGCGTCGTCGTCGGGGTCGTGGGGCCGGCGGCCCCTCAGGTCGTCGTCGAACGGCAGGTCGAACGGGTCGGGGGGACGCTTGCGCGGCGAGTCGTCCGGCGCCCCTGGGCGGCCCGCCCCGTCAGAACGGGCAGAGCCCCCTCGCCCTGCCCGCCCCGGACCGCCCGGCGTACGACGAGCGGCGCCGGGCCCTCCAGGAGAGCCGGCGCCGCCAGCGCCGCGGCCGGGACCCTGTCCCCTGCCGCCTGAATCCCTCACCGCTCCGGGACCGCCTGGTCACTCGGCTCGCCCTTGTCCCATGTCCGCAGGTTCTTGTCCGGGTGGTAGCCCTGCGCCTCGGCGCGGCCCGCGATGTTCTGGGGCTGCATCTTGCGCTCGTACTCCAGCCGGAGCGCCTCCGCCTCCTGCTGGGCCACCGCGATCTCCTCGCGCAGCTTGGCGTCGGTGATGGCGTCGCGGTTGAGCATGATGTTGAGCAGCAGCAGGCTCACCAGCCCACCGCACATCAACCCGACGACGAGCAGCACGAACGGCGCCCGCTGCCGCTTGGTCGAGGGCCGCCGCGCGGCGGGACGGCGCGCGGCGCTCTCGCCGGGACGCGCGGCCGCCGGCCGCCGGTCGCCGGTGTCAGGACGGGGCCGCGGCTTGGTCTGGTGCGAGACGCCCGGCCTGCGCGTGCCCGGCTTGGGCATGGCGCGGCGGACGGGCGCGACCCGGCCGGTCTCCTGCTCAATCGTCAACGCGGATCCTCTCTGCCGCCCGTAGCCGGGCCGAGGCCGCCCGCGGGTTGCGGGCGAGCTCTTCATCGCTGGGGAGCTCGGCTCCCCTCGTCAGCAGGCGGAACCTCGGCTGGTGTGCCGGTAGCGGGACGGGCAGCCCTGGCGGGCTGGTGTCCTTGGTTCGCGCCGTGAGGGCCTGCTTGGTGAGCCGGTCCTCAAGGGAGTGGTAGGAGAGCACGACGACCCGCCCACCCAGCGCCAGCGCGTCGAGCGCCGCGGGCAGCGCCGCCTCCAGGGCGGACAGCTCCGCGTTGACCTCGATGCGCAGCGCCTGGAAAGTCCTCTTGGCGGGGTTGCCGCCGGTGCGCCTGGTCGCCGCGGGGATCGCGTCGCGCACGATGTCGGCGAGTCTCTTGGTGGAGGTGATGGGCTCCTTGGCGCGTTCCTTGACGATAAGCCCCGCGACCCTCGGCGCGAAACGTTCCTCGCCGTAGTCGCGCAGGATTCGTACCAGGTCAGCGGCCGGATAGGTGTTGACCACCCGCTCGGCCGTCAGCTCCTGGTCGGTGTCCATGCGCATGTCGAGCGGGGCGTCGTAGGAGTAGGCGAAGCCGCGTTCGGCCTCGTCGAGCTGCGGCGAGGAGACGCCGAGGTCGAACAGCACGCCGTGGACCGTGGGATGCCCGGCCTCGGCGACGATCTGGGCCAGGTCGCCGGAGGAGGCGTGGACCAGGGTGGTGCGGCCCGCGTAGGGGGCGAGCCTGCGGGTGGAGAAGTCGATCGCGAACGGGTCGCGGTCGATCCCGATCAGGTGCAGGGAGGGGAAGGCGGCGAGCAGGGCCTCGGAGTGGCCGCCGAGCCCGAGATTGGCGTCGACGACGACCGGCTCCGGCCCCGACAGCGCCGGGCCCAGCAGCTCCAGTACGCGGTCGAGCATCACCGGAACGTGACCGCCCGTGCCTGCGTTGTCGTCCAACTCCAACCCCCCCTCTCGCGTCCTGCTCGCGGATGAACGCGTATCGGTCAATCGTCAGTCATTCCTGGGTCCCCACCCGGCGCCGTCCGGCCAGGTCCCCATCCGCACCCTCTTCGTGGACGCCCGCCCTCTGACACCGGGGAAGGTGCATCAGTTGGCAGGCAGTGGTTGCGGGTGGAGACCTCGCCGAACGACATCACCGACGGATCGACCGTGGTCACTACAAGATCCCTGGCAGCACCTCCTCCGACAGATCGGCGAACGCCTGCTCCTGCGCGTTGAGATAGGTGTCCCAAGCCTGCGAGTCCCAGATCTCCAGCCGGGTGTTGGCCCCGATGACGACGCAGTCACGCTCCAGGCCGGCGTATTGACGCAGGCTCTGCGGGATCGTGACGCGTCCTTGCTTGTCTGGTTTCTCGTCGGACGCGCTGGCGAAGAAGACGCGGCTGTAGTCACGCACCGCCTTGGCGGTGACCGGGGCGGTGCTGAGAGCCTCGGTTATGCGCTGGAACTCCTCTACTGGAAAGACGTAGAGGCATCGCTCCTGGCCTTTGGTGATCACAAGACCCTCCGCCAGCTCCTCACGGTACTTAGCCGGCAGGAACAGCCGTCCCTTGTCGTCAAGACGCGGTTGATGGGTGCCGAGGAACATCGGCGCCACCTCCCGTGCCTCAGCGAAGCGCTCAGCGCTGGTGCACCGGGCCCTCCACTGCGCACCACCATACTCCACTTCTCCCCACCGTCAACTGATTCGAACCGTCTTCATCATCAGTTTCCGTTGCGTTACCGCAGGTCAGAGCGGTGGAGCGGGAGTGGGGGGCGCCGGGGGGCGGGCCAACCCTCATGGGCGTGTCGAGGGTTGGAAAGGCCGGCGGTATAGGGGCTTCCGGCGGGCGCGAAGGCGGGCGTGGAGGAAAGTGGGGCGGCCGAGGGGGTCAGTGTCACGGGATTCGCACTGCTATGCGACAAGAACAGGAACATCAGCGGGGTTCCCTGGAATATCCACAAATGTCGCTCAAGAACCCGCAGCGTCGTAGGGTCGTACAGACAATGGAAAAGGAATGGCATGGCTCCCGTAATGGCACCGTGCGGGACAGCCGTCGCACTATGGAGGCCTGGTGGCACTAACCCATGACGTCCCTCCCCAGCTTGACGAGCTGGTCTCCACCGCCCACCGAATTCGGCAGGCCATCGAGTCGGTGATCGAGGGAAAGAGCGACGCCGTCCGTCTCACGCTGACCGTCCTGCTCGCCGAGGGCCACCTTTTGATCGAGGACGTGCCGGGCGTCGGCAAGACGATGCTCGCCAAGGCCCTGGCGCGGTCCATCGACTGCCCGGTGCGCCGCGTGCAGTTCACGCCCGACCTGTTGCCCAGTGACATCACCGGGGTCAGCGCCTACAACCAGCAGACGCGCGAGTTCGAGTTCAAGCCCGGACCGGTGTTCGCCAACATCGTCGTGGGCGACGAGATCAACCGCGCCTCCCCCAAGACGCAGTCGGCGTTGCTGGAGTGCATGGAGGAGCACCAGGTCACCGTGGACGGCGTGACGTACCCCCTGGACGCCCCCTTCATGGTGATCGCCACCCAGAACCCCATCGAGATGGAGGGCACCTATCCCCTCCCCGAGGCCCAGCGCGACCGGTTCACCGCCCGGGTCGCCATGGGCTACCCGGAGCCGACCGCCGAGCTGGAGATGCTCGACGTGCACGGCAGCACCTCGCCGCTGGACAAGCTGGAGCCGGTCGCCACGACCGCCGAGGTGCGCGCCCTGATCGAGGCCGTGCGCGGCGTGTACGTCTCGCAGCCGGTCAAGAAGTACGCCATCGACCTCGTCGTGGCCACCCGCCACTCCCCCGACCTGCGGCTGGGCGCCTCTCCCCGGTCCACGCTGCAGCTCGTCCGCGCGGCCAGGGCGCACGCGGCGCTGGCCGGACGCGACTACGTCATCCCCGACGACCTGCAGGACCTGGCCGTGCCCGTGCTGGCGCACCGGCTGCTGCCCAGCGTCGAGGCCCAGGGCCAGCGCCGTCTGCCCGAGCAGGTGGTGACCGACCTCGTCAGGCGGGTGCCGGTGCCGGAGACGCGAGCGTCGTGAGGGCCGGACTGCGGGCGCTGACCTCCCGCGGCAGGTCGTTCCTGGCCTCGGGGATCGCGGCGCTGCTGATGGCGCTGATCCTGGGCGAGAACGACCTGTTCAGGATCGGCGTGCTGGTCACGGCGCTGCCGCTGCTGGCCGCGCTGGTGGTGGCACGTACCAGGTACCGGCTGAGCTGCGCGCGGAGGCTGGACCCGCCCAGGGCGGAGGTGGGCGGGGAGGCCACGGTGACGCTGCGCCTGGAGAACGTGACCAGGCTGCCGACCGGGCTGCTGCTGATCGAGGACACCGTGCCGTACGCGCTGGGCGTGCGGCCGCGGTTCGTGCTCGACCGGGTCGAGTCGAAGGGCGTGCGGGAGATCGACTACCGGGTCCGGTCCGACCTGCGCGGCAGGTACACGATCGGCCCGCTGTCGGTGCGCATCGCCGACCCGTTCGGGCTGGTGGAGCTGACGCGGGCGTTCACGATCAGCGACACGCTCGTGGTGACGCCGCAGGTGGTGGCGTTGCCGCACGTACGGCTGTCGGGCGAGTGGACGGGCGGCGGCGACAGCCGCACCAGGAGCGTGGCCGCGGCCGGCGACGACGACGTGGCGCCGCGCGAGTACCGGCAGGGCGACGACCTGCGCCGGGTGCACTGGCGCTCGACCGCCCGGCACGGCGAGCTGATGGTGCGCCGCGAGGAGCAGCAGTGGCAGAGCCGCGGCGCGCTCCTGCTGGACACCCGCAGGCACGCCCACCGCGGCGAGGGCCCGCGCTCGTCCTTCGAGGTGGCGGTCTCGGCCGCGGCCTCGATCGGGGTGCACCTCGCCCACGAGGGCCTGGGCCTGCGGCTGGTGACCGACCAGGGCGCCGAGCACCTGACCGACCAGGGGCTCAGCTACTCGCTGCTGGACACGCTCGCCGTGGTGCGGCACAGCTCGGCCCGCTCGCTGGAGATGGGCATCTCGGCCCTGCGCCAGGGCGGCGGCGACGGCCTGATCGTGGCCGTGCTCGGCGCGCTCGACCCCGAGGAGGCCAGGGAACTGGCCAGGCTGCGGCACAGCGGCGTCACCGGTGTCGCGGTCCTGCTCGACGCCGGCACCTGGGAGGGCGCCGGCCGGGGCTCGCACGAGAACTTCGACGCCGTTCAGGGCGTCCTGGCCGGTTACGGGTGGCGGATCGTCCGCCTGCCGGCCGGCACCTCCATCGCCTCGGTCTGGCCGGACGCCGCCAACCGCGGCAGGTTCGCGCTCAACCCCACGGGAGGTGCGGCATGAGGCTGACGGCCGCCTCGGGTGTGGCCGCGTTCGCCGCGGCGATCCTGCTCTATCCGCTCTTCCAGGGCGGCGCCTGGTTCTGGACGTCGCTCGGCGCGGTGCTGGCCGTGATGGCCGCCGGGCTGCTCAGCTCGCGCCTGTCGTTGCCCGCCTGGGCCGCGCCGCTGGCCGGGCTGGCCGCGTTATGGATCTTCCTGACCGTGGTCTTCGCCGCCGGCAAGGCGTGGGCGCTGGTGATCCCGACCAAGGAGTCGGTGTGGGAGCTGGGCCAGCTGCTCGGGGTCGGCTGGGCCGACATCCAGCGCTACGCCGCGCCCGTGCCGCCCACGGACGGCATCACGCTGCTGACCGCGGGCGGCGTGGGCGTCATCGCGATCACCGTGGACCTGCTCGCCGCGCGGCTGCGGCGGGCGGCGCTGGCCGGGCTGCCGCTGCTGGCGCTGGCCACGGTCCCGGCGACGATCCTGGCCGAGCCGATCAGCTGGCCCGCCTTCATCATCGCCGCGCTCGGCTTCGTCAGCCTGCTGATCGCCGACGGGCGCGAGCGGGTGGGCCACTGGGGACGGGCGGTGCTCGTCCGCCGGACCAGGTCGGCGACCGGGCCGCGGCCGGACACCGGCGGGGCCAGGGCCGACACCAGCGGGCTGCGGCTGTCGGGCAAGCGCATCGGGTTCGCCGCCATCGCGCTGGCCGTGCTGCTGCCCGCCGCGCTGCCGGTGATGGAGCCGGTCTCCTTCTTCCAGTTCGGCGTGGGCGGCCGGGGCGGCGGCAAGGGCAACTCGATCAGCATCGCGAGCCCGATCGCGAGCCTGCGGGGGCAGCTCGAACTGCCCGAGCGGCGCGTGGTGCTCACCTACAACAACAACGACGACAAGCCCAGGTACCTGCGGATCTACGCGCTGGACACCTTCGACGGCCAGCAGTTCGGCATGACCGAGCCGAAGGGCTCGCCGGACAACAGGACGGACAACGGCCCGCTGCCGCCGCCTCCGGGGCTGAGCGCGAGCACGAAGGTCAGCAACGTCGTCACCAGGATCCGGATGAGCGACGAGATCGAGCGGCTGCAGTTCCTGCCGCTGCCGTACCCGCCGCGGCAGATCCGGGTGGACGGCGACTGGCGCGCCGACGTGGGCACGCTGATGGTCTTCTCCATCCCCGACGAGGCGGCCGGCCTGGAGTACGAGGTCGCCACCAGCGAGCCGGCCGCCACGCCGGAGCTGCTGGAGTCGCTGGAGGGCGTCCAGCCGAGCGTGGACCGGCGGTACCTGAAGCTGCCGGAGAACCTGCCGCCGGAGATCGTCCGGCTGGCGCGTTCGCTGACCGCGCAGACCAACTCCAATTACGAGGCCGCGGTGAAGCTCCAGCAGTTCTTCACCAAGGACGGCGACTTCCGCTACGACCTGCGGACCCAGGGCCACGGCAACTCCGCGCTGCGCGACTTCCTGCTGCGCGACCGCACGGGCTACTGCGAGCAGTTCGCGGCCTCGATGGCGGTGCTGGCCAGGATCGTCGGCATCCCGTCGCGGGTGGCGATCGGCTACACCGGCGGCACGAAGGCCGGCGACAACTGGACGGTCACCACCGGCGACTCGCACTCCTGGCCCGAGCTGTACTTCGAGGGCGTGGGCTGGCTGCCGTTCGAGCCGACGCCGTCCGGGTCGCTGGGGCAGGGCAGCGCGCGGGTGCCGGACTACACGGTCCCGCCGGCGCCTTCGACGACGCCGTCCACCTCGCCGACCAGCGGCGCGACCGAGTCCGGCGCCGACGACCCGATCAACCCCTCCACCCGGCGCAACCCGCGCGAGCTCGACCGTGAGGGCCTGATCGCCACGGGCGGCCTGCCGCCGGACGACTCGATGCCGCTGATCGGCAAGCTCGGCATCGGCGCGGGCGCGTTGCTGCTGCTCCTGCTGGTCCCGGCGGCGCTGCGGCTGCTCACCAGGAACCGGCGGGTGCGCGCGCTGGGCTGGAAGGTCTCGCAGCCGGCCGACGACCTGACGGCCAGGATCGCGACCGCCCACCATCCGTCGATCGCGGCCGTGTGGGCCGAGCTGGACGACGTGCTGTGCGACTACGGCATGACCCGCGGCGCCAGCGAGACCCCGCGGGCGCTGGCCCGGCGGCTGAGCGAGCAGTACGAGTTCGACGCCGAGTCGGCGGCCGCCATGACGGCCATCGCGACGACGGTCGAGCGGGTGCTGTTCGCCAGGGACCCGGGCACGATCGGGCCCATGAGAAAGGACCTGCGCAAGGTGCGGCAGGCCCTGGCGGCGACGGTGTCGCGGGGACGGCGGATGCGGGCGGTGCTGCTGCCGCCCTCGACGCTGCGGCGGCTGCGGGCGCTGGGCGAGCGTCTGCTGGACGGCTTCGACCTGCTGGAGAACATCAGGCTGCGGCGGACGGCGGCCCACAAGGGCGCCTGAGCCGCCTGCCCAGGACCGAGCGTGCGGTCGCTCCCCGGAAGGGGAACGGCCGCACGTTCGCGTAGGGCGGAAGGCTCGGGGCCGGCGAGAAGCTGCTCAGAGGTCAGCGCTCGTCGTGACGACGGCGCCAGCGCTCCTCCATGCGCTCCATGAAGGTGCCCCGGCCGGCGCGCCGGGGCTGCCTGCCCGCGCCGCCCGCGCCCGGGGCCGGCGGCGAGTCGCCGAACCCGTTCATGCGCTTCCAGCTGGACAGACCCCACAGACACGCGGCGAGCATGACCACGAAACCGCCGACGCCGAGCGGGATCTGACTCATGACCACGCCGACCATCATGATCACGACGCCGAGCGCAAAGCCGATGGAGGCTTTGATCAGGCGACGCTTGTAATGGCTGCGCGGGTCACTGATCCTTACGGTGTTGGCCCACTTCGGGTCCTCGGCGTAGAGGGCCTGCTCGATCTGGTCGAGCAAGCGCTGCTCGTGCTCAGAGAGCGGCACGGCGCCTCCCAAGGACAGCCCCAGGACGGGGAAGACGGCAACGGACGACACGGGGTGTCCGAACCTCGCGGTCGGTTATCCCCAGAATACGAGGCTGTAGACGTAGGCGAAAGCAAACGTCCAACGCAGACCAAACCGGAGGTGACGTCATGGCTCCATTGTGGACCATCTCGCACCCCTTCCCCCAAAATCGCGACATCCTTCTCCTACCCGACTGACCGATCAAGTAGGACATGGGCGTCATGTCTCTATTTCATCAAGCTTGCCACGTACCAGCGACGCTGGGAGCACCGCATCGGGGCCAAATCTCCGGATCGCCTTGTCCATCGCCTGTTCGGCCTCGCGCCAGCCGGTCTCGCGCTCGCCGAGACCGAGCTGATGGGTGGCCTCGCCGGCCGGGCGCAGGTTCTCCATCCGGACCCCGACCAGGCGCAGGCGCACCCGCTGGAGACCGGCGGCCGCGAACAGCTCGCAGGCGGTGGCGTAGATCACCTGGGCCACGTCGGTCGGCTCCCGCAGGGTGCGCGACCGGGTGATCGTGGTGAAATCGGCCCGGCGCAGCTTCACACTTACAGTTCTGCCCACGTGTCCGCCCTTACGCATCCGGGCCGCCACGCGCTCGGCCAGGCGCAGCAGCTCGCGCCGGATCACCTCGGGATCGTCGACGTCGGCCGCGAAGGTCTCCTCGTTGCCGATGCTCTTGTCGGGCACGTGCGCGGTCACCGGACGCTCGTCGCGCCCCCAGGCCAGCGTCGCCAGGTGGCCGCCGACGGCCTGCCCGAGCTCGCGCTGGAGCGTGCCCAGCGGCACCCTGGCCAGGTCGCCGACGGTGCGGATGCCGAGCCGGACGAGGGACTGCTCGGTGCGCTCCCCCACGCCCCACAAGGCCGAGACCGGCAGCGGGTGGAGGAAGTCGACCACCTGTCCTTCTGGCACCACCAGCAGGCCGTCGGGCTTGCACTGCTTGGAGGCCAGCTTTGCCACGAATTTGCTGGAGGCCACCCCCACCGAGCAGGTGATGCCGTAGCGGTCGAGGACCTGCTCCCTGATCATGGCGGCGATCGCCGCGGGCGGGCCGAGCCGCCGCCGGGCGCCGCCGACGTCGAGGAACGCCTCGTCGGAGGCGATCGGCTCGACCAGCGGGGTGATCGAGTGGAAGATCTCCATGACGCCCCGGGAGACCTCGGAGTACTTGCCGTGGCTGGGCGGGATGATCGTGGCCTGCGGGCACAAGCGGCGCGCCCTGCTCATCGGCATCGCCGAGTGGACGCCGAACGCCCTGGCCTCGTAGGTGGCGCTGAGCACGACGCCGCGCCCGGCCGGCGAGCCGACGATCACCGGGCGGCCCCGCAGCTCCGGCCGTTCCAGCAGCTCGACGCTGGCGAAGAAGGCGTCCATGTCGACGTGGAGAATCGGGCAGCCGCTGTCATCGGCCCCGGTCCGCGGCGCGGGGCCGATGCCTGTGATCTGCTTGCGGGACACGCCTGCGAGTCTATCCGAACAGACGTTCCAGACTAGGGGCGGTGGCCGAGGACGTGCACCTGGGTGGCGACGTCCCGCAGCACGGGGTGGACGGCCGCGGCCTGCTCCAGCGCCGCGAGCGCGTCGGCCGCGCCGGGCTCGCCGTCGACGAGCCGGCTGGGCACCAGGTCGGCGAAGACCCGCACGCCGTGGACCGCGCCGACGGTGAAGCCCGTGGCGGTCAGCAGCTGCGCCAGGGTCTCGGCGGTGAAACGCCGCGGCGTGGGGTCGCGGTCGCCCCACGTGCCGCGCGGATCGGACAGCACGGCCCTGGCCTCGTCGAACTGCCCGGCCAGCGCCCGGTGGATCGCGCTGGCCACGGGGTTGGCGGCCAGCACGCTGACGGCGCCACCCGGGCGCAGCAGCCCGGCGACGGCGGCCAGCGCGCCGGTGGGGTCGTCGACGTACTCCAGGACGCTGTGGCACAGGACCAGGTCGGCGCTGTCGCGGTCGAGCAGGTCGCCGAGGTCGGCGGTGTCGCCCTGCAGGCCGCGCACGCCCACGCCCTTCTCCTTGGCCCGGCGCTCCAGCGCGGCCAGCGAGTCGGGGCTGGGGTCGACGACGGTGACGGTGTGGCCGAGCTCGGCCAGCGGCACGGCGAACCCGCCGGTGCCCCCGCCGGCGTCGACGATGTCGAGCGTGGCCCGGCCGACGGCCTCGGCACGCTCGGCCAGCACCGACCGCAACGCGCCCCACACGACGGCGGTGCGCACCGCCGGGGTCTTCGTGGTGACGCCTTCTGCTCGCAACGTCGGCTCGCCTCTCTCTCCTCCGCGGGCGGCCCTCGCCCTGTGCGGACGGGCCCAGCCTACGCCGTACGCGCCGTCGCCCGCAGGCCGGACCCTAACCGTCGAAGGCCGCCGCGATCCGCTTCGGCGCCCGCAGCCGCCAGGCGTCGGTCAGCAGCTCGGCCAGCTCGCCGGACGCCACGGCCGCCAGGCGCACCAGCACCACGGCGTGCCCGTCGTAGTGGGGTGTGGAGAAGAACGTGCCGGGGACGGCGGCGATCAGCTCGTGCTTGAGCTCCACGCCGCCCACCGGCACGGCGAGCACGCCGTCCTCCTGCGTGATCCGGGCGAACCACCTGCCGCGCACGTAGAAGGCGGGCGTGCCGTACATGGGTTTCTCGGCGGTCTCGGGGAGCGCCAGGGCGAGGGCGCGCACCTCGTCTTCGGTCACCATGGGACCGATGCTCACACAGAAGCCGGACAAGGCCGGACAGGGCCGGAAAAGGGCGCGTCGCGCAGGGCCGGAAAAGGGCGCGTCGCGGCTGGTGACGCGCCACTTCCCCGGACCGCTCACGGCCCCGCGGCCGGGGACCGCACCGGAAGGCCGCGCGCCGGCGCGCCTTCCGCCGCCTCTCCGCGAGCCGTACGGACCGTCTGAGTGGAACGTACTCCGAAACGGCCTTCGCGGCCTTTGTCTAAAGGGTGAGGCTTGGCTTGAGTTGCTTGAACCGGGCCAGCAGGCCGTTGATGAACTGCGGCGACTCGTCGGTCGACAGCTCGCCCGCCAGGTGCACCCACTCGCTGATGACCACGCCCTCCGGCACGTCGGGCATCCACAGCAGCTCGTACGTGCCGCCGCGCAGCAGGTTGCGGTCGACCGCGGGCATGCGGTCGAGAGTCCAGCCCTCGGAGTAGGTGGTGATCAGCTCGTCGATACGGGCATGGTGGCGGGCGACGCCCTCGACGATGGTCGAGGTGTACTCGTTGACCGGCGGCTCCTGCCGCTCGACGCGCTCGGCGAGGATTTTCAGCGGATCCTCAGAGCGCAGCTCGGCCTCGAAGAGGATGTCAAGGGCGCGCCTGCGTGCTTTGCCGCGTGCAGACACCTCAGGCCCGGCCGAGGTATTCGCCGCTGCGGGTGTCGACCTTGACCTTCTCGCCGGTGGTGATGAACAGCGGCACCTTGATCTCGGCGCCGGTCTCCAGCGTGGCGGGCTTGGTGCCGCCGGTGGAGCGGTCGCCCTGCAGGCCCGGCTCCGTGTTGGAGATCAGCAGCTCGACCGCGGCGGGCAGGTCGACGTAGAGCGCCGAGCCCTCGTTGAAGGCGATCGTGGCGAGGGTGTTCTCCAGCATGTAGTTGGCGGCGGTGCCGACGGTGCGGGCGGGCACGTTGACCATGTCGTAGGTCTCGGTGTCCATGAAGACGAAGTCGTCGCCGTCCTTGTAGGAGTACTGCATCTCGCGCTTGTCGACGTTGGCCACATCGACCTTCACGCCGGCGTTGAAGGTCTTGTCGACGACCTTGCCGGAGAGGACGTTCTTGAGCTTGGTGCGCACGAACGCGCCGCCCTTGCCCGGCTTGACGTGCTGGAACTCGACAACGCTCCAGAGCTCACCGCCCTCGAGCTTCAGCACCATGCCGTTCTTGAGGTCGTTGGTCGTCGCCACTCGTTCTCTCCCGCGTGTGGCCGCTCTAAAGGACGAGCAGCTCCTTGGTGGTCTTGGTGAAAAGTTCCGGCCCGCCCTCGCGGGTCACGAGGGTGTCCTCGATGCGAACCCCGCCCCGCTCGGGGAGGTAGATCCCAGGCTCGACGGTGATCGGAACTCGATCCTCTAGTCTACCGGTCCTGGAGGGGCCCAGGAACGGGTCCTCGTGGATCTCCAGGCCGACGCCGTGGCCCAGGCCGTGCCGGAAGTGCTCGCCGTGGCCCGCCGCCTCGATCAGGCCGCGGGCGGCGGCGTCGACGTCCTTGGCCCGGGCCCCCGGGGTCAGGGCGTGCCGGCCGGCCCGCTGGGCGCGCCTGACCAGGTCGTACAGGTCGCGCTGCCAGGCGGCGGGCGCGCCCAGGCAGACCGTCCTGGTCATGTCGGCGTGGTAGCCGTGGTACCGGGCGCCGAAGTCCATCGTGACCAGGTCGCCGGCGCGCAGCTCGCGGTCGGTGGGGGCGTGGTGCGGGATCGCGCCGTTCTCGCCGGCGGCGACGATCGTGTCGAACGCCGGCTTGTCGGCGCCCAGCTCGGTCATGCGGTTGTCGAGGAGGCGGGCCAGGGCGCGCTCGGTGAGGCCCGGCGCGATCAGCGGGAGCACGTCGGCGAAGGCCTGGTCGGTCAGGGCGCAGGCGGTGCGGATGAGCTCCAGCTCGGCCTCGTCCTTGACCGCGCGCAGCTCCTCGACCAGCGGGCCGAGCGGCACCAGGCGCCCGCCCCCGTTCTCTTCCAGGTCCGCCTCCAGACGGCGGAAGGTCGCCACGGTCATCGCGGCGGCCTCGATGCCCACGCCCGGCGCGGCCAGCCGGCCGGCCACGTCGGGCGCCTCGACCGCGGGCACGTCCAGGGCGCGGGTCTTGTCGATGTAGCGGTTGTCGGTCGCCAGCAGCGCCGAGCCGTCCGCCCTGACCAGGACGGCCGCGTTCGAGCTGACCAGCCCGGTGAGGTAGCGGACGTTGACGGGGGAGGTGACGAGGAGCGCGGGGACCTCGTGGGCGGGCAGCGCGGCGGCCAGGCGTGCCCGGCGCGCCGCGTGGTCGATGGTCATCCCGCCAATGTACGCGCGCCCCGGCCCCTCCCCCACCGGTCAGGAGAGGGGGAGGCACGGGCCTCCCGTCCCCCGTCACGGTCAGGACAGGGCGAAGTCGTCCAGGAAGGAGGCGAGCGGGCCCGACAGGGGGACGTCGCCCTTCACCTGGGCCTTGCGCAGGTCCCGGTAGACGCCGGCGATCTGGCCGCGGGCGGGCTCGAAGTGGCCGTCCTGGAGCTTCTTGGCGGCCTTCCTGAGCTTGTCGTGGACCTTCTCGGCGACATGGGGGTCGATGTCGCCGATGTCCTCCTGGGCCGTCACCGCCTCGTCGAACTTCACCAGCCAGTGGTCCCAGCCGCCCGCCGGGGTCTGCCCGGAGCCCAGGGTCGCCTTGGGGCCGACGGTCTGGACCAGGCTGGTGGCGGTGTCGCCCGGGGTGAGGTCGGTGGGGCTGGATCGGGGCGGCTCGGAGGTCGGGCCGGCGGTCGGCGTGACCTCCGGCGTCAGGACGGGCGTGGGTGGCGTGCTCGTGCTCGGCTCGGCCACCGGGGTCTCCTTGCGCGAGCCCGCCCACATCACCATGGCGACGGCCACCACCGCGATGACCGCGACGGCGATGCCCATCTGGATCAGCAGCTTGTTCCCGGTACGCGGCGGCGCCGGGTCCAGCTCGGCGGACTCGTAGACGGCGGTGTCACCGGCCCGCGGGACGCCGTTGAAGTCGTAGACCCGGGTGTCGCCCGGCCGGCCGGCCGGGGCTCCAGCGGGATTCGGGGCGGTGCTCGGGGCCGCGCCGGGCCGGGCGATGGCGGCCAGGGCCCGGCGGACGGGCTCGCCGCCCGAGGGCCGCCTGGCGGGGTCGGGCGCGAGCATCGCGAGGACGAGCCGGTCCAGCTCGGCGGGGATCTCGGGCCGGATCGCACTGGGCGGGACGACCCCCTGCCCAGCCCCCCCGGGGGCCTCGGTTCCGGGGGCCGAAGCTCCGGGGGCCTCGGTTCCAGGGGCGGAGGGTGGGGACGGCGGGGTGGCGCGCATGCCGGTCACCGGCAGGTCAGGGGCGGCGGCGGGCGGGCGGCCGCAGAGGAGCTCGTAGCAGACGGCGCCGAGCGCGTACAGGTCGGCGGCGGCCGTGGCGGGACGGCCGGAGGCCCGCTCAGGGGCCAGGTAGCGGCGCTCGGCCTGGGACGGCTCCTCGTCCGGCAGCCCGAACCCGACGACCTTCAGCACGCCGCTGGCCGCCCGCCGGAAGCTGCCGGAGTCGATCTGCCCGTGGAACACCCCGGCGCGGTGCGCGGCGTCCAGCCCGGCGGCCGCCTGGCCGACCAGGTCGCACACCTCGACGATCGGCAGGGGCCCCTCAGCCGCCAGGTCCTCCCCCACGCTGGTCCCGGTGAGGAACTCGGTCACCAGGAAGGGGGCGCCCTCCTGGTCGCCCACGTCGAGGACCATGGCCACGTTGGGGTGGATCACCCTGGCCACCGCCTGCGCGTGCTGCTTCAGCGACTCCCTCGCGGCCTCGCCGGCCGCGCCCGCGCCCAGGATCTTCACGGCCACGACCCAGTCGGCGCGGGTGTCGTAGGCTCGCCACACCTCACCCATCGGACCGCTGCCGATGAGCTCGTCAAGCCGGTACCGGTCGGCGACCATCGAAGGCGTAGCGTCGGACATATCCCCGCCAAAAACTCGAAAAGTGGGTTATTTCCGACCCACCATAGGGCCCCCCAGGCCCTCCCCGCCCCATGATCCACACTTCGCACCCCCCGTCCCGGAGGGGGGAGAGAGAGATCGTCAGCGCCACGGCCGACGTGACACGCCGCCCCGTGGGGCCCTCGCCCGCGGCGGCGCTGTGCGAGGCCCTGGGTTGTCGGCCCGGCGATCTGCGCACCTACGAGTGAGGGCGGGTGGCCGTACGGCCACCCGCCCTCGCTCGAATTCCGGTCAGGCCGTCGCGGGCTCCGGCGCGCGCGGCGTGCGGGCGGCCGAGGCCGGGGCGTCGTCGAGCGGCTGCGGCGGCGCGTTGAAGACCGCCTCGTCCAGACGGCCCTCGGAGCGGGCCACCAGGACCGGGACGACCATCTGGCCGGCCACGTTGGTCGCGGTGCGGATCATGTCGAGGATCGGGTCGATCGCCAGCAGCAGGCCGACGCCTTCGAGCGGCAGGCCCAGCGTGCTCAGCGTGAGCGTCAGCATGACGATCGCGCCGGTCAGACCGGCGGTGGCGGCCGAGCCGACGACCGAGACGAACGCGATCAGCAGGTAGTCCCCCACCCCGAGGTGCACGCCGAACACCTGGGCCACGAAGATCGCGGCGAGCGCCGGGTAGACCGAGGCGCAGCCGTCCATCTTGGTGGTGGCGCCGAAGGGCACCGCGAAGGAGGCGTAGTCACGGTCCACGCCGTTGCGCTCGACGGTGACGCGCTGGGTCAGGGGCAGCGTGCCGACCGAGGAACGGGAGACGAAGGCCAGCTCGATGGCGGGCCAGGCGTTGCGGAAGAACGTGATCGGGTTGACCTTGCCCCAGACCGCGAGCAGCGTCGGGTAGACGGCCAGCAGGACGATGAAGCAGCCGACGTACACGCCGACGCTGAACTTGGCCAGCGGGGCCAGCAGGTCCCAGCCGTACGTGGAGACGGCCTTGCCGATGAGGCCGGCGGTGCCGATCGGGGCCAGGCGGATGACCCACCACAGGGCCTTCTGCACCAGTTCGAGCACCGAACGGCTGAGGTTGAGGAACGGCTCGGCCTTCTCGCCCACCGCCAGGGCCGCCGCGCCGAGGACGACACCCAGGAAGACGATCTGGAGGACGTTCACCTCGGTGAAGGCCGTGACGATGTTGGTGGGCAGGATGCCGGTGACGAAGTCGAGCCAGGTGCCGGCGCCCTCGGTGTCGATGGCCTTGGCCGCGCCGGTGTCCAGGGTGACGCCCTGGCCCGGGTTGATGATCAGGCCGAGCGCGATCGCGAAGGCCACCGAGACGAACGCGGTGATCAGGAACCACAGCAGGGTCTTGGAGGCCAGACGGGCGGCGCCGTTGACGTTGCGCAGGTTGGCCACGCTGACCAGCACGGCGGTGAACACCAGCGGCGGCACGGCGAGCTTGAGGAGCTGGACGAAGATCTTGCCGACCTGGGTCAGCGTCTCGGCCAGCCAGGCCACGTCCCAGATCTTGGCGACGAACCCCAGGGCGACGCCGACGGCCAGGCCGAGCAGCAGCTGAAGGGAGAAGGTGAATCTCTTCACGGGAGGAAGGCTCCGGAAGTCAGGCATGCCACGGCGAAGGGGGGCATGCGGGTGAGGAAGGGGGGAGTCTGGGGGACGCGCCGATCAGCGACAGAGGGATCCGTGCAGACGGCACAGATCCACGTGCAGACGCTCGACGAGCCGCACGATGACCACAGAGAACCTCACGAGGACGTACAACACCATGCGAAACGGGGCATATTCCCGCTCGGCACTGTGACGTGCGTCATACCCCTTCCGGAGCCCGTCCGATCAGGCGGCCAGCTCCTTGACCTTCTCCAGCAGGCGGACGCGCTCCTCGTGGGTACGGCCGAGCGGCGCGACGTTGAGCGTCGTCACCCCCGACTCCTTCAGCGCCGCGATCCGGTCGCGGACGAAGCCCTCGCTGCCGATCAGCGACATGTTCTCCAGCAGCTCGGCGGGCACCAGCGCGGCGGCCTCGTCCTTCTTGCCCTCCAGGTAGAGGTCCTGGATCTGCTCGGCCTCCTTCTCGTAGCCGTAGCGCCGGGCCAGGTCGTTGTAGAAGTTCTTGCCCTTGGCGCCCATGCCGCCGATGTACAGGGCGGCCATCGCCCGGCCGAAGTCGCGCAGCCCGGCCACGTCGTCGCCGATGGCCAGCGCCGCCTGGGCGATCACGTCGAGCTCGCCCAGCTCGGGGTCGCGCTTCGCCCGGCCGGCGGCCAGCGAGGGGCCCCACACGTCGGCGGCCTTCTCCGGGTAGTAGAAGATCGGCTCCCAGCCCTCGGCCAGCTCGGCGGTCATCTCCACGTTCTTGGGGCCGATGGCGGCGACCACGATCGGGATGCGCGGGCGCACCGGGTGATTGATGATCTTCAGCGGCTTGCCCAGGCCGGTGCCCTCGCCGGCGGGCAGCGGCACCTGGTAGTTGCGGCCCGCGTGCTCCAGCCGCTCGCGCCGCCACACCTTGCGGCAGATCTCGATGACCTCCCGGGTACGCCCGATCGGCGCGGTGTACGGCACCCCGTGGAAGCCCTCGATGACCTGCGGCCCGGACGTCCCGATGCCCAGCGTGAAGCGCCCGTCGGAGACGAAGTCCATGCCCGCGGCGGTCATGGCCAGCAACGTCGGCGTGCGGGAGTAGATCGGCAGGATGCCCGAGGCGATCTGCACCCGCTCGGTCCTGGCCGCGATGTACCCCATCTGGCTGACGGCGTCGAAGCTGTACGCCTCGGCCACGAAGACGATGTCGAGGCCCGCCTTCTCGTAGTCGGCCAGCTCGGCGACCGTCTCCTTGAAACCGCCCGAGTAGTTGAGTGCCATACCGATGCGCATGCCGGGCTCCCGATGAACCGAATGTTGTTCCGTTGCGACGTCAACAGGTTAGCGTGTCGGCGTGTCGCGCGGCGAAGCACTAGCCTGGTTCGGGTGCTGAGCCGGGTCGTCGTCATCGCCTCCGCCGTGGTCGCCCTGGCCCTGGCGGGTCATTCGCTGATCCCGTCGCTCGGCGGCTTCACGCCGGTCCTGGAGAGCCTGCTCCCCTGGATGGGGGTGGCGGTGCCGCTGCTGCTGCTCCTCGCCCTGCTGGCCCGGTCCAGGGCGGCCGCGCTCGCGGCGCTGGCGCCCGGCCTGGTGTGGGCGGCGATGTTCGGCTCCACGCTGCTGGCCGCGCCGCCCGGCGGCCCCAGCGACCTGGCCGTCGGCACGGTCAACGTCGGCGTGCGCAACAGCGCCTCCGGTGAGGCGGTCAAGGCCATCGCCGAGGAGCTCGACCTGCTGGCCGCCCAGGAGCTGACCCCCGGCGGGCCCGCGGCCAAGCAGCTCAACAAGATGTTCCGCTACCACTACCCGGTCAGCACGGTCGGCCTGTGGAGCCGCTACCCGATCAGCGAGACCAGTCCGCTCGACGTCGGCATGGGCTGGCCGCGGGCGCTGCGCGCGGTGGTGAGCACCCCCAAGGGCAAGGTCACCGTCTACGTCATGCACCTGGCCTCGGCCAGGCCCGGCCACACCGCCTCCCGCGACGCCTCCCTGGCCCACGCCCGCCGGCTCGTCGACGCCGACCCCAGCAAGCGCGTCCTGCTGCTCGGCGACCTCAACACCGCCACCACCGACCGCGGCATGCGCGGGCTGACCCCGCCCCTGACCGACGCCCAGAGCGTGGCCGGCGACGGGTTCGGGTTCACCTGGCCCGCCGAGTTCCCGATCACCCGGCCCGACCACATCCTGTTCAGGGGCATGACGGCGACCAAGGCGGGGGTGGCCCCGGCGACCGGCAGCGACCACCGCGCGGCGATCGCCTCGCTGCGCTTCTAGCCGCCTTCCAGCAGCTCCCGGCGCGGGTCTAGCGGCCTTCCAGCAGCTCCAGGTCCTGCGGCGTGTCGATGTCGGCCGGGTCGCCGTGCTCGTCGCAGGCGACCTCGGTGACCAGCCCGGGATGCGCCTTCATGAACGCCCGCGCCCCCACGTCGCCCACCGCCAGCTCCGCCACCCCGGCGAAGTGCTCGCGCGCGATCAGCACCGGGTTCGCCCGCCGTCCGCCGTAGGTGGCCACCGCCAGCCCGGCCCCCGACGCGGCCAGCGCCCGCACCGCGCCCGCCCGGACGAGCGGCTGGTCCACCAGCGCGACCACCACGGCCGTCGCCTCCGGCGGCAGCGCGGCCAGCCCGGCCCGCAGCGAGGAGCCCATGCCGGTGCGCCAGTCCGGGTTGCGCACGCTGACCGCCCCGCGCACCTGCACGGTCGCCGCGCCCAGCACGACCACCACCGGACGGCAGCCGCCCTCCGCCAGCAGCCGCACCCCGCGGTCGACCAGCCGCTCGCCGCCGAACTCCACGAGCGCCTTGGGCGTGCCCAGCCGGGCGCCCTCCCCCGCGGCGAGCAGCAGCCCGGCGATCACGCCGGCTCCCCGTGGATGCGGCCGCCCGTCTGCGACAGCGGCCGGCCCGAGCCGCCCCACCGCAGCTGGATCAGCTCGGCGGCGATCGACACGGCCGTCTCCTCCGGCGTGCGGGCGCCCAGGTCGAGGCCGATGGGCGATCTCAGCCGGGCCAGCTCGGCCTCGCTGAGCCCCGACTCGCGCAGGCGGGCCAGCCGGTCCTCGTGCGTGCGGCGCGAGCCCATGGCCCCGATGTAGCCCGCCTCGGTCCGCAGCGCCACCTCCAGCAGCGGCACGTCGAACTTGGGGTCGTGGGTCAGCACGCAGATCACCGTGCGCTCGTCCACCTGCACCGAGGCCAGGTAGTCGTGCGGCCACTTGACCACCACCTCGTCGGCCTCGGGGAAGCGCTTGGCGGTGGCGAAGACCGGCCGGGCGTCGCAGACGGTGACGTGGTAGCCGAGGAACTTGCCCACCTTGGCGACGGCCGCGGCGAAGTCGATCGCGCCGAAGACCAGCATCCGCGGCGGCGGCGCGAACGACTGGACGAACACCGACAGGTCGTCCAGCCGCCGCTCGCCGTGCCCGCCGTAGTGCCGGATGCCGGTCAGGCCCTGGGCGAGCATGCCGCGGGCGTCGTCGTCCACGGCCTCGTCGAGGCGGTCGAGGCCCAGGGTGCCCGACGAGCGGCCGGGCCAGACGATCCGGCGGGCGCCGATCGGGCCGGGGCCGGCGACGATGGTGGCGACCGCGACCGGCTGGTGCGCCTCGACCGAGGCGAAGATCTCGCCCAGCTCGGGGAAGGTCTCGATGGAGACCGGCTCGACCAGGATGTCGATGATGCCGCCGCAGGTCAGCCCGACGGCGAAGGCGTCGTCGTCGCTGACGCCGTACCGCTGCAGGACGGGCGCGTCGGCCTCGGAGGCCAGCTCGAAGACCGCCCCCTCGACGCACCCGCCCGAGACGCTGCCCACCACCTCGTCGCCGCGCACCGCCATCGCCGCGCCCGGCGGGCGTGGCGCGCTGCTGAACGTGCTCACCACGGTCGCCAGCCCGAACCTGAGCCCCGACCTCCACCACCGCATGATCTCCGGGAGCACGTCACGCATGGGCGAGCCTTTCGCTGAGTTCCTCGTAGGCGGCCAGGCTGTGGCCGGCCACCAGATCGTCCAGATGCGGCAGGGCGGCCCGCATGCCTCCGGTCAGCGGCTGGTAATCCTCATATCCCTTGTGCGGATTGACCCAGATGAGCCGGTACGCCTGCCGGGCCAGCCTGGCGAGCTGGGCGCCCAGGAGCGCGGGGTCACCGCGTTCCCAGCCGTCGGAGGCGATGACCACGATCGCCCCCCGGGCGCTGTGCCGGGTCAGGTACTCCTTGAACTCCTCGCCGAGCCGGGTCCCGCCGCTCCAGTCGGGGATGGCCGCGGACGCCGCGTTCAGCGCCGTGCCGGGGTCGCGGTGGCGCAGCTCGGCGGTGACCTCGGTGAGCCGGGTGCCGACCGAGTAGACCCTCGTGGCCCGCGGCTCGCTCCTGACCAGCGCGTGGGCGAAGCGCAGCAGGGTCTCGGCGTAGGGGGCCATCGACCCGCTGACGTCCACGAACAGCACCACCTGCCGGGGCCTGGTGGTGTGCCGGCGGCGGCGGAGCCGGGCCACCTCGCCGTTGCGCAGCGCCTCGCGCACGGTGCGGCGCTGGTCCAGCCTGCCCCGGTGGGCCCGCTCGAAGCGGCGGGAGCGGCGCGCGGCCCGGCCGCGGCCGAGCAGGGCCAGCATGCGGTGCACCTCGGCGCGTTCGGCCTCGGTAAGCCGGGCGACGTCCCGGTGCCGCAGCACCTCGGCGCGGCTGGCCGTGGCCGGGGCGGCGGCGTCCTCGCCCGCGCCGGCCTCCTCGCCGTCGCCGGCCGCCAGGTGCCGGGTGACGCTGGTCGTCCCGGTACGGGCCGCCGCCGCCCGCCGGCCGCCGAACCAGGCGGCGAAGCAGCGGTCGTAGCGGGGCAGGTCGTCGGGCGTGGCGCACAGGGTGAGCCGGCCGGCCCAGTAGAACGCCTCCCGGTCCCCGGCGTCCAGGTGGCCGAGGGCCTGCAGCAGGCTCCGCGTCCGCTCGTGGTCGGCGTCCACGCCCGCCGCGCGCAACGTCCTGACGAAGCCCGTCACCGTCCGGACCAGCTCATCCACCGGACAGCAGCCCGTCGCCCAGGACGGCGGCGACGTCCTCGCGGTACTTCAGCGCGGCGCCCAGGGTGGCCGCGGCCAGGTCGGGGTCGAGCTCCCTGGCCCCGAGCGTCAGCAGCGCCTCGGTCCAGTCGAGGGTCTCGGCCACGCCCGGCGGCTTGACCAGGTCGGCCCGGCGCAGCCGCTCGGCCGCCCGCGCCACCTGCAGGGCCAGCTCCTCGGTGCAGCCGGGCAGGCGGCGCAGCAGGATCGCGACCTCGCGGTCGAAGCTCGGGTGCTCCAGCCAGTGGTAGAGGCAGCGCCGCTTGAGCGCGTCGTGCACCTCGCGGGTGCGGTTGGAGGTCACCACGACGACCGGCGGCGTCGCGGCCCTGATCGTGCCCAGCTCGGGGATGGAGACGGTGAAGTCGGAGAGCACTTCGAGCAGGAACGCCTCGAACTCGTCGTCGGCCCGGTCGATCTCGTCCACCAGCAGCACGCTCGGCTGGGTCTCCACGGCCTTCAGCAGGGGGCGGGCGATCAGGAAGCGGCGGTCGTAGATCTCCCCCTCCAGCCGGGCGGCGTCGGTGATCCCGGCGGCCTCGGCGGCCTTGAGGTGGAGGAGCTGGCGGGCGAAGTCCCAGTCGTACAGGGCCTGGGACGCTTCGAGGCCCTCGTAGCACTGCAGCCGGATCAGGGGGGCCTTGAGCAGCCTCGCGAGGGTCTTGGCCAGCTCGGTCTTGCCGACGCCCGCCTCCCCCTCCAGGAACAGCGGCCGCCCCATACGCAGCGCCAGGAAGGCGGCCGTGGCCAGCCCCCGGTCGGCCAGGTAGTCGTGCCGGTCGAGCAGCTCGATGAGCTTGTCCGGCGACTCGATGTCCATTGCCCTGATTGTCCGCCGCAGCACGCCTTCAGGCTACGTCGCAACCCCGCTCCGGCGATATCGGCTCGCCCTCGTCATCGGGTTTCAGTCGCCGGACTCGGACGCCTCGCCGCGTTCGCGGATCAGCGCGGCCAGCTCGGCCGTGGCCCGGCGGGCGCGGGCCTTCTCCGAGCCCTGGATGCCCATGGCGCCGATCGTCCGGCCGTCGGAGAAGTCGATCTTCGGCCACGGGTCGCCCACCAGGAGGGTCACGTCGATGACCTCGGGCCAGGTGTAGCGGTGGACGCGCAGGGCATTGACGACGGTCAGGCCCTGCGCGTCGGCCTCCACCCGGACCCGGCCCAGCAGGTGGAGCACGTACGCCACCGCCAGGCCGAAGCCCACGATCGCCACCCGGTCGGGCAGCTTGAACGGGTCGGCGATGAAGATCGCCATCAGCACCGCCCCCGCCACCACCACCAGGGCGAAGGCGTAGGGCACGATCCGGCCCCGGCGGGGACGCCAGGTCACGGGCAGGGGCGGCGGGGTCACGGGCTCGGGCACGAGGGAAACCTACCGCAGGTCAGTGGAGGTCCCTCAGGAGGAGGGCGGTCTCCAGGGCGGCCAGGGCCGACTCGTAGCCCTTGTCCTCCTTGCTGCCGGGCAGCCCGGAGCGGTCGAGCGCCTGGTCCATCGTCTCGCAGGTGAGCACGCCGTTGCCGACGGGCGTCTCCTCGTCGAGCGAGACGCGGGTCAGACCGCTGGTGACCGAGTCGCAGACGTAGTCGAAATGGGCGGTCTCGCCCTTGATGACCGCGCCGAGGGCGACCACCGCGTCACAACGCCGGGCCAGGGCCTGGGCCACGACGGGGATCTCCAGCGAGCCGGGCACGCGGACCACGGTCGCGGTGGCGCCGCTGTCGTCGCACGCCTGCACGGCCCGCGCCACGAGCTGGTCGGTGATCTTGGCGTGCCAGCTCGCCGCCACCACGCCCACGACCAGGCCGGCCGCGTCCACCACGGCCACGCCGGGACGGCCTTCGCCGCTCATGATGCCTCCGAGATGTGGTGCGAGATGTCATGGCCGAGCCGCTCGCGCTTGGCCTCCAGGTACCGCTCGTTGTGCGGGTTCAGGGCCACGGGCATGGGCTCGCGGCCGAGCACCTTGATGCCGTAGCCGTCCATGCCCTTGAGCTTGGCCGGGTTGTTGGTGAGCAGCCGCACCGAGCGCACGCCGAGGTCGGCCAGGATCTGCCCGGCGTTGGAGAACTCGCGGGCGTCCACCGGCAGCCCCAGCTCGACGTTGGCGTCGACGGTGTCGCTGCCGTTGTCCTGGAGGCTGTAGGCCCTGAGCTTGGCCAGCAGGCCGATGCCCCGGCCCTCGTGGCCGCGCAGGTAGACGACGACGCCGCGGCCCTCCTGCGCGATGGCGCCCATGGCGTGGTCGAGCTGCACGCCGCAGTCGCAGCGCAGCGAGCCGAACACGTCGCCGGTCAGGCACTCGGAATGGGCCCTGACCAGGATGTTCTCGCCGCCGCCCAGGTCTCCGTAGACGAGCGCGACGTGCTCGCCGCCGTCGAGGGCGCTGGAGTAGCCATAGGCCCGCCACATGCCGTACGCGTTGGGCAGCCGGGTCTCGGCGACCCTGGTGACCATGCTCTCGGCGCGGCGGCGGTGGTCGACGAGCTGCTCGATGGAGACCAGCGCCAGGTCGTGCTCGTCGGCGAAGCGGCGCAGCTGGGGCAGCCTGGCCATGGTGCCGTCGTCGTTGACCACCTCGGCCAGCGCGCCGGCGGCCGACAGCCCGGCGAGCCTGGCCAGGTCGACGGCCGCCTCGGTGTGGCCGCGCCGGGCCAGCACGCCGCCCTCGCGGTAGCGCAGCGGGAAGATGTGGCCGGGCCGGACCAGCTCGTTGGGCTCGGTGGCCGAGTCGGCGAGGGTGCGGATGGTCCTGGCGCGGTCGGCGGCGGAGATGCCGGTGGTGACGCCGTCGCGGGCGTCCACGGTGATCGTGTACGCCGTGCGCATGCGCTCGCGGTTCTGGGACACCATGAGCGGCAGCCCGAGCCGGTCGAGCTCCTTGCCGTCCATGGCCACGCAGATCATGCCGCTGGTGTGCCGGATCAGGAACGTGCACAGCTCCGGCGTGGCCTTCTGGGCGGCGAAGATCAGGTCGCCCTCGTTCTCGCGGTTCTCGTCGTCCACGACCACGACGGGACGGCCGTTGCGGATGTCCTCGATGGCCCGCTCGATCGGGTCGAGCTTGAACTCGCTCATGCCACTGCCACCGCTTCCGGACGGGCGGCGCGGTACTCGCGCAGCCACTTGGCGAAGCCCGTGAGGACCATGACGAAGAACACGCCGTAGACGGCGCCGGAGACGTAGAGACCGGAGTTGAAGGCGACCGGCACGCCCACCAGGTCGACCAGCACCCAGACGACCCAGAAGTCGACCAGCGCGCGGCCCTGCGCCCAGGTGGCGACCGCGCCGCCGACGAAGATGTAGGCGTCGGAGGCCACGACGGGCACCGGCGCGCCCGGGTACCACGACAGGTCGAACGTCTTGAACAGGACGGTCACCAGCGCGGTGCCCACCGCCAGCGCCGCCAGCATCCGCCACCGCTCGCCGCCCGTGGCGGGCCGGACGGCCAGGGCGTGCTCCTGGGTGCCCTGCCGCCACTTCCACCACCCGTAGACGGCCAGCACGGCGAACAGGGCCTGCTTGAGCGCGTTGCCGGTGACGTGCGCGCTGATCGAGGCGAGGAACAGCAGCACCGAGCCGGTGAACTGGACGGGCCAGGTCCACATGGACTTGCGCATCGCGAACGCCACCGTGGCGAGGGCGAACACGTTGCCGATCAGGTCGGTCCACTTCACCGGCAGACCGAAGATGTCAATCGATGCGTCCACCCAGCTCATCGGGTGCCCACCAGCCTCTCCACATACTTGGCGATCACGTCGACCTCAAGGTTCACCACGTCGCCCACCTGGCGGTCGCCCATGGTGGTCAGCTTCAGCGTGGTCGGGATGAGGCTCACGCCGAAGCTGTCGTCGTCAACCGTCGTGACGGTCAGGCTGATTCCGTCGATGGCGATCGAGCCCTTCTCGGCCACGTACCGGCTGAGCGGGCCGGGCAGGGAGAAGCGCAGGTCGTCCCAGTTCTCGCCGGGGGCGCGGGACAGCAGGCGGGCGGTGCCGTCGACGTGGCCCTGGACGATGTGGCCGCCGAGGCGCTGGTCGGCGCGTACGGACCGTTCGAGGTTGACCGCCGAGCCCGCGGTGAGGCCACCGAGCGAGCTGCGGTCCAGCGACTCCCTGATGACGTCGACGGTGAACACGTCGTCCTCGACCTCGACGACCGTCAGGCAGACGCCGTTGACGGCGATCGAGTCCCCGTGGGCGGCGTCGGAGGTGACGAGCGGGCCGCGTACGGACAGCAGGGCGCCACCGCCGACCTGCCCGCCCGCCGGCTCGATGGCGACGACTTCGCCCTTCTCCTCGATGATTCCGGTGAACATCACTTCTCCCTGCCTTGATGCGGAGCGGGCCGCGCGGTCAGCCGCAGATCCGGCCCGATGGGGGAAAACTCGTCGAAGGTGAGGCGGTGGGCGCCGCTGATCGTGGCGACGCCCGCCGGGCCGAGCGCGGCCCTGCCCTCGCCGAGGAGGGCGGGGGCGAGGTAGGCGTACACGCGGTCGATGAGGCCCTGCCGCAGGAACGCGCCGGCGAGGGTGGGGCCGCCTTCCAGGAACACGGCGACCACCTCGCGGGCGGCCAGCTCGCGCAGGAGGGCGTGCAGGTCGAGGCCGCCCTCCGCGTGCCGGGGCAGGCGCAGCAGGCCGGCCTTGAGCCCTGTCACGGCGTCGTCGGCGACGGCGACCAGCGTGGAGGCCTCGTCGTCGAGGACGCGGGCCGCGGGCGGCGTCCTGCCCTCGGTGTCCACGACGACCCGCAGCGGCGGGCGGGCGCCCAGGGGCCGGCCGGCCAGCGGCGGGCTGCCGGCCAGCAGCGCCCCCGCGTCGCCCTCGCCCGCCTCCGCCCCGGCGTTCTCCGGGAGGCGGACGGTGAGGTGGGGGTCGTCGGCGAGCACGGTGCCGATCCCGGCCACGATCGCGTCGGAGGCGGCGCGCAGCCGGTGCACGTCGGCCCGCGCCTGCGGCGAGGTGATCCACTGGCTGGTGCCGTCGGCGGCGGCCGACCTGCCGTCGAGGGTGGCGGCGAACTTCCAGGTGACGTGCGGCCTGCCGAGGCGGGCGTAGGTGAGCCATTCCTCGTTGACCCGCTCGGCCGCCTCGGTGAGCACGTCCTGCGTCACGCTCACCCCGGCCGCGCGCAGCCGCGCCGCGCCGCCGGCGGCCTTCGGGTTGGGGTCGGCGACGGCGACGACCACGCGGGCCACGCCCGCGGCCAGCAGCGCCCGGCTGCACGGCCCGGTGCGGCCGGTGTGGTCGCAGGGCTCCAGCGTCACGTACGCCGTGCCGCCCCGCGCCTGCTCGCCCGCCTGCGCCAGCGCCACGACCTCGGCGTGCGGCCCGCCCGCGTAGGCGTGGAAGCCCTCGCCGACGACCTGCCCGGCGGCCGACAGCACGACGCAGCCGACGACGGGGTTGGGGCTGGTGCCGCCGTGTCCGCGCGCGGCCAGCTCGACGGCGCGCGCCATGTGCGCGGCGTCGGCGGCTGAGATGTCCACCCGGGCCTCCTACTCGCCAGTAGCTTCAAGCCACGGCGGGCCCCGGGGGGTTGTCGGGTGCCGGCACGGCACCACGTCAGGAGCCCGGCTGGGACGCCGGACACCTCGCGCGCTTCCTCCCATCCGGACTTTAACCGTCGGTCCCGGAATTTCACCGGGTCAACCGGCCGATGGCATCGGCCGGGTCGCGGACTGTAACCGCCGGTTCGGACTTTCACCGACCCCGGAGCACGCTAGCTCTCTTCTTGTACCAGTTTGCCATGCCGATTACGGAAAGCGCGACCGCCCCCGTGCTATTTGAACAAGCGCTCGCTCAGGCAGCCATCAGCTTGCGCGCCCGGCGGGCCGAGGGCGCGTAGCGGACCTGCTCGGGAACCAGGCCGATGCCGGTGTGCAGGGCGCGCAGCGTGGCCGAGGCCCACAGGTCGCCGACGGGCGTGGCGGGCAGGCCGTACAGGCGGCGGGCCCAGCGCGGCAGCGTGGCCAGCGCCAGCACGGTCAGCGCGGGCACGGCGGGCCGCAGCGCGGACAGCGCGCCGGGCAGCGGCGTGTGCAGCGACAGCCGCAGCGGATGGGCGGCCTCCGGCACGAGCCGCAGCCCCGGACGCCGGCCGTCGATGTAGGCGCGCAGCTCGGCCACCGAACCGGGCACGTCGTTCCCGTCCAGGCCCACGACCTCGGCGGCGCGCCGCCACTCGGCGACGAACCGGTCGGCGTCGGCGTCGGACAGCCGCACGCCGGCGCGGCGGGCCACCGTCAGGTAGGAGTCGACCTCGCCGACGTGCACCCAGCGCAGCGCTTCTGGGTCGTCGAGGTGGTACCGCTCGCCGGTGTCGGGGTCGCGGGCGGTCAGCGTGGCGTGGATCTTGCGCACCCGGCGGCCGGCCCGCTCCACCTCCGCGCGCGTGCCGTACGTGCGCACCCGGACGAACTCGCTGGTCCGCAGGAAGCGCGACCACGCCTCGGCCGGGTCGAGCAGCGCCGAGTTCTGCAGCACGCCGCGCATCGCCCTGGGGTGCAGCCCCTGCATCAGCAGCGCGCGGAAGCCGCCGACGAGCTGGATCGGCTCCCCCATCACCCGCCAGGTCACCGACTCGGGGCCGAAGATCCCATAGTCGTCGTCCATAAGTGAAGAGTTACCCAGTGAGGCGACAAACCATGCCAAAAGCCCCCGGCCGGTAACCGGCCGGGGGCTTTCGTCGAGGCTACGGAGATCAGCCGGTGAAGCCGATCGCCGTGTAGTCGGCGGCCTGGTAGCCGAAGGCGCCGTAGTTGGCCAGCGTCTTCTTGGTGGCCTGGATGTCAGGACGCTGGTACAGCGGGATGGTGTGCACCTGGTCCCAGATCAGCTTGTCGGCCGCGTTGGCCAGCTCGTAGGCCTTGGTCGGGTCCATCTCGCTGACCGCGGCGTCGATCGCGGCGTCCAGCGCCGGGTCGCTGCCCTTGGGGAAGTTCGACTCGGAGCCGGTCTTGTAGATCTGCGGCAGGCCGCCGAGGGGCAGCGGCGTGCCGATCCAGGAGAACGGCACCAGGTCGAAGTCGCCCTTGATGATGAAGTCGGTGAAGAACTTGTCATCGGGGACCGGGCGGATCGTCAGCTTGATCCCGGCCTCCTTGAGCATGGCCTGGGTGAGCTCGCCCTCGGTCTTGGCGTACGGCAGGCCCGCCGGGACGACGAAGTTCAGCGAGAACTCCTTGCCGTCCTTCTTGCGGACGTCGCCCTCCTGCTTCCAGCCGGCCGCGTCGAGCAGCTCCTTGGCCTTGGGCAGGTTGTACTTGCCCAGTTCGCCGGAGTTGTCGACGTACGCCTTGTGGTTGTTCATGAAGACGTGGTTGCCGAGCGTCTGCAGCGGCCAGTCCATGTCCTTGAGGTCGGACTGGGTGATCACGTCACGGTTGATCGCGTACGCGACGGCCTGGCGGACCGACTTGTCCTTCAGGAACTCGCTCTGGTTGTTGACGGTGATGTGCCGCCAGTTCGGGCTGAGCGCCTTGCGGACGTCGACGTTCGGGACCTCCTTGGCGCGCTTGAGGTCGGCCGGGCTGCCCGGCGGGATCTCCACCGCGTCGAGCTCACCGTTGGCGAAGGCGTTGACCTGCGCGGCGGGGGTCTCGATGGTCCGGAAGATGACCTTGTCGAGCTTGGCCTTGCGGCCCCACCACTTGTCGTCGCGCACCACGGTCAGGGTCTTGGTGCCCTCGTTGATGCTCTCGACCTTGAAGGGCCCGGCGGTGACCGGGATCTTCTGCAGGTAGTCCTTCTCGTACTTCTCCGGGGTCTCCATGTGGGAGGCCGGGTACAGGTGCGGCGAGCGGGAGAACTGTCCCATCCACTCGGGGTAGTTCTTGCCGTACGTCACGACCGCGACCTTGTCGCTGTCACCCTTGGTGACCGACTCGATGCGGTCCCAGCCGTCGGTGGAGGCCGGCTTGAACTTCTTGTCCTTGCCGCTGTTGGCCTTCCACGCCGCCTCGAGGTCCTTCCAGGTGATCGGCGTGCCGTCCGACCACTGGGCCTTCTCGTTCAGCGTGTAGGTGACGACCTGCTTGCCCGACGACAGGTCCATCTTGACGTCGGTGAGGTAGTCGGGGTTCGCCTTGAAGTTGGCCTCGGCGTCGGCGACCATCAGCTGCGGCATCAGCGAGTCCAGCATGTCCGCCGTGTCGCGCTGGTTGCCGTCGATGTGGTTGCCGTTCCACTGGCTCGGCCACTGGCCGACCGAGAGGGTGAGCGTGCCGCCGTCCTTGACCTGCTCGTACGGGACGGGGTTGATCGCGATGCCAGGGGTCTGCGACATCTGCTGCTGAGCCTGCTGCGACTGCTCGGCGCTCGGCTTCTTGGCCTCGCCGCCACCACCGCCACAAGCCGCCGCGGCCATGGCGAGGACGGCGATTCCCGCCGCCGCCCGGTAACGAACCTTCACTTTTCCTCCTGATCGTCCGAGGCCGTGATGACCTCGACTTCCTCCGCGTAGTGGCAGGCGGCGCCGTGGTCCACGGCGGTCGCGAGCCGGGCAACCGAGGGCTCTTCGTCCACGCAGCGCCGGCGTTCGGCCTCGGTGAGGAGGGCGAACTTGGGGCAGCGCGTGCGGAACCGGCAACCCGATGGCGGGTCGGCCGGACTGGGCAGGTCGCCTTCGAGCAGGATCCGCTTGCGCGTGCGCTCCATCTCGGGGTCGGGCAGCGGGATCGCTGACAGCAGCGCCTGCGTGTAGGGGTGCGCGGGGCGGTCGTAGACCTCCTCGACCGTGCCGATCTCGGCGATCCTGCCGAGGTACATGACCGCGACGCGGTCGGCCAGATGCCGGACCACCGCCAGGTCGTGCGCCACGAACAGGTACGACAGCCCCAGGGTGTTCTTCAGCTCGTCCAGCAGGTTGATCACGCCGGCCTGGATGGACACGTCCAGTGCCGAGACCGGCTCGTCCAGGACGAGCAGCTTGGGCTCCAGGGCCAGGGCGCGGGCGATGCCGATGCGCTGGCGCTGGCCGCCGGAGAAGCTCTGCGGGTAGCGCTCGGCGTACTCGGGCGCCAGGCCCACCAGTTCGAGCAGCTCGGCGACCCGCTGCTTGACGTTCTTGCGCCCGTGGGCGCGCAGCGGCTCGGCGATGATGTCGCCGACCGGCATGCGCGGGTCGAGCGCCGCCATCGGGTCCTGGAAGACGATCTGCAGGTCGCCCCTGAGCGCCTTGCGCCCGGACGGGCCGAGCTTGGCGCTGTCCTGGCCGAGCACGACGATCCGGCCGCTCTGCGGCGGGGCGAGCTGCATGATCTGCTGCAGGGTCGTGGTCTTGCCGCAGCCCGACTCGCCGACCAGGGCCAGCGTCTCGCCCTCGGCGATGTCGAAGCTGATGCCGTCCACGGCGTGCACGGTGCCGACGCGGCGCTTGAACACCGCGCCCTTCATCAGCGGGTAGTGCCGGATGAGGTTGTCCAGCTCCAGCACGGTCGCGCGCTGCTCGCGCGGCACGCGGACCACCTCGCTGACCGGGATGACCGGGACCGGGAACACGTCCGTGCCGGTCAGGCCCTTGTACTCGATCTCGCGGGAGCGGATGCAGGCGACGTGCCTGCCGCCGCCGACGTCGGTGAGCGGGGGCTCCTCGTCGTCGCACGAGTCGATCTTCATCGGGCAGCGCGGCGCGAACGGGCAGCCCGGCGGCAGCGCCGCCGGGGAGGGCGGGTTGCCCTCGATCGGCACCAGCGGCCCCTCCTCGCCGTCGATCCTGGGGATCGAGGCGAGCAGTCCCATCGTGTACGGCATCCGCGGCCGGTAGTAGATGTCGTCGACGTTGCCCTGCTCGACCGGCTTGCCGGCGTACATGACCAGCACCCGGTCGGCCATGCCCGCGACGACGCCCAGGTCGTGCGTGATCATGACGATGCCGGCGCCCGTCTCGCGCTGGGCGGTCTTGAGCACCTCCAGCACCTGGGCCTGGATGGTCACGTCGAGCGCGGTGGTCGGCTCGTCGCAGATCAGCAGGTCGGGGTCGTTGGCGATGGCCATCGCGATCATCGCGCGCTGGCGCATGCCGCCGGAGAACTCGTGCGGGAACGCCTTGGCCCGCACGTCCGGGTGCGGGATGCCGACCAGGTCGAGCAGTTCGACGGCGCGCTTGGCGGCCTTGTCCTTGCCCAGCTTCTGGTGGACGCGCAGCGCCTCGGAGATCTGGTCGCCGATCGTGTAGACGGGCGTGAAGGCCGACAGCGGATCCTGGAAGATCATGCTCATCGACTTGCCGCGGACCTTGATCAGGTCGTCTTCCTTCATCCCGATCAGCTCCTGGCCGTGGAGCTTGACCGAGCCGCTGATCTGGGCGTTGCGCGGCAGCAGGCCCATGATCGCCAGGGACGTGACGGACTTGCCCGAACCGGACTCGCCCACGATGCCCAGGACCTCGCCGCGGGCGACCTCGTAGCTGACGCCGCGCACGGCCTCGATGCCGCCGGGGAACGTCACGGTGAGGTCTTGAACCTCCAGGATGCTCATGAGTTGCTCCCCGGGTCGAGTGCGTCGCGCAGGCCGTCTCCGATGAGGTTGATGCTCAGGACCAGCAGCACCAGGAGCCCGGCGGGGAAGGCGAACAGCCAGGGGTAGCCGGTGGCGTTGCGGGAGCCCTCGGCGATCAGCGTGCCGAGCGAGACGTCGGGCGGCTGGATGCCGAAGCCGAAGAAGGACAGCGCGGCCTCGCCGATGACCGCGCCGCTCACGTTGAGGGTGGCGTCGATGATCAGCAAGGAGGACAGGTTCGGCACGATGTGCCGGAAAATGATCTTCCAGCGGGGGATGCCCATGTAGACGGCCGCCTGCACGTACTCGCGCTCACGGAGCGAGAGCGTCATGCTGCGCACCACCCTGGAGGTGATCATCCAGGCGAACGCCGCCAGCAGGACCACGAACCAGAGCCAGGAGGCGCCGCGCAGGCGCGGCGAGGCGATCGCGATGATCAGGAAGCTGGGCAGGACGAGAAGCAGGTCCACGCCCCACATGAGGACGCGGTCCACCCAGCCGCCGAAGTACCCGGCGAAGGCGCCGACCATGGCGGCCAGGCCGGTCGAGATGAGCGCCACGAGCAGGCCGATGATGATCGACTTCTGCATGCCGCGCAGGGTGACGGCGTACATGTCCTGGCCGATCGTGGTGGTGCCCCACCAGTGGTCGGACGACGGGGCCGACAGGAAGGCGAGGAAGTCCTTGTCCGTCCAGTCGTAGGCGCCGAACATGGGGCCGATGTAGGCCAGCGCCACCAGCAGCACGAGGGCGATGAAGCCGTAGCGGGCCTGCCGGTTGCGCAGCATCCGCCCGAGAACAACCTTGGAACGCACTTAGCTCACCCGCACTCGAGGGTCGAGGGCCGCCACCAGCAGGTCCGACAGGAAGCCGGCGAACAGGACGCAGACGGAGGCGAACATGCTGACCGCGGCCACCGAGTTCACGTCGTTCTGGTTGATCGAGTCGACCAGCCAGGCGCCCATGCCGTTCCAGGCGAAGATCTTCTCGGTGAAGGTGGCGCCGGTGAGCATCGTGCCGAAGGCGAAGGCGAAGTACGTGGCCGCGGGGATCAGCGCGGTGCGCAGCGCGTGCTTGATCAGGGCCGTCCTGCGCCGCAGGCCCTTGGCCATCGCGGTGCGGACGAAGTCCTGGCCGAGCACGTCCAGCATCATGTTGCGCTGGATGCGGCTGTAGAAGGCGATCGAGCCCAGGCTGAGCGAGATGGTCGGCAGGATCAGGTGGTTCAGCCGGTTGGTGAACTGGTCCCAGCCGGACAGCTTGGGGTTGTACTCGCCGGTGAACTCGATCAGCGTGAAGCCGAGCCCGCGGTTGAGGTTGTAGGCGGCGATCGCGAGCAGCGTGGCCAGCACGAACACCGGCACCGCCATGATCACGAACGAGCCGACCCCGATCGCCCGGTCGGATATCCGGTACTGCTTGACCGCCGACAGTGCGCCCAGCGCCACGCCCAGGACGAACCCCAGGATCGTGCCCACCAGCAGCAGCCGGAGGCTGACGAAGATCCGCCGGCCCATCTCGTCGTTGACCGAGCCGCCGTTCCAGGTCTTGCCGAAGTCACCCGTGACGACGCCCTTGGCCCAGGTCGCGTAGCGCTCCAGGACGGGCGTCTTGTCGTTGAGGTTGTAGTTGTCGAGGGTGGCGTCGATGACTTCCTCGGCGACGGGAGGCTGGCGGCCTTCGTACGCGCCGCGGGGGTTCATGGTCGTCGCGGCGAGCATGTAAGCCAAGCTGGCCGCGATCGCGACCAAGATCAGATTGATCGCCAACCTGCGGAGCAGGTACTTGCCCATTACCCTCCGTTCGCACTGAACGAGGGCCCGGAAACCCCGGTAGGAGAAGACCCCCGCAATGGAAAAAGACCGTCTTACGCCGCGAAAAGTCATGACGCGGAACGGCGATCAAAACGCAGGATATCTAGCCAAACATCACAGTCAGCAATAGTTCGACATAACGGTAAGGTCACTAAGCACGGTGGAGGCTCGTCGTGGATCACCGCCCTACAGTGGGATTTACCTGGGGAAACAGGCGTTACCAAGATCGGTAACCGACGCTATCGGATCGGCGTGTGTCACAGAATCCTGACAAAAAATAACCCAATCCCGAAGTGACGCACGTCATACTGATCAATAGGATGAGGATTGATATTTTGCGACGTCGCGGCTTTTGATCGCAGGCGGGTGACCGAGGCGGGTCGGTCCGAGGGCACGCTGCCGCCCGCCCCGCAGGCGTCCCCAGGACGCTCCCCCCACGCTCACGCTCCGCTCACCACGCGGCGTCCGCCCCTCCGGCGTCCGGCGCCCCGCCGCCCAAGACCGGCCCCTCGCGGCTCCCGCGCCTCCGGCAGGCCCCAGTGAGCCCCACACCTCGAATGGGCTTGCACCGAGCGGACCTACACCCCTAAGTGGGCCTGCACTCCCCTGGCCCGCACCCCGAGCGGACCTGCACCCCGAACGGGCCTGCGTCCTCCAGGGGGCCTGCAACTCCCCTGGGCCCGTACCCCAGTGGGCCTGAACCCCAGTGGGCGCGTCCCCCGTGGACCCGCACCCCAGCCGACCGAGGCGCGGCGGCAGGACTGTGGTGCGTGCCTCGCGGAGGGGCCGCAGGAGCACCTGGGGCACCTCGCGAACGCTCCGCCCAGCGCGCGGCGCACGCCTTGTGGGGAGGCGAAGGACCCACACCCCTGCGCGGACCACACCTCGCGAAGGGGTGAAGGGGCCACGGAAGCGCGCGGGGCACGCCCGTGGCAGGAGGGAACAGCGGTAAGCGGGAAGGGTCAGCGGGTGGTGGGGAACGGTCTGCGAGTGCCGGGGAACGTTAGGCGAATGCCCGGGAACGTTTGGGCGAGTGGCGAGGGACGGTCAACGGGTGGCGGCGGCGCGGAGGGCGTCGATGGCGGCCACAGGGTCGGCGGCCCCGTAGACGGCGCTGCCGGCCACGAAAACGTCGGCGCCCGCCTCAGCGCAGCGCTCGATCGTCTCGGCCGTCACACCCCCGTCAACCTGCAGCCAGACCGAGCCACCGTGCCGTTCGATCATCGCCCGCGCCGCCCGCACCTTCGGCAGCACCATGTCGAGGAACTTCTGCCCCCCGAACCCGGGCTCGACCGTCATCAGCAGCAGCATGTCGATCTCACCGAACAGCCCCTCGAACGGCTCCACCGCCGTGGCCGGGTTGAGCGCGAGCCCCGCCCTGGCGCCGAGCGACCGGATCTCGCGCAACGTCCGCACCGGCGCCTTGGACGCCTCCGCGTGGATGGTCACGCTGCCCGCCCCGGCCTCGGCGTACTGGGGGGCCCAGCGGTCGGGGTCGGCGATCATGAGGTGGCAGTCGAGGGGTGTCTGGGTGGCTTTGCGCAGGGACTCCACCACGGGCAGCCCGAGGGTGAGATTGGGCACGAAGTGGTAGTCCATGACATCCACGTGCAGCCAGTCGGCGTTCGGCACGGCGGCGGCCTCGTCGGCCAGCCGCGCGAAGTCGGCGGCGAGGATGCTGGGCGAGATCTGTACGGCCATGATGCGCCAGTCTATTGAACCGCCCGCTCCCCCTCGACGCCCCCTCCCACCACCCCAAGCGCCACCACGCGGGCGAGGGCCGGGCACCCAGCGCGTGGGCGCCCAGCGCGCGGGCGAGGGACGGGCGGAATCAGGGGCGTTTGCGGAGGAGGGCGAGGAACATGGCGTCCGTACCGTGGCGGTGGGGCCAGAACTGCGCGTACGGCCCGTCGCCGAGCCCGTCGACCTCCGGCAGGTAGTCGCGCGCGTCGAGCTGCTCCACGTCGTCCCTGCGGCCCATGACGTCGCCGACCACGACGCGCGTCTCGGCCAGGTGCGGCGAGCAGGTCACGTACGCCACCACCCCACCCGGGCGCACGGCGTCGAGCGCCGTGCCGAGCAGCCGCCGCTGCAACGCGCCCAGCTCGGCAATGCTGGCCGGGTCGCGCCGCCACCGGGCCTCCGGACGCCGCCGCAGCGCGCCCAGCCCCGTGCAGGGGGCATCGAGCATGACCCGGTCGAACACCCCGGGCCGCCAGGCGGGCTCGGTGCCGTCGGCGGTGACGACCGAGGCGGTCCTGGTGGTCTGCCAGACCAGCCGCGCCCGGTGGTACTGCACGTCGGCGGCCAGCACCCGCGCCCCACCGGGGAACGCCACAGGGCCGCCGCTCGCCGCACCACCACCACTCGCCGCACCACCGTCGCCCGCCGCACCACCGTCGCCCGCCGCACCACCGTCGCCCGCCGCGCCGCCGTCGCCCGGACGGCGCTCGCCGTCGAGGCCCGCCAGGTCGCCGTACGTGGCGACGGCGTCGAGCAGGCCCGCCTTGCCGCCCGGCCCGGCGCACATGTCGAGCCAGAGCTCGTCCTCGCCGTCGAGCGGCACGCGGGTCAGGGCGAGCGCCACGAGCTGGCTGGCTTCGTCCTGGACGGCCGCGCGGGTCTCGGCCACGGCCTCGATCTGCCCGGGATCGCCCTCGCGCAGGTAGGCCGCGTACGGCGAGTAGCGGCCGGGCGCGGCGCCGGATTCGGCCAGTTCGGCCACCGAGCTGCGCCCCGGCCGGGCGACCAGCGTCACCAGCGGCCGGACGTTGTCGGCGTCGAGCAGGTCGGCCAGCTCCCCGCCGCCGCCCAGCGCGTCGCGGAAGGCCGAGACGATCCATCGGGGATGCCCGTAGGCGACGGCCAGATGGCCGACCGGGTCCTGGTCGGAGTCGGGCGCGACGATGGGGATCCAGTCCTCCAGCTCGCGCGAGCCGATCTTGCGCAGCACCGCGTTGACGAACTTGGCCGCGCCCTGGCCGATGCGCAGGCGTACGAGATCGACGGTGGTGCCGACGGCGGCGTGCGGCGGGACGCGCATGCGCAGGAGCTGGTGGGCCCCCAGCCGCAGGGCGTCGCGCACGGCCGGGTCGGGCGCCCGGTCGCTGCACATCTCGATGATCGCGTCGTAGGTGCCGAGGCCGCGTAGCGTGCCGTAGGCCAGCTCGGTGGCCAGCGCCGCGTCGCGCCCCCGGATGTCGCGCTCGCGCAGCAGGCGCGGCAGCAGCAGGTTGGCGTAGGCGTCGCGCTCGTCGACGGCCCGCAGGAGGTCGAAGGCCGCGTTACGGGCGTGGTCGCGGGCGGGGCGGCGCGGACGGTTCGCTCCGCGGGGCCTGGTGCCCGTGGAGCCGGCCGGCGACCGGCGGGGTTCACGCGAAGGCATCGTCACTCGCAAGCCGGACGCCGCGCGCCCACTCGACCGCGCCCATCGCCCGCTTGCCCTGCGGCTGCACCTCGCCCAGCTCGACCGGGTCGGTGGCGGTGCCGACGAGCACGTGGCTCTTCGTGGCCAGGATCCGGCCGGGCGGGAGCCGGTCGGCCTGGACGGCGACCTTGGCCGGGCCGAGCTTCACCCGCTGACCCCTGAACTCGCTCCACGCCCCCGGGCCTGGGGTGCAGGCGCGGATCAGGCGGTCGACCCGCATGGCGGGCTTGGACCAGTCGACCCTGGCGTCGGCGACGTTGATCTTGGGCGCGATCGTCACGCCGTCGAGCGGCTGCGGACGGGCCTCCAGCGCGCCGTCCTCGACGCCGTCGAGCGTGGCGGCCAGCAGGCCGGCGCCGGAGACCGACAGGCGTTCGAGGAGGGAGCCGCTGGTGTCGTGGGTCAGGATCTCCTCGGTGACGACCCCGTAGACCGGGCCCGCGTCGAGCTCCTTGACGATCTGGAACGTCGTGGCGCCGGTGATCTCGTCGCCGTGCAGCACCGCGTGCTGGACGGGCGCCGCGCCGCGCCAGGCGGGCAGGATCGAGAAGTGCAGGTTGATCCAGCCGTGGCGAGGCACGTCGAGGGCCGACTGCGGCAACAGCGCGCCGTAGGCCACCACCGGGCAGCAGTCGGGCTCCAGGGCGCGCAGCGTGTCGAGGAAGGCGGGGTCGCCGACCTTGGCCGGGCGCAGCACCTCGATGCCGGCCTCCTCCGCGAGCTCGGCCACCGGCGAGGGGTGGACCTTGCGCCCCCGCCCTGACTGGGCGTCGGGACGGGTGATGACGGCCACGACCTCGTGCCGTGGCGAGTCGATCAGCATGCGCAGCGACGGCAGCGCCGTCTCGGGTGTGCCCGCGAAGACCAGCCGCATCGTCAGAGCGCCCTTCCGCCGGTGGCGTGCGGCGACATCTTGATCACGGGGGCGGACAGGCCGCTCCACTCGGCCTCGCGGATCGCCTTCATGGCCAGCTTGCGCTGCTTGGGGTCCATGCGGTCGATGAACAGGATGCCGTCGAGGTGGTCGGTCTCGTGCTGGAAGCAGCGGGCCATCAGGTCGGTGCCCTCCAGCGTGACCGGCTCGCCGTGCATGTCGAAGCCCTTGGCCACGGCGCGGAGGGCGCGCGGCGTCGGGTAGGACAGGCCGGGGAAGGACAGGCAGCCCTCCTCCCCCTCCTCGTCGAGGTCGGCCGACAGGTCGAGGTCGGGGTTGATGAGGTGGCCGAGCTGGTCGTCGACGTAGTAGGTGAACACCCGCAGGCCGACGCCGATCTGCGGGGCCGCCAGGCCCGCGCCCGGGGCGTCCATCATCGTGTCGGTGAGGTCCTTGACCAGCTTGCGGAGCTCCTTGTCGAAGTCGACGACCGGGGCCGCCGGGGTGCGCAGCACCGGATCTCCGAACAGCCGGATCGACTGGATCGCCAAGGGGCTCACTCCTGTTCTCGAACGTGGATCAGCCCAGTTTACCGGCGGTGGGCCGGCGGCCGGTCGTGGCGCAGGGAGCGGGCCTTCATCGCGGCCTTGCGCGCCGCCTTGGCCACCGCCCGGTCGTCGTGGGAGGCGGCGAGCATGTCGAGCACGGCCAGCGTGTCGGGATGGCCGACCGCGGGCATCTCGCCGACGAGCTTGATCAGGTCTTCGCCCGGCTCGGGCATGTCGAGGCGGCCCGCGGCCGGACCGGACAGGTGCATGAGCGCGGCGAGGTTGTCGACCGCGATCCAGGTGTGGTCCTCGGGGCTGAGCGGCGGGGCCTCCAGGTCGCGGATGTGCAGCCAGGAGGCGGCGTAGCGGCGCATGAGCGGGTGGTCGAGCGCCTGCCGCACGGGCTGCTCGGCCTCGGGGCCCAGCTCCTCCAGGATCGCGCCGACCGCGCCGCGCTGCCCGGCGGTGCCGGAGGCGGCGATCTCGATCAGCTCGCGGGCGGCCGCCTCGGGGGGCCGCCGCTCCAGCCAGCCCGCCACGGCGCTCTGCGTGGCGGTGCCCTTCACCAGCGCCTCGACCAGCTCGGCGGCCGACAGGTCGGCGAAGACCTGCACCTCGGCGGCGGTGGGCGCGTCGTGGCCCTCGCGCAGCAGGTCGCGCCGGACGGCCCAGACCCCGAGCGGGGTGAGCGCCGTGCGCCCGGCCTCGGTCTGCTCCACCAGCCCGCAGTACGTCAGCAGCGAGACCGCCTCCAGCAGCTCGGCCGGCAGCGCGGCGGCCAGCCTGCGCATCTCGACCGGGCCGGGCGCGCAGGCGACCTCGTGCGACTGCAGGATGCCCCTGGCCAGGTTGCCCACGGCGACGCCGGAGCGCACCGAGTAGATCGTGGCCAGCATCTCGGCCAGGTGGTCGTCGACCACGGAGGAGCCGGTCAGGCCCTCGTCGGCGCGGTCGAGGACGTCCATCACCACGCCGTCCCAGAACTCCAGCGTGGCCTCGACCGTGAGCTGCATCGACAGCGGGCCGCGGGAGGCCCGGCCGCCGAGGATGCGCAGCAGGCCGGTGTTGACCGCGACGATCCAGATGAGCCGCATCCGGGACTCCTGGAGCCCCAGCTCTTCCGCGGCGGCCCTGGCGTCGGACTCGCTCAGCATGCCGTCGGCGCCCACCTCGCGGCTGCCCGTCCAGGCGGTCAGGCGGATGGCGTCGGCGACGAGCGGCACCGCGGGCACCGCGCGGGCCAGCTCGGCGTCGCTCGCCAGCAGGACGGGCGGGAAGGTCAGCGCCTCGTGCTCCACGGAGGTCTCCTCAGGTGGCCGTGGAGGCACGGCGGCCTGCTCATCGATCAGCTTGCGCAGCTCGGCGAGGTCGAAGACATTGTTTGCCACCCAGGAAACTTACTGCACAGCAGTCACAAGGACGTACTCAACGGATGGCCCGGGAGCGCGCCTTGAACGCCGCCTTGCGCGCCGCCTTGGCCACCGTGTCGTCGGGGATGGAGCGTCCGAGCAGCTCCAGAACCTCGACGACGTCGGGGTGGTCGACCCGCCACATCTCCTCGATCAGATGGGCCGGCGGACCGGACGCCGCCATGTTCTCGGCGAAGATCTCCGGATCCTCCCGCGCGGCGGGCATCGCCAGGGCGAGCATGTCGACGCTGACCCAGAGCAGTTCGTCCTGGGTGAGCGGCGGCGCGCCCAGACCACGTGCGGCCAGCCAGTGTATGACGTGCGGGCGCAACTCCTGGTCGTCGAGGTGGTCGCGCACCTGCGGCTCGGCCTCGGCGCCCAGCCGGTCGACGATGGTGACCGCGATGCCGCGGGCCACGGCGGGCGCGCCTGAGGCGGCGGTCAGCAGCTCGGCCGCGGCCTCGCCCGGCGCGCGGCCGGACAGCCAGCGGGAGATGTCCTGCTCGGCCAGCTCGGCGGGCAGCCCTTCGAGCAGCCCTTCGATGAGGCCGCGCGCGTCGGCCTCGCCCAGGTCGGGGGCGACCGGGGCGTCGAGGCCGAGCGAGAGGTAGTGCTCACGCAGCCCCCAGACCGCCAGGGGCGTCAGCTCGGCCGCCTCGCCGTCGAGGCGGACCATGCCCCACCCGGCCAGCCGGTCGAGCGCCCCGGCCACGTCGATGCCGCCCTCGCCCGACACCTCCTCCAGGTAGTCGGCGACGACCTGGAGCGGCACCGGCGACTGGAGTCGGTAGAGCATGTCGAACAGGTCGTAGAGGCCCTCGTCGAGCTCGGCGTGGCCGGTGATCTCGCCGCCGGTGTCGTCCTCCAGCAGCCGGGCCACGGTCTCGGCCCAGGCGTCCAGCGGCTCGCCGTCGCCCGGTGGGGGGCCGCCGGCCAGCTTCGGAACGGTCCGCAGCGCCTCGGCCAGCTCCTCCTCCGAGGCCAGCCGGACGGCGGGCAGCGGCGTGCAGCCCGGACAGTCGCACGGCGCCTCGCCCAGGTCGGGCAGCTCCCCGGACGGGATCGGCACCGCCTGTTCGAGCGATTCGGGCCCGATCGAGCTGAACAGGCTCTTGGCCATGCCGAAGTTGGCCGGGTCGGCCAGCGCCTCGGGCATGCGGGGGCCGATGTCGTCGAGCCGCGCGCGCATGCCGGCCACGGTGGCCGGGCTGGCGTGACCGGCCTCGCCGAGGTAGTCCACCAGCGTGCGGGCGGCCGCCACGGTCTCGGGCGCGCTCTCGGGCGGCGCGATCACCTTGCGCGGATAGATGGACAGCAGCAGCTCGTCGAAGGTCTCCGGCGTGAAGTCGCGCAGTTCGTTGACGTTGAGATAGTCGCTGGCGTAGTCGCAGAGCAGGCGGACCTCGTCCGCGTCCACTTCGACTTCCCGCGCGCGCCCCCATGCGCGCAGGTCGTCGATGGCCTGGTTCACCCATTCGATCGACACAGGGGCACGCTAACGGCTGACCAACAGATGAGCGAATCGGGGAAACGGTCTAAATCAGGTCGAGTGGGTCGACACTCACCCTCACGACATCTGGCGTCTTACGCGCCGCACGTACCCCACTTGCCCCCTTGAGCGCGGCCGACAACGCCGCCCCGCCGCCGCGCCGTACCCGGATCATGGCCCGTTCCAGGCCCGACTCGTCGACCGGGACCGGGCCCAGCACCTGGGCGTCCGGCGGGAGGCGCACCTCGTCGAGCATCTGCCGGACGGCGCTCGCCGAACCCGTCAGCGTCGCCATCCGCACGGCGGGCGGGAACCCCAGCTCGGCCCGGTCGCCCAGTTCGCGCTCGGCGTGCGTGATCGGGTCCCACCGCAGCAGCGCCTGCACGGACGGCAGCCCGGCGTCCCCGAGCACCACCAGCTCGGCGGACGGCCGCAGCAGCGCGGCGGCGTTCATCCACCGGCGCAGCGTCTCCTCCCCCGCCCGCAGGTCGGCCCGGCCGAGCAGCGCCCATCCGTCGAGCAGCACGGCCGCCGCGTAGCCGCCCTCGGCCACCGGCTCGGCGCCGGGCGTGGCGACCACGAGGGCGCGCGCGGCGGGCACACTGGCCAGCACGCCGTCGCGGCCGGAGGTGCGGACCTGCACCGACGGGAAGGCCCGCCCCAGCTCTTCGGCGGTGCGCCGGGCGCCGGTGACGACCGCCCGCAGCCGGGGGCTGCCGCAGGACGGGCACCGCCAGTCGGCGTCCACCCGGCCGCACCAGCGGCAGTAGGGGGCGGCGTGCCCGGCCCTGAGCGCGAGCGGCCCGTGGCACAGCGACTCGCCGCTCCCGAGACCCTCCGGCGTCCCGCCCGTCGTGTCCGTGGCGGTGGTCAGAGCTCCGGCGTACGGCTCCGCCTCGCCGACAGCCGCCGCCTGCCGGCCGCCGGGGACCGGCGCGGCCAGGTGCGGGGCGATTCTGGTGGGCGGCAGGACGCAGCGCGCCGGGGCCCGGCAGTGGCGGCAGGCCAGCGCCGGCAGGTAACCGCGCCTGGGCACCTGCACCAGCACCGGCCCGCTCTCCAGCCCCTGGCGCAGCGCCCGCCAGGCCAGGCTGGGCAGCCTCGCCTGCCGGGCCGCCTGGTCCTTGGCCAGCTCGGCGTCCTCACCGGCGGGACGCACCCGCGGGGCCAGGCTCCTGATCGTGGTGCGGGCGGCCACGATCGGCCTGGCCCAGCGCGCGGCGATGAGCTGGGTGGCCTCGGCCGTACGCGCGTAGCCGCCGATCAGCATGGCCGCGCCCGTCCGGTGGGCGCGCAGGCCGAGGACCTCCCTGGCGTGGGGGTAGGGGGCCAGGCGCTCGGCGTGCAGGTCGTCGCCGTCGTCCCAGATGGCCACCAGGCCGAGCTCCGCGACGGGGGCGAACATGGCGGCCCGGGTGCCCACGACGGCGCGCACCTGGCCTCTGAGGACCTTCAGCCATCGCCTGTACCGCTCGGCGGGGCCGAGGTCGGCCGTGAGCGCCACATGCCTGCCGGGGCCGAGCAGCCGCTCGAACTCGGCGTCCGCCAGCGCGACGTCCTTGCCGTCGGGCACCACGAGGACCGCTCCCCGCCCGCCGTCGAGGGTGGCGAGCACCGCCTCCGCCATGGCTCCGGCCCATCCCGTGGCGCCGGGCAGCGCCGACCACACGGCGCGGGGGGCGCGGCCGTGGCGCAGGGCGTCCAGGAAGGAGGGGCCGGTCGGGTAGGCGTCCCAGGCGCTCTTGCGGCTTGCTGCCGCGCGTTCGGGGGTGTCCGTCCCGTTCATGTGCTCCGGACGGGCCGCCGCCCGTCCGTGCGCGGGGGCCGCCGGTTCCAGCCCCGAGAAGGACGAGCCCTCCGCGCCTCGCGCTCCCCCGGTCTCGGCAGACGCACCCGAGGCGACCTGCGCGACGGCGGCGGATTCGCTCCCAGTGGCGCGGACGATGTCGGGAACCCCGCTCCCGACAACTTGGGCCGCGGCAGGAGCCCCAGGCGCAGCCGCCTGGGCCGCGACCGGAGATGCACTGGCGGCGGCTCGGGCCACGGCGGCGGAAACGCTCTGCGCCGCCTCGCCGGAGGGAACGGGCACCGGGGCCAGGTCGGCGGTAGATGGGTCGGTGGGGGCCGGGCCGGCGGGAACCGGGCCGGCGGGAGGCGGGTCGGCGGGAGGTGGGTCGGCGGGAGGCGGGTCGGCGGGGGCCGGGTCGGCGGAGGCCCCGAGCGCGTGTGGCGGAACCCCGGGGGCCTGGGGCGCAGGAGGCGGGACTTCGGAGGCCGGGGCCGCAGGGGGCGGGACCTCGGGGGCCGGGGCCGCGGGGGGCGGGACCTCGGCCTCGGCCTTGGCGTGGCGTGGCGGAACGGCCAGGCGCAGCACGTCGGTGAGGGTGCCCGCGTAACGGTCGGCCACCGCGCGGGCCAGACCGGCGATCTCCGGCGTGAGCACCTGCTCGGGCGAGACCACCCGTTCCAGCGGCGTCAGCTTGCCCTCATGATCGCTCTCGTCCACCCGCTCCAGCAGGAACGCGTCGATCAGCTTGCCCGCGAACCGCACCCGCACCCGCACCCCAGGCCGCGCCGCCTCGTGCATGGCGGCGGGCACCAGGTAGTCGAAGGGCCGGTCGAGGTGCGGCAGCGGACTGTCCACGACCACCCGCGCCACGGGCCGCTCGGGCGCCGCGACCACGGCCCCCTTGGTGTCCTTGGACGACGCAGGAGGCCGCACGGCGTCGAGCGGCAGGAGGGCGTCGTCGGAGTGGGTCACGCACTAACGTCTACCAGACCCCGCGCCCCGCCATCCCCACACCACCGGCGCACACCCCCGCCGGCCCGAACAGCGCTCCCACGGACGGGCAGCGCAAGAACAGCACACAGGACGCGACAAGCACGCAGACCCGCGCCCACCAACAGACCCGACCGGAAACGGCCTCACGAAGACGGACAAGCCCGCCCTCACCGCAGAGACAAGGCCCCGCAGAAGCCACCCCACCCGCGCCCCACACCAAGCACGGCCGACCAGCCCCCGACACCCACCGAGCACCGCCGACGAGCCTCGACGCTCAGCGCCCGCCGCCCGCCGCCCGCCGACGCCCAAGAAACCAGCCCGAGACTGTCACCGGGCCGAAGGCGCGGCAGAAGAGAACGTCAGCCCAGCAGTCACCGGCGAGCCCGCAGCCCCAAGAGATCAGCAGTCACCATCGGGCCTGCCGCCCCTCAAGAGATCAGCAGTCCGAACCTGCGGCCCTCAGAAGACCGGGCGAACGCCCGCACCGAACCACCCCAGCCGACGACAAGTGCCGCACCCAACCCTCGAAAGGGCCGAATGCGGCACCTGCACGAAACCAGAGACCGAGGAGGTCAGAGACCGGCGGCCGTCCGAAGGGCCTCGGCGCGGTCGGTGGACTCCCAGGAGAAGCCCTCACGGCCGAAGTGCCCGTAGGCGGCGGTCTCGGAGTAGATCGGGCGCAGCAGGTCGAGGTCGCGGATGATCGCGGCCGGACGCAGGTCGAAGACGCGCAGCACGGCGGCCTGGATCTGCTCCACCGGCAGCTTCTCGGTGCCGAAGCACTCCACGAACAGACCCACCGGCTGCGCCTTGCCGATCGCGTACGCGACCTGCACCTCGCACCGGTCGGCCAGCCCGGCCGCGACGACGTTCTTGGCCACCCAGCGCATCGCGTAGGCCGCCGAGCGGTCGACCTTGGACGGGTCCTTGCCCGAGAACGCGCCACCGCCGTGGCGGGCCATGCCGCCGTAGGTGTCGATGATGATCTTGCGGCCGGTCAGACCGGCGTCGCCCATCGGGCCGCCGATCTCGAAGCGGCCGGTCGGGTTGACCAGCAGCCGGTAGCCCTCGGTCTCGATCTCCAGACCGTCGAGCACGGGGTCGACCACGTGCTCCTTGATGTCGGGGGCGAGCATCTCCTTGAGGTCGATCTCGGCCGCGTGCTGGGTGGAGACGACGACGGTGTCGAGGCGGACGGGCTTGTCGCCGTCGTACTCGATGGTGACCTGGGTCTTGCCGTCGGGGCGCAGGTAGGGCACCTTGCCGGTCTTGCGGACCTCGGACAGGCGCTGGGCGAGCCGGTGCGCGAGCGTGATCGGCAGCGGCATGAGCTCCGGCGTCTCGCGGCAGGCGTAGCCGAACATCAGGCCCTGGTCGCCGGCGCCCTGGCGGTCGAGCTCGTCGGCGTCGCCGCCCACGCGGTGCTCGTAGGCGTCGTCGACACCCTGGGCGATGTCGGGCGACTGCGCGCCGATGGACACCGACACGCCGCAGGAGGCGCCGTCGAAGCCCTTGTGGGAAGCGTCGTAGCCGATCTCCAGGATCTTCTCCCGGATGACGCCGGGGATGTCGACGTAGGTCTCGGTCGTGACCTCGCCTGCGACATGGACCTGGCCGGTAGTGATCAGCGTCTCGACGGCGACCCGGCTCTTGGGGTCGTCCTTGAGCATGGCGTCGAGAATCGCGTCACTGATCTGGTCGGCGATCTTGTCCGGGTGGCCTTCGGTGACCGACTCGGAGGTGAACAGGCGACGTGACAACTCAGTGGCTCCTCATGCAGCGGCTGCTGACGGATGTTGGGCCCGGGACGGAAGAACACGCCAGGGCCTCGCCGAAGTCTAGCCCCACCCGGCGTCCGGTCGCGAAACCGTCCCGTGTCCGTGTCCGGTCACGTGTCCGGCATGAGTCCGGTCCCCTGCCCGGTCACAGGTCGGGAAGGGGATCCGGCGGCAGCGTCTCGGGCGCGAAGACCTCGGCGTCGGCGGCGGACACGACCGCCGCGTACTCCTCGTCGAACTCGAACACGGTGGTGCCGAGCTCGATGAACGGGCCGGGCAGGATCGGGCCGAGCCTGGTGTGCCGCGGGTACGTGGCGTACACCGCGACGGGCCGGTCGCTCCTGAGGGTCCTGGTGGTGAGCACCGAGACGGACGAATCGGTGACGACGATGAGGAAGTGGCCCGTTCCCGCCGGCCCCACGGACAACGCGGGGAAGACGTAACGGATACCTCCCTGGTCCTCCAGCAATCTCCTGCAACGTTCCCTGACAGCGGAACCCACCGGCATTCCGTCCCCCTTTGCCCCCAAGTATCGGTAGGCGTCCGGGGTGCCGCAACTGGCGATCAGGTAATCGTTCTTGCGCGAAAGACGCGCGTCAGGACAGGCGGGGCGCGACCAGGTCCCAGACGGCGTCGGCGACGTCGTCCTTGGGGCCGCGCGGCACCTCGACCGGCTCGCCGCCGGCGACGAGGACGGTGGCGGCGTTGTCGGGCGTGCCGAACGCCAGCCCCTCCCCCACCTGGTTGACGACCAGCAGGTCGCAGCCCTTCCTGGCCAGCTTGGCCTGCCCGTTGGCGAGCACGTCGTCGGTCTCGGCCGCGAACCCGACGATCACCCGCGGACCGGCGCCACCCTCGCGCCGCAACCGGCCCAGCTCGGCCAGGATGTCGGGGTTCTTCGTCAGGTGGATGGGGTCGGGCTCGCCGTCGGTCTTCTTGATCTTCGTCTCGTGCCGGGACGCAGGGCGGAAGTCGGCCACCGCGGCCGCCATGACGACGGCGTCGGCCTTCTCGGTGGCGGCCAGCACCGCCTCGCGCAGCTCGGCCGTGGACCCCACCCGCACCACGGCGGCGCCCGCGGGATCGGGGAGGGCGACGTTGGCCGCCACGAGGGTCACCTCGGCGCCGCGCGCGACCGCCGTGCGGGCCAAGGCGTACCCCTGCAGGCCGGAGGAGCGGTTGCCGATGTAGCGGACCGGGTCGATCGCCTCGCGGGTGCCTCCGGCGGAGATCACCACCTTGCGCCCGGCCAGGTCGCGCGGCCTGCCGCGCAGCACGCGCAGGCAGACCTGGAAGATCTCGGCGGGGTCGGGCAGGCGGCCGGGGCCGGTGTCGGCGCCGGTGAGGCGCCCCACGGCCGGGTCGATGACGACGGCGCCGCGCTCGCGCAGGGTCGCGACGTTGGCGCGGGTGGCCGGATGCTGCCACATCTCGGTGTGCATGGCCGGGGCGAACACGACCGGGCAGCGTGCCGTCAGCAGGGTGTTGGTCAGCAGGTCGTCGGCGAGCCCGTGGGCCGCCTTGGCCAGGGTGTTGGCGGTCGCCGGCGCCACCACGACGAGATCGGCGCGCTGGCCGATGCGGACGTGGGGCACCTCGTGAACGTCGTCCCAGACGTCGGCGGTCACGGGGTTGCCCGACAGGGCGGCCCACGTGGGCTCGCCCACGAAACGCAGGACCTCGCGGGTCGGGACGACCCGCACCTCGTGACCTGACTCGGTGAACAGCCGGAGCAGCTCACATGCCTTGTACGCGGCGATGCCGCCGCTGACGCCGAGGACGACCTTCATCGAAGGGGTCAGACCGCGCCTTCGATGGGCTCGGCGTTGAGCAGGCCCTCGGAGACCTCGCGCAGCGCGATGGACAGCGGCTTCTCCTGAGCATGCGTCTCGACCAGCGGCCCGACGTATTCCAGCAGGCCCTCGCCGAGCTGGGAGTAGTAGGCGTTGATCTGGCGGGCGCGCTTGGCGCCCATGATCACCAGGGAGTACTTGCTGTCGACGATGTCGAGCAGCGCGTCGATCGGCGGGTTGGTGATGCCCTCCGCGGCCGGGGTGGTGCCTGCCACGATTGTCAGACCTCTCGGTTGATGGTGGTGGTGACCCCCTGAGGGTCAGTCATCAAGGCTATCAGCCGGTGGCACACTTCTTGGACACTCGTGTTCACCAGCGTGAGGTCGAACTCCGACTCGGCCGCCATCTCGACCCGCCCGGCCTTGAGCCGGCGCTCGATGACGTCCTCCGGCTCGGTGCCGCGGCCGCGCAGCCGCTTCTCCAGCTCCTCCCACGTCGGGGGGGCCAGGAAGACCAGCAGGGCGTCGGGCATGGTGGTGCGCACCTGCCTGGCGCCTTCCAGGTCGATCTCCAGGACGGTCGGCACGCCCTGGGCGAGCTTGTCCAGCACCGGCTCGCGCGGGGTGCCGTAGCGGTTGCCCGCGAACTCGGCCCACTCCAGCAGCTCGCCGGCCTCGACGAGCCGGTCGAACTCCGCGCCGTCGACGAAGAAGTAGTGGACCCCGTTGACCTCGCCGGGACGGGGCCTCCTGGTGGTCACCGAGACCGACAGCCACACCTCTGGGTGTGCCCGCCGGAGCTCGGCGACGACCGTGGACTTGCCGACGCCCGACGGCCCTGACAGGACCGTCAGACGCCTCCTGCTCAGGGGGAGGAAGCCGACCTTCGCTCCCGATCCGACTGCCTCGTGGGCCCTTGCTTCGCCGGACCAGGACCTGTCGGTCACTTCCTACCCCCCGTTGAACCTGCGCTTTCTTGTGGAAAAGAGATTAGCTCTCGTTGCCACCGAACTCGCGCTCGAGGGAAGCCCTCTGGTTCGCGCCGAGACCCCGCACGCGGCGGGACTCGGCGATGGCAAGCCGCTCCATGAGCTGCTTGGCGCGGACCTTGCCCACGCCGGGGAGCGATTCCAACAGGGCCGACACCTTCATCTTGCCGATGACGTCGTCGGTCTGCCCATCCTTGAGCACCTCAGCCAGAGAAACCGCGCCATGCTTGAGCCGGTTCTTGACCTCGGCACGCTCTTTACGGGCCTTGGCAGCCTTCTCAAGGGCTGCGGCGCGCTGCTCAGGGGTCAGGGGAGGAAGAGCCACGCCGGGTCACCTCGAATTTCTGTCGATGTACTCGGACGGGAAGGGAAACTAGCTGGTCATCGCCCCCTAAGCAACGTCAAGAGCGGTTTCTCTCCTCACAAAATCCACTTCATCACTGTCCGTGAGCGTAAAATTACACACTGCTGATCAAATCGCCCTCACTTCCCGCTTCGCGCGTCCGCTCCGGACGGCGTCCCGGAGCAGGGCGAAGATCGCCCGCGCGGCGCCGGGCGATGTCCGAAACCAGGGCCGGACCAGGACCGAAACCAGAATCGGGAAGGGTGCGCGAACGCCCGGCGGATGCATTACGATCTTGTGAAGCGAGGGCTGCGCGAACGGTCCGGCGACACCTGCCGCCATGCCCCGCGCCCGCACGGAGAGCACCCTCTCCGTGCACGCGAAGATCGTGCCCCCGCCCCGCGGACAAGCACACCTCGCGGCATGCCCGGAAGGCTCGCCTCCGCCCGCACGGAGTACCGCGCGCGCCGCAAGCACGCAGGAACGCGGGCGCCCGGAGCCGCGGGCCCCGGGCGCGGGTTCAGGACGCGGTCGTGCGGCGCAGTGAGGCGGCGATGGCGGCGGCGGCCGCTCCCGGGTCCGCCGCACCCGTGATCGGACGCCCGATGACCAGCAGGTCGGCGCCGTCGGCCAGCGCCTGCTCGGGCGTCGCCACGCGCACCTGGTCCTGGACCTCGGCCCCCTGAGGGCGCACGCCCGGCGTGATGAGGGTGATGCCGGGCCCCACCTCGGCCCGCACCGCCGCGACCTCGTGGGGCGAGCACACCAGCGCCGTGGCCCCGGCCTCGACCGACAGGGCGGACAGGCGGCGCACGGCCTCGTCGGCCGGTCCGGCCAGGCCCATGCGGTCGAGGTCGGACTCGTCCAGCGAGGTGAGGATCGTCACAGCGGCGATCTTGGTCTGCGGGGCGGACTCGACCGCGGCCCGGATCATCGCCGCGCCGCCGGCCGCGTGCACGGTCAGGATGGCCGGACGCAAGCGGGCGACGGCCTTGGCGGCGCCCGCGACGGTGTTGGGGATGTCGTGCAGCTTGAGGTCGAGGAAGATCTGGACGCCGCTGGCGCCGCGCACGGAGGCGATCACGTCGGGGCCGTAGCGCAGGTACAGCTCCAGGCCCACCTTGATGGTGCTGACGTGCGGCGTCACCAGGCTCGCCCACCTGGCGGCGGTCTCCAGGTCGGGGGCGTCGAGGGCGACGGCGATGGGTGCGGGCGTCAAGGGGAGCTCTCCTCGGAGTCGACTAGAAGGTGCCGGGGAGCGCTCCCCGGCGGCCGGTGGGCCAGGCCGACGGCGTCGGCGAGGCGTTGGAAGCCGCGTGCCCGCAGCAGGTCCTCCAGCTCGCGCTCGATGCGCAGGCACGCGTAGGGGTCGTGGAACAGCGCGGTGCCCACCCCGACCAGGCAGGCGCCCGCCAGGATGAGCTGGAAGGCGTCCCTGCCGGTCATCACGCCGCCCATGCCGATGAGCGGCACCCCGGGCAGGGCCGCGTGCACCTGCCACACGCACCGGACGGCCAGGGGCAGGATGGCGGGCCCCGACAGCCCTCCGGTGACGGCGGCCAGCGACGGGCGCAGCGCCTCGGTGTCGATGGCCATGCCGAGCGGGTTGTTGATCATGGACAGGGCGTCCGCCCCGGCGTCCACGCAGGCGCGGGCGACCGAGACGATGTCGGCCACGTCGGGCGCGAGCTTGGCCACCACGGGGACGTCGTAGCGCATGATGGAGCGCACCGAGGCGATCACCTCGGCCGCGGCGCTGCCCTCGCGCGCGAAGACACGCCCCCTGTCCTCCATGTTCGGGCAAGAAAGGTTGACCTCAAGGGCGGTCACCCCGGGCGCGTCGGCGAGCCTGCGGGCCAGCTCGGAGTACTCGGCGACGGTGCCGCCGCCGATCGAGACGATGGTCTTGATGCCGCGCTGGGCCAGCCAGGGCAGCTCGCGCTCCAGGAACGCCTCGATGCCCGGCCCCTGGAGCCCGACGGCGTTGAGCATGCCGGAGGGCGTCTCGGCCATGCGCGGGGTCGGCCGGCCCGCCCGGGGGGCCATGGTGATGGACCGGGTGGTCAGCGCGCCGAGCCGGTGGAGGTCGAAGAACTGGGCGAGCTCGCGTCCGGAGCCCGCGCAGCCGGCGGCCGTGGTGACGGGGTTCGCCAGCTCGACGTGCGCCAGAAACGTACGCATATCAACTGACATGTCGTGCACCGCCTCCGGGGGCGCCGAGCGCGTCGAACGGGATCGTTCCCACGTCCTCGAAGCGCACCCGCTCCCCCCGGAACACCGGTCCCTCCGCGCACGCGCGGACCATCCTGGTCGCGCCGTCGTCGCCGATGACGGGGATGACGCACGTCATGCACACCCCGATGCCGCAGGCCATCGACTCCTCGACGGCCACCTGCACCGGGATGTCGAACTCCATCGCCACCGCCGTCACCGCCCGCAGCGCCGGCATGGGCGCGCAGGCGTAGACGGCGTCGGCCCGGGTGTCGGCGATCACCGAGGGCAGCGCGTCGGTGACCTTGCCGCGCAGGCCGAGCGAGCCGTCCTCGGTGGTCAGGGTCGTCGTCTCGGCGATGCGGCGGGCCCGCATGGCGCCGAAGACGCGGTCGGCCCCGGCGCCGCCGAGCACGAAGTCGACCCGGCAGCCGCGCGCCAGCAGCGCGTCGGCCAGCGGGAACAGCACGGCCGAGCCGTACTCGGCGCCGACCAGCACGCAGTTGACCGGGTCGCGCGGCAGCGGGAAGGGCCGGCCGAGCGGCCCGACCAGGTCGAGCGTGTCGCGGGCGCGCCGCTCGGCCAGCCAGGACGTGCCCGGCCCGGCGACGGTGAAGACGAGCTCGACCGTGCCGCCGTAGTCGGACTTGACGTCATGGATGGACAGCGCGCGGCGCGTCACCATCGACGTGTGGGCCCCGCCGACCGCCACGGAGACGAAGTGGCCGGGGCGGTAACGCTCGGCGATGCCGGGCGCCACCACCGTCAGCGCATGGTAGGCGTCGACCCGGCGCGTCGTCAGCACCGTGCCCGTCACCTGCACAGGTGTGCCGGCCAGTCGTCTTCACCTCCCGCGCGGGTCAGCCGCGTAGTGCCTGTGCGTGCTCCTGGAGTGACCGCACGCCGACGTCGCCGCGGACGATCGCCTGGATCCCGGCCGCCGCCGCGGCCAGCCCCGCGACGGTGGTGATGCACGGGATGCCGCGCAGCACCGCAGCGGTGCGGATCTCGTAGCCGTCCAGGCGCGGCCCGGACTGACCGGGGCTGCCGAACGGCGTGTTGACGATCAGGTCCACCTCGCCGTCGAGAATCGCCTGCACGCTCGTAGGCTCACCTCCGGGCCCGGTCCCCTCGCTGTGCTTTCGCACGATCTTGGCATGGACACCGTTGCGGCGCAGCACCTCGGCCGTGCCCTCGGTGGCGAGGATCTCGAAGCCGAGGTCGGCCAGTGCCTTCACAGGGAAGATCATCGCACGCTTGTCCCTGTTGGCCACGGACACGAACGCGCGTCCCTTGGTCGGAAGTTCGCCGTAGGCCCCGGCCTGGGACTTGGCGAACGCCACGCCGAAGGACGCGTCGATGCCCATGACCTCGCCCGTGGAGCGCATCTCGGGCCCGAGCACGGTGTCGACGCCCCGGAAGCGGTTGAAGGGCAGCACGGCCTCCTTGACCGCGATGGACGCCTCCAGCGGCAGCGTGCCGCCGTCGCCGGTGGCCGGCAGCATGCCCTCCGCGCGCAGCGAGGCGATCGAGGAGCCGAGCATCACCCGGGCCGCCGCCTTGGCCAGCGGCGTGGCCGTCGCCTTGGACACGAACGGCACGGTACGGCTGGCCCGCGGGTTGGCCTCCAGGACGTACAGGACGCCGGCGGACATGGCGTACTGGACGTTCAGGAGCCCGCGCACGCCCACCCCGGCGGCGATGGCCTCGGTGGCGGCGCGGATGCGCTTGACGTCGTGGCTGCCGAGCGTGAGCGGCGGCAGGGCGCAGGCCGAGTCGCCGGAGTGGATGCCGGCCTCCTCGATGTGCTCCATGACGCCGCCGAGGAAGAGCTCCTGGCCGTCGTAGAGCGCGTCGACGTCGATCTCGATGGCCTCGTCGAGGAACTTGTCCACCAGGACCGGGTGGCCGCCCTCCTGGGCCGCCATGTACGTCGTCAGCGTCTCGTCGTCGTAGACGATGGCCATGCCGGCCCCGCCGAGCACGTACGAGGGCCGGACCAGCACCGGGTAGCCGATCTCCCCGGCGATCTCCAGCGCCTCGGGCACCGTCAGCGCGGTGCCGTGCTTGGGCGCGGGCAGCCCGGCCTCGGCCAGCACCCGCCCGAACGCGCCGCGCTCCTCGGCCAGGTGGATCGACTCGGGCGAGGTGCCGACCACGGGCACGCCCGCGTCCTTCAGCGCCTGCGCCAGGCCGAGCGGCGTCTGGCCGCCGAGCTGCACGATCACGCCCACGACCGGGCCGGTCTGCTGCTCGGCGTGCACGACCTCCAGGACGTCCTCCAGCGTGAGCGGCTCGAAGTAGAGCCGGTCGGAGGTGTCGTAGTCGGTCGAGACGGTCTCGGGGTTGCAGTTGACCATGACGGTCTCGAACCCGGCCCGCGACAGCTCGAAGGAGGCGTGCACGCACGCGTAGTCGAACTCGATGCCCTGCCCGATGCGGTTGGGCCCGGAGCCGAGGATGATGACCTTCTCCCGCTCGCCGGAGGGGACCTCGGTCTCCTCGTCGTAGGTGGAGTACAGGTACGGCGTCTTCGCGGCGAACTCGGCGGCGCAGGTGTCGACGGTGTTGTAGACCGGCCGCACGCCGAGCGCGTGGCGCAGGCCGCGCACGTGGGCCTCCTCGACGCCGCGGATCTCGGCGATCTGCGCGTCGGAGAAGCCGTGGTGCTTGGCACGGGTCAGCGCGGCGGCGGTGAGCTCGGGCGCGGCGGCGATCTCCTGGGCCTCCTCCTCCAGCAGCAGGAGCTGGTCGAGGAACCAGGGGTCGACGCTGGTGGCCTCGAACAGCTCGGCCGCGGTCGCGCCCGCGCGCACGGCCTGCTGCATCGTGCGCAGCCGCCCGTCGTGCGGGGTGCGGCAGGCCGCCAGCAGCTCGTCCTTGTCCAGGACGGGCCCCGCCCAGCTGAAGGCGGAGTCCTTCTTCTCCAGCGAGCGCAGCGCCTTCTGCAGCGCCTCGGCGAAGGAGCGGCCGATGGCCATGGCCTCGCCGACGGACTTCATGTGCGTGGTCAGCGTGCGGTCGGCCCCGCGGAACTTCTCGAAGGCGAAGCGCGGCACCTTGACCACGATGTAGTCGAGCGTCGGCTCGAAGGAGGCCGGGGTCTCCTTGGTGATGTCGTTGGGGATCTCGTCGAGGGTGTAGCCGATGGCCAGCTTGGCGGCGATCTTGGCGATCGGGAAGCCGGTGGCCTTGGAGGCCAGGGCGCTGGAGCGGGAGACGCGCGGGTTCATCTCGATGACGATCATGCGCCCGGTGCGCGGGTCGACGGCGAACTGGATGTTGCAGCCGCCGGTGTCCACGCCGACCTCGCGGATGACCGCGATGGCCACGTCGCGCATGTTCTGGTACTCGCGGTCGGTCAGGGTCAGCGCGGGCGCGACGGTGACGCTGTCGCCGGTGTGCACGCCCATCGGGTCGATGTTCTCGATGGAGCACACGATGACGACGTTGTCCGCCTTGTCGCGCATGACCTCCAGCTCGTACTCCTTCCAGCCGAGGATGGACTCCTCCAGGAGCACCTCGGTGGTCGGCGAGGCGTCGAGGCCGGCGCCGGCGATGCGGCGCAGGTCCTCCTCGCCGTAGGCGAAGCCGGAGCCGACGCCGCCCATGGTGAAGCTGGGCCGCACGACCAGCGGGTAGCCCAGCTCGCCGGCGGCGGCCAGGCAGTCCTCCATCGTGTGGCAGATGACCGACTTGGCCGACTCGGCGTTGAGCCCGTGCTCGCGGGCGACCTTGGCGACGATCTCCTTGAACTTCTCGCGGTTCTCGCCCGCCTGGATCGCGTCGAAGTCGGCGCCGATCAGCTCGACCTCGTACTTCTCCAGCACGCCCGACTCGTGCAGCGCGACCGCGGTGTTCAGCGCGGTCTGGCCGCCCAGCGTGGGCAGCAGCGCGTCGGGGCGCTCCTTGGCGATGATCTTCTCGACGTACTCGGGGGTGATCGGCTCGACGTACGTGGCGTCGGCGAACTCGGGGTCCGTCATGATCGTGGCCGGGTTGCTGTTGACCAGGATGACGCGGAAGCCCTCGGCCCGCAGCACGCGGCAGGCCTGCGTGCCCGAGTAGTCGAACTCGCACGCCTGGCCGATCACGATCGGGCCGGAGCCGATCACCAGGACCGACCGGATGTCCTCACGCTTGGGCACGGCTCATGACCTCACAGAACTCGTCGAAGAGATAAGCGGCGTCGTGCGGCCCCGCGGCGGCCTCGGGGTGGTACTGGACGCTGAAGGCGCGCCCGTCGAGCAGGCGCAGGCCCTCCACGCACCGGTCGTTGAGGTTGACGTGGCTGACCTCGGCCGGGCCGTAGGGGGTCTCGAACGGCTCGCCGATCGGGGCCTCGACGGCGAACCCGTGGTTGTGGGCCGAGATCTCGACCTTGCCGGTGCGCACGTCCTGGACCGGCTGGTTGACGCCGCGGTGGCCGTAGCGCAGCTTGTACGTGGACAGCCCGAGCGCCCGGCCGAACAGCTGGTTGCCGAAGCAGATGCCGAAGAACGGCACCCCGGCCTCAAGGACGCTGCGCAGCGCCGACACGTCGGCGGTGGCGGGGTCGCCGGGGCCGTTGGAGAAGAACACGCCGTCGGGCTCGACCGCCATGATCTGCTCGTACGTGGCCGTGGCGGGCAGCACGTGCACCTCACAGCCGCGCTCGGCCATGCGGTGCGGGGTCATGCCCTTGATGCCGAGGTCGACGGCGGCGACCGTGAAGCGCCTCTCGCCGACTGCGGGCACGACGTAGGGCTCGGCCGTGGCCACCTCGGCGGCCAGGTCGGCGCCCTCCATGGCGGGCGCGCGCCGCACCCGCTCGACGAGCTCCTCCACCGTCGCGGAGGGGGCCGAGAAGATGCCGGCCCGCATCGCGCCGCGCTCGCGCAGGTGGCGGGTCAGGGCGCGGGTGCCGGTGATGGCGATGCCCACGACGCCCTGCTGCTTGAGGTAGTCGTCGAGCGAGCGGTCGGCCCGCCAGTTGGAGACGATCCTGGACGGCTCGCGCACGACGTACCCGGCGACCCAGACGCGGCCCGACTCGGGGTCTTCGTCGTTGACGCCGGTGTTGCCGATGTGCGGGGCCGTCATGGCGACGATCTGCCGGTGGTAGGAGGGGTCGGTGAGGGTCTCCTGGTAGCCGGTCATGCCGGTGTTGAAGACCATCTCGCCGAACGTCTCGCCTTCGGCGCCGTAAGGAGTTCCGTGGAAGACGCGGCCGTCTTCCAGGACGAGCACCGCGGTGTTCAAACCAGCTTCCCTTCGAGAACGGTCGGCGTGCCGCGCAGGAACGTGGCCACCACCCGGCCGGGCAACGTCATCCCCTCGTACGGGGTGTTCCTGCTCTTGGAGGCGTAGGCGGAGGGGTCCACCTCGGTGCGGGCCGACGGGTCGTACAGCGTGATGTTGGCCGGCGCGCCCGGCTCCAGCGGACGGCCGTGGCCGGACAGGCGGCCGATGCGGGCGGGGGTGATCGACATGCGCTCGGCGACCCCGGCCCAGTCGAGCAGCCCGGTCTCGACCATGGCCTCCTGGACGACGCTCAGCGCGGTCTCCAGGCCGATCATGCCCATGGCCGCGGCCGGCCACTCGGTCTCCTTGTCCTCGACCGGGTGCGGGGCGTGGTCGGTGGCGACGACGTCGATCGTGCCGTCGGCCAGCGCGGCGCGCAGCGCCTGGACGTCGGCGTGCGTGCGCAGCGGCGGGTTGACCTTGTAGATCGGGTTGTAGGCGCCGACCGGGGACTCCTCGACGAGGTCGTCGGTGAGGAGCAGGTGGTGAGGGGTGACCTCGGCGGTGATGTTCCAGCCCTTGGACTTGGCCCAGCGGATGATCTCGACCGAGCCGGCGGTGGAGACGTGGCAGACGTGCAGGCGGGAGCCGACGTGCGCGGCCAGCAGGCAGTCGCGGGCGATGACCGCCTCCTCGGCCACCGCCGGCCAGCCGGTCAGGCCGAGCCTGCCGGAGACGACGCCCTCGTTCATCTGGGCGCCCTCGGTGAGCCTGGGCTCCTGGGCGTGCTGGGCGACGACGCCGTCGAACGCCTTGACGTACTCCAGGGCGCGGCGCATCAGCACGGCGTCGCTGACGCACTTGCCGTCGTCGGAGAAGACCCGGACCCGGGCGGCCGAGTCGGCCATCGCGCCGAGCTCGGCGAGCTGCCTGCCCTCCAGGCCGACGGTCACCGCGCCGACCGGCTGCACGTCGCAGTGGCCGAACTCGCGGCCGAGCCGCCACACCTGCTCGACCACGCCGGCGGTGTCGGCGACGGGCGAGGTGTTGGCCATGGCGTGCACGGCGGTGTAGCCGCCGCGGGCCGCGGACTGGGTGCCGGTCTGGACGGTCTCGGCGTCCTCGCGGCCGGGCTCGCGCAGGTGGGTGTGCAGGTCGACCAGGCCGGGCAGCGCGATCGCGCCGCCGCCGTCGACGGTCTCGCCGCCGGGGCCGGCGTCGAGGCCGGCGCCGATCTCGGCGATGCGCCCGTCGGCGATCCGCAGGTCCACCGGCTCCCCGCCGAGGATCCTGACGTTTTTGATGATCATCGTGCCTCCTTCGTCGGCACGACGATCATCATGATGCTGTGCCTACTGGTTCGTTCGCTCCGCTCACTCACTGGATCTCTCCCCCGAGCAGCAGGTACAGGACGGCCATGCGGATGGTCACGCCGTTGGCGACCTGCTCCACGATGGTGGAGCGCGGCGAGTCGGCCACCTCGGCGGCGATCTCCATACCCCGGTTCATCGGCCCGGGGTGCATGACGATGGCCTCGTCCGGCATCTTGGCGAAGCGGTCGCGGTCGAGGCCGTAGCGGCGGGAGTACTCGCGCTCGCTGGGGAAGTAGGCGGCGTTCATCCGCTCCTTCTGCACCCGCAGCATCATGACCGCGTCGGACTTGGGCAGCACGGCGTCGAAGTCGTAGGACACCTCGCACGGCCAGGTGCCGACCGAGACGGGCAGCAGCGTGGGCGGCGCGACGAGGGTGACCTCGGCGCCGAGCGTGTTGAGCAGCAGCACGTTGGAGCGGGCGACCCGGCTGTGCAGCACGTCGCCGACGATGGTGACCCGGCGGCCGTCGAGCCCGCCGAGGCGGCGGCGCATCGAGAAGGCGTCGAGCAGCGCCTGCGTGGGGTGCTCGTGGGTGCCATCGCCGGCGTTGACGACGCTGCCGCGCACCCAGCCGGCCAGCCGGTGCGGCGCGCCGGAGGAGCCGTGGCGGATGACGACGGCGTCGGCGCCCATGGCCTCCAGGGTGAGCGCGGTGTCCTTGAGCGACTCGCCCTTGGAGACGCTCGACCCCTTGGCCGAGAAGTTGATGACGTCGGCCGAGAGCCGCTTGGCCGCCGCCTCGAAGGAGATCCTGGTGCGGGTGGAGTCCTCGAAGAACAGGTTGACCACCGTGCGGCCGCGCAGCGTGGGCAGCTTCTTGATGGATCGTTCCGAGACCCTGGCCAGCTCCTCGGCGGTGTCGAGGATGAGCAGCGCGTCGTCCTTGGTGAGGTCGCCCGCCGAGATGAGGTGCCGGTTCACCTGTCGTCCTCCTTCATGAGCAGGACGGCGTCGCGGCCGTCGATCTCGGAGAGGTAGACCTTGACCTTCTCGCTCTTGGCGGTGGGCAGGTTCTTGCCCACGTAGTCGGCGCGGATGGGCAGCTCGCGATGGCCGCGGTCGACCAGCGTGGCGAGCTGCACGGCGGTCGGGCGGCCGAGGTCGTTGAGCGCGTCGAGCGCGGCGCGGACGGTGCGGCCGGAGTAGAGCACGTCGTCGACGAGGACGACCACCTTGCCGTCGATGCCGTCGGGCGGCAGCTCGGTGCGGCCGAGCGGGCGGACGGGGCCGCGGCGCAGGTCGTCGCGGTACATGGTGATGTCGATCGAGCCGACGGGGATCTTGAGCCCTTCGAACTGCTCGACGCGGTCGCCGAGCCGGCGGGCGAGCGTGGCGCCGCGGGTGGGGATGCCGAGGAGGACTACGTCACCGGCGCCCTTGGTGCGTTCGAGGATCTCGTGCGCGATTCGGGTCAGCGCCCGGTGGATGTCCGGGCCTTCGAGCACGGCCCTGGAATCGGACATGGAGGGATCTCACCACCTTTCCCGCCTCACGGGACGGGTCTTAAAAGGGTGTTGGTCGGGACACACAGTACCAGGGGCTACCTGGTACAACGTGAGCGCCCCGCCCTGCCGTACGGGTGTGGCGGGCGTCCTGGCAGGCCGTTCGGCCCGGCCGGCCCGGCGAATTTGGCAATTACCGACATACAGGTATAAAACCTGCTCTAAGTCTTCTCGGGGGAGGTTTCACATGGCGCTGTCGGCACGCGAGCAGTCGGTGCTCAAGGCCATCGCCCGGCAGGTCAGGGACGAGGACCCCGAGCTGTTCGCGGCCATGTCCCGGCACGGCGCTCCCGCGTCGCTGGCCTGGCCGCTGGCCCTGATGGCGCTGTGCCTGGCGGTGTTCGCCGTCGTGCTGCTGCTGACGGGTTCGGCCGACCCCCTGCCGCACGCCGTGATCAGGTAAAACCCCCGCAACCCCCCGTGTCGGCGTCCTGCGCGTAGGGCACGTCCCCGAGGGCCGTACGCGCTCGGCGGCGGCTCTTCCTGGGGACTCGCGCGGGGGGCACGCATGGGGGAACCACGTCCGCCCTCCGACGGCGTGACCACGGCGGCGCGCGGGAGGCGCCCGGCGGCCGCCGGCGGCCTCGGCCTCGGCGCGGCCGTCGCGCTGGTCATGGGGAACGTCGTGGGCACCGGCATCTTCCTGCTGCCCGCCTCGCTGGCCGCGTTCGGCACGGTGAGCCTGGTCTCCATGGTCCTGGTCACCGCGGGCGCCATCGCGATGGCGATCGTCTTCGGCCGTCTGGGCGGGCGCATCCCGGCGGCGGGCGGCCCCTACGCCTACGCGCGCGAGGCGTTCGGGGAGTTCGCCGGGTTCTGGATCGCCTGGTCGTTCTGGCTGACCGCGTGGATCGGCAACGCGGCCATCGCCGTGGCGTGGGTGGGCTACGTCCAGTACCTGGCCCACGGGCTGTTCGGGCTCAACTGGGGCAGCACGCTCAGCGCGATCCTCATCGGCCTGACCGGGTTGTGGATCCCGGCCGTGGTGAACCTGGCCGGGGTGCGCAACGCGGCCGCCTTCCAGGTGGTCACCACGGTCCTGAAGTTCACGCCGCTGCTGTTCGTGGCGATCGTGGGCCTGTTCTTCGTGCACCAGGACAACTACCCGCCGTTCAACGCCAGCGGCGGCGGCTGGGTCTCGGCCGTCTCCCTGGCGGGGGCGGTCACGCTGTTCATCTACTCGGGCGTGGAGAGCGCCGCCATCGCGGCCGACCGGGTCAAGGACCCGGTCCGCACCATCGGCCGGGCCAGCGTCATCGGCGTGCTGGCCTGCGCCGTCATGTACATCCTCAGCACGGTCGCCGTCATGGGCACCGTGCCGCAGGAGGAGCTCGTCGGGTCCACCGCGCCGTTCGCCGCGGCGCTGGACCACATGTTCGGCGGCACCGGCGGCGGGCTGCTGATGGCGGCCTGCGCCGTCGTCTCCGGCATCGGCGCGCTCAACGGGTGGACCCTGCTGGTCGCCGAGATGCCGCTGGCCGCCGCCAGGGACGGCATGTTCCCGCCCGCCTTCTCCGTGGTCTCCCGGCGCGGCGCGCCCCTGACGGGCATCCTGGCCGGGACCGTCCTGACCTCGCTCATGCTGCTGGTGGGCTACGCCTCCGCCAACGCCTTCGACACCATCGTGCTGCTGGCCTCCTTCACCACGGTCATCCCCTACTTCTTCTCGGCCGCCGCGCAGCTGTTCTGGCTGGTCACCCGGGAGCGGCGGATCGACCGCGGGCGGCTGGCCCGCGACCTGACCGTCGCGGTGCTCGCGCTGCTGTTCTCGTTCTGGATGGCGTACGGCTCGGGGGCCCCCGCCGTGCTCGGCGGGACGCTGATGTTGTTGGTCGGCGTGCCCGTCTACATCTGGCTGAAGGCCAGACACGGCGAGTACGGCCCGCGTGATGTCCGCCGCGCTGAGGGGATATCTGAAAAATGACCTTTCATGTCGATTCAGAGGTCGGCCGACTGCGCCAGGTCCTGCTGCACAAGCCGGAGCTGGCCCTCAAGCGGCTGACCCCCAGCAACAAGGACGCCTTCCTGTTCGACGACGTGCTGTGGGTGCAGCGCGCGGTGGAGGAGCACGAGGAGTTCGAGCGGGTGCTGCGCGGACGCGGCATCGTCGTCCACATGCTGGCCGACCTCCTGCGCGACGTGGTCGACATCCCCGAGGCCCGCAAGCACATCCTGGACGCGGTCATCGACGAACGCTGGCTCGGCCCGACCGCCATCGACGACATCCGCAACACCCTCGACGGCATGGACGCCGGCACCCTCCAGATGCACCTGACCGGCGGCATCACCAAGCGCGAGCTGGTCGCGATGGGCTGCGACCCCAAGTCGGTGGCCTTCCACACCACCGCCGACGACGACTTCGTCCTGCCGCCGCTGCCCAACCACCTGTTCACCCGCGACACCTCCTGCTGGATCTACGACGGCGTGTCGATCAACGCGATGCGCAAGAAGGCCCGCATGCGCGAGACGGTCAACCTGGAGGCCGTCTACCGGTTCCACCCGATGTTCGCCGCCGGCTTCGACCGGCCCTACGAGGGCGGCTTCCACTGCTGGCTGCCCGGCCACGCGATGGCCCCGGCGACCCTGGAGGGCGGCGACGTGCTGGTCATCGGGCGCGGCGCGGTGCTGGTCGGGATGAGCGAGCGCACCCAGCCGCAGGCGGTCGAGATGCTGGCCCAGCGGCTGTTCGCGGCCGGGTCCGCGACCCGGATCGTGGCGCTGGACATGCCGAAGGCACGCGCGTTCATGCATCTCGACACGGTCATGACCATGCTCGACGTCGGGGTGTTCACCAAGTACGCCGGGCTCGGGATGTTGCCGGCGTACACCATCGAGCCGGGCGAGACCTCCAAGGAGCTGCGGGTCACCGACCACCCGCCCCAGGACATGCACAAGGCCATCGCCCGCGCCCTCGACATGGACGACATCACCGTCCTGACCCCCCACCAGGACGTGTACGCCGCCGAACGCGAGCAGTGGGACGACGGCTGCAACGGCCTGGCCGTCGAGCCCGGCGTCGTCATCGCCTACGAGCGCAACACCACCACGAACAACCACCTGCGCGACAACGGCATCGAGGTCATCACCATCCGGGGCAGCGAGCTCGGCAGAGGGCGCGGCGGCCCGCGGTGCATGAGCTGCCCGCTGGAGCGCGACGGCATCTAGCGGACGTCCGGCCGGCACCCGGGCGGCCACAGGGAAGGGGCGACATGGCGTTCAACCTGCGCAACCGCAGTTTCCTCAAGGAACTGGACTTCACACCGGAGGAGTTCGGCTTCCTGCTGCACCTGTCGGCGGAGCTGAAGGCCGCCAAGTACGCCGGGATCGAACGGCAGCGGCTCAAGGGCAAGAACATCGCGCTCATCTTCGAGAAGACCTCCACCCGCACCCGCTGCGCGTTCGAGGTGGCCGCCCACGACCAGGGGGCGCACGTCACCTACCTCGACCCGGCCGGCTCGCACATCGGGCACAAGGAGTCGGTCAGGGACACCGCGCGGGTGCTGGGCCGCATGTTCGACGGCATCGAGTACCGCGGCAGCAAGCAGTCCTACGTCGAGGACCTGGCGGCGCTGTCCGGCGTGCCGGTGTGGAACGGCCTGACCGACGAGTGGCACCCCACGCAGATGCTGGCCGACATGCTCACCGTCCAGGAGCACAGCGACAAGCCGCTGCGCGAGGTGTCCCTGGCCTACCTGGGGGACGCGCGCAACAACACCGGCCACTCGCTGCTGGTCACCGGCGCGCTGCTCGGCCTGGACATCCGGCTGGTCACCCCGGCGGCGCTGCGGCCCGACCGGGACCTCGCGGTGCGGCCCGCCGAGGAGCTGGCCAGGTCCACCGGCGCCCGGATCACCATCACCGAGGACGTGGCCGAGGGCGTCAGGGGCGCCGACTTCCTCTACACCGACGTGTGGGTCTCGATGGGAGAGCCGAAGGAGGTGTGGGACGAGCGGATCGAGCTGCTGCTGCCGTACCAGGTGAACGACGACGTCGTCCGGGCCACCGGCAATCCGGACGTGAAGTTCATGCACTGCCTGCCCGCCTTCCACAACCGGGAGACCGGCGTCGGCACCGACATCTACGCCAGGACCGGCCTGGAGGCCCTGGAGGTGACCGACGAGGTCTTCGAGTCGCCGCGCTCCATCGTCTTCGACGAGGCCGAGAACCGGCTGCACACCATCAAAGCGATCATGGTCGCAACCCTGGGGGACTGAATGCGGGTCATCGTCGCACTCGGCGGCAACGCGGTGCTCAAGCGCGGCCAGAAGCCGGACGCCGACGTGCAGAGGGACAACATCGCCACCGCCGTCAGGACGCTGGCACAGCTGGCCGGCGAGCACGAGCTGGTCATCACCCACGGGAACGGCCCCCAGGTCGGCATGCTGGCGCTGGAGAGCGCCGCGGACCCGAACCTGAGCCGGCCCTACCCCTTCGACACGCTCGGCGCGCAGACGCAGGGCATGCTCGGCTACTGGATGCAGCAGGCGCTGCAGAACGCCCTGCCCGGCCGGCAGGTGCTCGCCATGGTCACCCAGACCCTGGTCAGCGCCGTCGACCCGGCCTTCGACGACCCCACCAAGTTCGTCGGCCAGATCTACGAGGAGGACGAGGCCCGCAAACTGGCCGCCGAGTACGGCTGGACGGTCAAGCCCGACGGCGACCACTGGCGCCGCGTCGTCCCCTCCCCCACGCCGCAGCGCATCGTGGAGACCCGGCTGATCCGCAAGATGGTCCGCGAGGGCGTGGTGGTGGTCTGCGCGGGCGGCGGCGGCATCCCGGTCGTGCGGGACGCGCGCGGCCGGCTGGCGGGCGTCGAGGCCGTCATCGACAAGGACCTGACCGCCTCGATGCTGGCCGAGGCGCTGGAGTGCGACGCCTTCCTCATCCTGACCGACGTCCCGCGGGTGTACCGCGACTTCGGCGCCCCGGGCCAGAGCGAGATCGCCTGCACCACCCCGCACGAGCTGCGCGGCCTGCGCTTCCCGGCCGGGTCGATGGGACCGAAGGTCGAGGCGGTGTGCCGGTTCGTCGAGACGACCGGCGACATGGCCGCCATCGGCAGGCTGGACGAGGCGAAGGACATACTCGCCGGTTCCGCGGGCACGATTGTCACACCCAACGGGATGTGGCCGTTGACCAGCACCCTCTAGGAGACCGACCCTCTAGGAGACCGACGTGACACTGGCCGCACGGCTGCTGCGCACCAAGCCGACCGAGCGCATCGTGGCCGAGGGCGGGCAGGGCGAGGGCGGCGAGCTGCGGCGCACGATGACGTTGTGGCAGCTCACGCTGTTCAGCGTGGGCGCCACGCTGGGCACCGGCATCTTCGTCATCCTCGGCCAGGCGGTGCCCAAGGCGGGGCCGGCGGTGGTGCTGGCGTTCGTGCTGGCGGCCGTCACGGCGTTGTTCTCGGCCCTGTCGTACGCCGAGCTGGCCGGGACGATCCCGGTGTCCGGCTCGTCCTACTCCTACGCGTACGCGACGCTGGGCGAGCTGGTGGCCTGGGTGTGCGGCTGGTGCCTCATGCTGGAGTACGCCGTGTCCGTCGCGGCCGTGGCCGTGGGCTGGGGCGAGTACCTCAACGCGTTCCTGCGCAGCCTGTTCGGCTGGACGCTGCCCGAGGCGATCACCCGCTCCCCCGGCCAGGACGGCGGCGTGGTCAACGTCACCGCGATCCTCATCGTGCTCCTGGCCACCTGGCTGCTGCTCTACGGGGCCTCGGAGTCGGCCAAGGCCAACGCGGTGTTCGTGCTGATCAAGATCGCGGTGCTGGTGTTCTTCTGCGTGGTGGCGTTCACGGCGTTCCAGTCCGGGAACTTCACCCCGTTCGCGCCGCTCGGGGTGGCCGGGGTCACCGCGGCCGCCTCGCAGGTGTTCTTCTCCTACATCGGCTTCGACGCCGCCTCCACCGCCGGCGAGGAGGCCAAGAACCCCAAGCGCGACCTGCCCCTGGCCATCCTGCTGTCCCTGCTCATCGTCACCGCCGTGTACGTCCTGGTCGCCGTGGCCGCCATCGGGGCCAAGCCGTGGACCGAGTTCGACCCGGAGAGCACCGAGGCCAGCCTGTCGCAGATCGTCGACCAGGCCACCGGCGCCACCTGGCCGGGCGTGATCGTCTCCTTCGGCGCGGTGATCGCCATCGCCAGCGTCGTGCTCACGGTCATCTACGGCCAGACCCGCATCCTGTTCGCGATGTCCCGCGACGGGCTCATCCCCCGGATCTTCCAGCGGGTGAACCCGCGCCACCAGGTGCCGGTCGCCAACACGCTGATCGTGGCCCTGTTCATCTCGGTCCTGGCCGGGCTGGTGCCGCTCGGCCAGCTCGCCGAGGCCACCAGCATCGGCACGCTGTTCGCCTTCCTCATCGTCAACGTCGGCGTGCTGGTCCTGCGCTACCGCAGCCCGGAGCTGCCGCGCAGCTTCCGCACGCCGCTCTTCCCCCTCACCCCGGCGCTCGGCGCGATCTTCTGCGTCATCGTGATGGCCGGGCTGGCCGGCGTCACCTGGGCCGCCTTCGGCCTGTGGATGCTGGTCGGCCTGATCTGCTATTTCCTGTACGGCTACGGGCATTCGCGGCTGAATGCCGAGGTGCGGTGACCATGAAGTTCGACAAGGTGCTGGCCGGGTACATCGCCGAGCCGCGCGGCTGGGACGGGCTCGCGCTGGCCGTCGTGCTGACCCGGCAGACCGGGGGCAGCCTGACGGTCGCGACCGTCCAGCCGCCCGTGACGACCACGCCGGGCCCCGCCCGCGCCGACGAGGGCGCCTGGCGTTCCTACCTGCGCGAGCAGGCCGAGACCGCGCTGGCGCAGGCCCGCGAGCTGGCCGGCGACCAGGCCGAGTACGTGCGCCACACCAACAAGGGCAGCGGGCGCGGGCTGGTGGAGGTGGCCCGCAGGCGCGGCGCCGACGTCGTGGTCATCGGCTCGGCGCCCGGCGGCACCCGGTCCCGCATCACCGTCGGCAGTACCGCCGACCAGCTCCTGCACTCCTCGCCGGTGCCCGTGCTGCTGGCCCCGCGCGGCTACGGCGACGACCCGCCGGCCGCGTTCGAGCGCATCACCGTCGCCTACCGCCGCGGGCCCGGCGCCGACGCCGCCGTCCGGGGCGCGGCCAAGGCCGCGGTCACCCTGGACATCCCGCTGCGGCTGGTCACCCTGGTGGTCAGGACCGGCCGCCGCGTCCAGGTCGAGGAGGACATGCTCGTACGGCTGCGCGACCAGGCCGCCGCGGACCTGCGCGCGGCGGCGCGGGGGCAGCGGCGCAGGCTTCAGGTCGAGGTGGAGCTCCTGGAGGGCCGGAACGTGGCACAGGCGCTCGGCACGACCACGTGGCTGCCGGGAGAGCTGCTGGTGTGCGCCTCCAGCGACGCCGGGCCGCTGCGCCGGGTCTTCCTGGGCGACACGTCCATCAAGATCGTCCAGGCCGCGACCTGCCCGGTCATGATTCTGACCCGCGAGACCTGACGCTCGATTTCACTCGTCAAACTATGACGAAGTAGTGTTGCCATCGGTACAAGAGGGGCGTTTGTTGCGTTCCCTCCCGGACCGGATTCGGCATCTTTTTTCCAATCAGCTTGACCTTAGGCTCCCACCCCTTTACCGTCACTGTGCGTAACCACACCGCGCGGCGTTCTGGGGTAAACCCAGGGCCACGGCTACCGATGGTGCCGAGCCTGGCACCGTACCCCCCGGTGGCTGGGGCATATGCCGCAAGGGAGCACAATCTACTAAGAGCGATACATACGAGAGCCGGGGGGCCACACGATGCCGTCTGAGTACGCAAAGTCGCTGGGTGCACGACTCCGCGCCATCCGCACCCAGCAGGGGCTGTCCCTGCATGGAGTCGAAGAGAAGTCGCGCGGCAGGTGGAAAGCCGTGGTCGTGGGCTCTTACGAGCGTGGCGACCGAGCCGTCACCGTGCAGAAACTTGCCGAGCTTGCCGACTTCTACGGGGTGCCCGTCTCCGAGCTGCTGCCCGGAGGCGCCGCGCCGAGCCCGCTCGGGCCCACTCCCAAGCTTGTGATCGACCTGGAGCGCCTGGCGACACTGCCGAAGGAGAAGGCCGGAGCGCTTGCCCGTTACGCCGCCACCATTCAGAGCCAGCGTGGCGACTACAACGGCAAGGTCCTGTCGATCCGCCAGGAGGACCTGCGTTCGTTGGCTGTGATCTATGACAAGTCGCCCAGCGAGTTGACCGAGGAGCTCATCAGCTGGGGTGTGCTCGACGCCGAGGCGCGCCGGGCCGTCGAGTCCTTCTAGAACCCGCCGCTTCACCCCCGAAGGGCCCGCCAATTCCCCTGGCGGGCCCTCCGTCGTACCGCCCCGAAAATGAACTTTCAATTATCGGCGAACGCGACAAAGGGCCCGAATCCCTCAAAACCGATTCTTGAGCCCCGCACGCGCCCCGAGGGGCCAGGCGCGAAGCGATGCCTACCAGAGGGACAGCGGGACCACCGAGGCCCGACGAAGCGAAGACCCGACCGGCCCCTTTTGGGCACGCGTGTCAGCAACAGCCGCCTCGCTCACGTTCATCGGCTTTGTTGGACCCCGCCACCCGCGCTCTTCCGCGCGGCGGCGTCGCCTGGAGAGCCGGGCGGCGGGGTCAGCCCGCCAGCGGCACGTCCACCGGGAGCTGGGGCTGGGCGGGGACGCCGAGCAGGTCTTCCACCGTCGAGACGAACGTCTCGGCCTCGGCCAGGATCTCATTGGCGTCGGCCGCGCTGATGCCGCGGACCACGCCCGCCTCCGCGGCCGCGCGCTTGGCGGCGCTCACGGAGAAGTAGGCGGCCCACTCGGCGAGGTGCGGCTCGGCCTCGGGCAGCAGCTCCCACGCGCTGCGCAGACGGCGCCTGCGGCCCTCCATGGGACGGGGACGGGCGGCCAGGATCGCCGCAGCCGCACGAAGAGCCGCCAGATGGGCGGCCACATATCGGGATGCCGGGGTGCGAGCGGCGGTCGCCTCCGCCAGGCAGGAACGTGAATCGGTCAAGTGTGCCCGAACCGCAGGCGACAGCCGGGGCCCGGGTGTTTCTCTAGGCCGTGGTGCCATCTTGCGCGCCTCCTTGGAGTCGTGGGCGGCGGCCGGCGTCTCCGCCGGTGAGGCCAACACTCTCAGACGCCACCGACATTTCCGCCGGGCCGGCCGGACGAGGAGCTTCCCCTCTCCCCGTCCGGCCAGGACACGCCCACTCGTCTCCGCCGACGACGAGGACGCGCCCTTCGCCCGTGGAGCCTGGCCACGGGACTCGCTTGGGGAAGCGAACGACCGCGGCCAGGCCCTTGGGTGACGTTGAGCCGCGAGCCTCACCGCCACTAGGTCGAACATAATTTCGATCACGCTCGGTGTCAACCTGTTCCACGAACACAGGTTCGATGACCATGGCGCGAAATGATCGATCCGTCCCGCGACGCCCCTCCGTTCGGGCACGGGGATCGCCACCCGCGAGCGCACGAAGCCGCCGCCACCGGGGGCGGTGGCGGCGGCGGGACGGTCAGACCGGACGAGGCGGCTCAGGACACGGAGAGGGCCCCCGACGGGCACAGCGACACCGCGCGCCGCACGGCCTCCTCCTGCCCTTCCTCGGGCACCTCGTGCAGCAGCACCACCGTGCCCTCGTCCTCACTCTGGTCGAACACCTCCGGCACCGTCAGGGCGCACATGCCCGCCCCGATGCACACCGTCGTATCCGCTGTGATCTTCATCGTGACCTACCAAGTGACAGGGAGGCGGTGCACTCCGTAGATGCTCATGTCCGAACGCATCGGCACCTCCTCAGGCGTTACGGCCAAGCGTAGGCCAGGCAGCCGCCGCAGCAGCGCCGGGTACGCGATGCGCATCTCGGCCCGGGCGAGCTGCTGCCCGAGGCACTGGTGGATGCCGTGACCGAACGTCAGGTGCCCGCCGACCGGCCGGTGGACGTCGAGGCGGTCGGCGTCCTGGAAGCGGGAGGGGTCGCGGTTCACGGTGGGCAGGTGGAAGGCGATCGACTCGCCCGCCCTGACCAGGTGGCCCTCGATCTCGACGTCCTCCAGGGCGCTGCGCACCGGGCCGAGGTGGATGATCGTGAGGTAGCGCAGCAGCTCCTCCACGCCGTTGTCCACCACCGACGGGTCGTCGCGCATGGCGGCGAGCTGGTCGGGGTTGGTGAGCAGCGCGTACGTGCCCAGCCCCAGCATGTTGGCGGTCGTCTCGTGCCCGGCCAGCAGCAGCAGGAACGCGACCCCGGTCAGCTCCTCGTGGTTCAGCTCCCCGACGAGCCCGCTGAGCAGGTCGTCGGCCGGCTCGGCCCGCTTGCGCCCGATCAGCTCCGACAGGTACGCCCCGATCCTGGCGAACGCGGCCAGGGCGTCGTCGGCCTGGGTCTCCAGGTTGACCAGGATCTTGGTCTCCTCCTGGAACACCGCGCGGTCCTCGTACGGCACCCCGAGCAGCTCGCAGATCACCAGCGACGGGATCGGCAGCGCGAAGGACTGCACCAGGTCCGCGGGCGGCCCGGCGGCCTGCATGGCGTCGAGGCAGGAGTGGGTGATCTCCTCGATCCTGGGTTCGAGCGCCTTCATCCGCCGGACGGTGAACTGCCCCATGAGCAGCTTGCGGTAGCGCGTGTGCTCGGGCGCGTCCATGCGCAGGAAGAACCCGGGCGGCAGTTGCTGCTGGAGCTGCACCCGGGCGGGCACGACGGGGTGCAGCCGCTCCGGACGGTTGCTGAAGCGGGGGTCGGCCAGGATCGCGCGGGCGGCCGAGTAGCCGGTGACCAGCCAGCCGAGGTGGCCGTCGGCGAAGGTCAGGCGGTGCATGGCGCCGTGTTGTCGCAGGGCCGTGGCTTCCTCGGGCGGATCGAACGGCCGCCGTCGGGTGATGGGGAAGGTCAGGTCGGACATGCTGGCTCCTTTCCGAGCTCACCTTCCTAGAAAACCTCAACCGATGCAAAACTTCAATGCATGAAATTCGTATATCGGTGTAGAGTTCCGTCATGGTAGGACTGCGGGAGCGCAAGAAGCAGCGCACGCGCCGGGCGCTGATCGAGGGCGCGCTCCGGCTGTTCGGCGAGAAGGGCTACGAGGAGACCACGCTGGCGGAGATCGCCGCCAGCGCCGAGGTCTCCACGCGCACCTTCTTCAGCTACTTCGCCAGCAAGGAGGACGTGCTCTTCTACGACTCCGAGCACCAGATCGAGCGCGCGCTGGCGTTCCTGTCCGCGCCCGCCCCCGGCCAGACGCCGGCCGACCTGCTGCGCGCCTTCATCGAGGACGCGCTCTCGACCTCGGACGACGGCCAGGACACCTGGTCGGAGCAGACGGCGCTGCGCCTGGAGCTCATCATGCGCGAGCCGCCCCTCCAGGCGCGGGCGCTGCACCTGCTGTTCGACAGCCAGCTCCGGCTGGCGGACGCGCTGTCGGCGGCCTATCCCGGCCGGCTCGACCGGGTCGAGGCGGCGGCCGCCGTGGGGTCGCTGATCGGCGCGGTGAAGCTGGCCGTGATGACCACGCTCAACGACGGCCTCCCGGTGGAGCAGGCCCGCGACGCCGCCCGCCGGGCCGCCGACATCGCCCTCCACGGCCTCCCCCGCTGACCACCCCGCCGACGCGGCCGCGGGTGGCGGGTGACGGCGCGCGTCTGACAGGCTGTCCGCGCGGGTGGCGGACAGCTGACGAAGCGGCCGGACGCGAATCGGCGCGAACGGCGGACGGCGGACGGACCGGCCGGACGCGAATCGGTGCGAGTGGCGGACAGCGGACGGACCGGCCGGACGGGAACGGTCGTGTGAGGGGGATCGGTGCGAGGACGGACGGGCACTCTCATCCTGCTGCTGTCGGGGCCGGTCCTGGCGGCGGCGTACGCGGCCGTCAACTACGCGGCCCTGCGCACGGCGTCGGGGACGCGGGGCCCCGACCCGGCGGACCCGATGACCTCCGGCGGCCTGACGTCGCTGGGCTCGGACCTGTGGTGGATCGTCAGGGGCATCGCGCTGGTGGCCGGCGTCGCGGCCGCGGGGATCGCCGTGGTGGGCCTGCTGCTGCGCCGCGCGGCCCGGGGTCGCGGCGCGCTGCTGGTGGTGTCGGGCGTGCTCATCCTGCCGTACGTGCTGGGGCTCGCGGCGGCCGTCTACAACCCCGTGCCGCGGCTGCCCGGTTTCTACGACCATCAGGCCTTCGCCGGCGCGCTCCCGCCGTACCAGTACTTCTCGGCCCTGCTCCTGCTGGTGGCGGCCCTGGCCCAGGCCGTCGGCATGGTCCGCGCGTACACCGCGGCCCGGACGGCGTCACCGCGCTGACCCGCCGGAGCAGCGGTCGCTGACCCAGGTGGTCCAGCCCTGGCGGGCGCCGCCCGCGCCGGTCGCGGCCCACCCCGCGGGCGCCGGCCCCGAGCCGGGCGGGACGACGGCGGTGCAGACGCCGGCCGGCGGCGTACCGTCGTAGAGCTCGGCCTCGGTCCAGGAGACGCGGTAGGCCAGGACGGCCCGGATGTTCCACACCACCCGCCGGTCCACGGCCACCCGTCCCGGGCCCGTGAGGACGGGCAGCCAGTCGGGCCCGGCGGCGGGCGCGGACTTCGGCGCCAGGTCGGCGGCGAAGACCAGGTTGACCGCCGCCAGCACGGCCAGGAGCGCCGGCCACCGCCGGCGGGCGGTCAGCAGCGCCGCCGCCGCCAGGCCCGCCAGCAGGGCGAGCGCCGCGAGGGAGGCGGCGACCAGGTCGAAGGCGTCCCGCACCCGGCTGAGGAAGATCACCTCGGGGAAGTCGAAGGCGATGAACGCGTACCGCTGGAGCCGGTCCCCCGCGTACCGGACCACCACGCCGCCGGTCGCCGCCAGCAGCCCGGCCGCCGCGAGCGCGTGCCGGACGAGGGCCCCGCGGCCGGCCCTGGCCAGCACGAGCAGCCCGGCCAGGGTCCAGGCGAGCGCCACGCAGGCCAGGTAGCGGCCGTAGGCGTAGTTGCCGATCCGGTGCTCGTCGGGGAGCGCGGCCGAGGAGGCGTAGGCGATGCCCAGGGTCGTGGCCAGCAGGACGGCCGCGAGCACGCGCCGCGGCACCGGCGCCGACCGCCTGGCCACGATGGCGACGGCGCCCGCGAGCCCCACCCCGGCCAGCCCCCAGGTCCCGGCGATCAGGTACCAGAGCTGCCCGGCCGCCCCCGCCAGCGCCCACGCCTGCCCGTCGAGCCCGCTCACCCGCTCGGCCAGGAGGCCGGACAGGTCACGCGCCCCGCCCGGGTACAGCGCCGCGGACAACACCCGGTTGAGCGCCGTCGCCGCTCCCGCCGCCGCCACGGCGGCCACCAGCCCGGCCGCCGCGCCCCTGCGGCGCGCGATGGACACCCCCGCCGTCGCCGTCCCGGCCGCCGAGCTGCGGCGGCGCGTGAAGAACCTCCCCGCCGCGCCCCTGCGGCCCGCGATGAGCAGCCCCGCCATCGCCAGCAGGGTCACCGCCAGGACGACGGTGCCGCGCAGGTGCACCGCCATGGCGTACCCCGCCAGGACGCCCGCCAGCACGCCCGCCCTGACCGACCCCCTGGCCACGAGGTCGTGCAGCGCGACCAGCCAGGCCAGGACGAGGGTGGGCAGGACCGCGTCGGCCAGCGCCAGCCCCGAGAACAGCAGCAGCGACGGCGACAACCCGCCCGCGAACGCCGCCGCCATCGCCGCCCGCGGCCCCGCCCCCAGCCGCCGCAGCAGCAGGTACGCCAGCGGGAACGCCCCCGCCGCCACCATCGACCCCACCGCGACGACCAGCCGGTAGGCCACCACCGGATCCTGCGTGAACCGGAACACCGGCGTCAGCAGCAGCGGGTAGCCGCCCTGGTAGAAGGTGAAGCCGGTCAGATCCGCCCCGGGCCCGCCGGCCAGCCACCGGGCGGCGATCAGGTATCCGGTCTCGTCCGGGTTGGCCACGGGCCCGGCGTGCTGCCGGAACAACCACAACCGCAGCGCGACCTGCGCCACCCACCCGATCGCCAGCAACCACCACGAACGCGACCGGCTCCTGCGCCGCACGTACGGGGCAGGAGCCGGAACACGAGCTGCGAACGTCGTCGTCATGGAATCCCCCCTGAAGTCGGGGGAAGTCCAGCAAGAGGCGGATAACCCGGCCGTCACCGGATCCGGTTACGCGGACGTTATGCGCGCCTGAACGCGCCTCTCACATGCACCGGCACGCCCTTGCCGAGCAGGCCGGGCAGCACCTCGGCGACGTTCATCGGCATGCGCACGCAGCCGTGCGAGGCCGGGGAGAGCGGCACCGACAGCGCGCCGTGGAAGGCGATGCCGCCGTTGAAGAAGATCGGGTTGTAGAGCTGCCCCAGGTAGGACTTGTGCCAGCCGCTCGCCCGCCACGTCGTGCGGAAGTCGCCGGTCGGCGTGCGGGCCGAGCCGCAGAAGCGCTGCTCCTTGCCCTGCCAGGTGGTCGTCTCGCAGTACGGGACGCCGCTGCCGGAGGAGACGTGGGTGATGAGCCGCACCTGGCCGTCGACGTAGAGGACCATGATCTGCTTGGTCAGGTTGACCTCGGCGCGGGTCGGCCTGCCGTTGGCCACCAGCACCGTGGGGGTCTTCGGCCGCTCCAGCGCCTCCCACGTCCTGCGGGCGATCGTGCTGGTCGGCGTGATGCCGTTGACCTTCTGGAAGGCCCAGACGGCGGCGAGGGTGGTGCCGCCGTAACTGCCGTCGGCCTTGCCGGGCAGGTAGCCCAGGGCCGCCAGGCGCCGCTGCAGCCAGGTGACGGACGTGCCCTTCGCGCCCAGCTTCAGCGTCTTGCGCGGCGCCGTGACGGGCGCTGTGACGGGCGCAGTGACGGGCGCTGTGACAGGCGCTGTGACGGGCGCCTTCGCCGGGCCCGCCTTGGCACCCGCCGCGTTGCCTGTGCCGACCGTGCCCGGCGCGCCGGTGATCCCGGTCGTCGCGGCCGATGTGCCCGTCTGCGCGCCGCAGCCCGTGAGTACGACGGCCCCAGCCGTCAGCAGAGCAGCCACTCCAGGCAGCCGTCGAGCCCCCACCGGTACCACCTCTCATATCACGAACTATCCGGATCGATGGACCCTACACCACCCACCATGAACAGGTAATAAGCCGGTCAACCTGTTTAGAGTGTCCTCATGTCCGAGAAGTTGCCGGCGAACGCCGTCGTCGTGGAGGCCGCCCTGCGCGCGGCGGGCGCCACCGGAGAGATCGTCGTCCTGCCCGAGAAGGCCCCGACCGCGGCGACCGCCGCCGCCCAGCTCGGCTGTGAGGTGGGGGCGATCGCCAACAGCCTGATCTTCGATGCCGACGGCGCGCCGCTGCTGGTCCTGACCAGCGGCGCCCACCGGGTGGACGTCGAGCTCGTCGCCCGTACGGCCGGCGTCGCCAAGGTGCGGCGGGCCACGCCGGAGTTCGTCAGGGCCGCGACCGGTCAGCCGATCGGCGGGGTGGCCCCGGTCGGCCATCCGGCCCCGGTCCGCACCCTGGTGGACAACTGGCTGAGCAAGCACGAGGTGGTGTGGGCGGCCGGCGGCCACCCGCTGACGGTCTTCCCGACGACGTTCGAGGAGTTGGTGGCGATCACCGGAGGCACTCCGGTCGACGTCGAGTAATGTGCGACGAGTGATCGAGTTTCGCGGGGCGGGCCCGGCCGAGTTCACCGAACGCCTGGACACGGTGATCGACATCTACACGGCGGCGATGAACCCACCCCCCGAGCAGATCGCCGGCCGCAAGACCATCATGCGAAACCACGGCACATATCCCTATTTCCAGTGCTATCTCGCAGAATTGCGCGACCCGGCTGGCGTGGCGCGCCCCCGGATCGTCGGCTTCGCGTACGGCTTCCGCGGCGCGACCGGCCAGTGGTGGCACGACGTGGTGAGCAGGGCGCTGGCCGACGAGGCGGGCGAGGAGGCCGCGCACGCCTGGATGGGCCACGCGTTCGAGCTGGCCGAGATCCACGTGCACCCCGACCACCAGGGCAAGGGCATCGGCCGGGCCATGATCCGGACTCTGTGCGCCGGCCGCACCGAGCGCTCGGCCGTGTTGTCCACGCACGACCGCCCCACGGCCGCCCGCCACCTCTACGCCAGCATGGGCTTCGCCGACCTGCTGACCCGCTTCGTCTTCCCCGGCGGCCACGAGGAGTACGCGATCGTCGGCCGCCCGCTCCCCCTCGACTGAGGGCGTCGCACATCACCGCAGGTAAAGCCCGTACTCGCTGGGTTTGCCTGGTCATGCCCGAGGGCATCTTCATGACAGAAAGTGACGGACACGTTACCGACTGGATACCACCCCCTGCCCGTCACCCGCCCGGTCCCCCTGCGGGCGGGTGACGGGCATCCGCTTTGTGCGGGGTCGGGCGATGGCAGGTCAGGCGGTGGCGGCGACCGGCGTCAGGCGCTGGAACACCTCGCGCGAGGCGCTGGACCGGTTGAACGTGATGAAGTGGATGCCGGGCGCGCCCTCGTCGAGCAGCCGCTGGCACAGCTCCGCGCCGTGCTCGATGCCGAGCGCCCGCACCGCGGCCGGGTCGTCGGCGACCGCCTCGAAGCGGGCCGCCACCTCGGCCGGGAACGGCGCCCCCGACAACTGCTCCGACCGCGCGATCGTGCTCATCTGCGTGACCGGCATGATGCACGGGATGATCGGCGTGTCACAGCCCTGGGCCGCCACCCGGTCGCGCAGCCGCAGGTAGTCGTCGGCCTGGAAGAACATCTGGGTGATCGCGTAGTCGGCCCCCGCGCGGCACTTGCGCACGAAGTACTCGGTGTCGGACTCGATCGACGGCGAGCGCGGATGCTTGTACGGGAACGCCGCCACCCCCACGCAGAACTCGCCCGCCTGCCGGATGAGCCGCACCAGCTCCTCGGCGTAGAGCACGCCCTCGGGATGCCGTACCCACTCGGCGGTCGGGTCGCCGGGCGGGTCGCCGCGCACGGCCAGGATGTTGCGCACCCCCGCGTCGGCGAAGCGGCCGACCAGGTGGCGCAGCTCGCGCAGCGAGTGGTTGACCGCCGTGAAGTGCGCCACAGGGGTGAGCGTGGTGTCGTGGGCCAGGCGCTCGACGATGTCGACCGTGCGGTCGCGGGTCGAGCCGCCGGCCCCGTAGGTCACCGAGACGAACGTGGGACGCAGGGACTCCAGCTCCCTGATCGCCTTCCACAGCTGCCGCTCGCCCTCGTCGGTCTTCGGCGGGAAGAACTCGAAGGAGAACGACCGGCCACCGGTGGCGAGCAGCTCGCGGACGGTGGGGACACGATCGGGCAGGATGGAGGATCGACCAAGCGCCATGTCCCAAGCGTACAGGCCGGTGTCCGGATCGGCCGCCCCTAGACCGGGGACCCGACCCCGAGTCCGCGCCCACTAGTCTCAAGGCATGACGACTGACGCCGCGAGCATGGACGCCCTGCGCACCCAGGTGGAGCGCGCCCTCGGGGAGTTCGTCGAACGGCAGCTGCCCGCCTCGGGCGACGCCGAGCTCGAACCGCTGCGCACCGCCGCGGGCGACCTGCTGGCCGGCGGCAAGCGCCTGCGTCCCGCGTTCTGCTACTGGGGCTGGCGCGGCGCGGGCGGCACCGACGTGCCCGAGATCTTCACCGCCGCCGCGTCGCTGGAGCTGTTGCAGGCCAGCGCGCTCGTGCACGACGACGTGATGGACAAGAGCGACCTGCGCAGGGGCATGCCGGCCGCCCACCGCCGCTTCCAGTCCCTGCACGAGAAGGAGGGCTGGCACGGCTCGGCCGCGCAGTTCGGCGAGGGGGCCGCCATCCTGCTGGGCAACCTGCTGCTGGTGTGGTCGGGCGAGATGTGGCGCACCAGCGGCCTGCCGCCGGCGTCGCTGGCCGCCGCCCAGCCCGTCCACGACCACATGCGCACCGAGCTGATGTGCGGCCAGTACCTCGACCTGCTGGAGCAGGCCCACGGCGAGAACACCTTCGAGTCGGCGCTGCGGGTGGCGCTGTTCAAGAGCGGCAAGTACTCGGTGGAGCAGCCGCTCAGGCTCGGCCTGGTGCTCGCGGCCGGCGCGCTGGAGCCGTGGATGGACGAGCTGTGCACCGGCTACGGCCGCCGCGTCGGCATCGCCTTCCAGCTCAGGGACGACATCCTCGGCGTCTTCGGCGACCCGGCCCAGACCGGCAAGCCGGCCGGCGACGACCTGCGGGAGGGCAAGCGCACGATGCTGGTGGCCCGCACCCTGGCCGCGGCTCCCCCGGAGGCGGCCGCGACGGTGCGCAGGCTGCTCGGCGACCCCGCGCTCGACGAGGACGGGGTGAGCGCCCTGCGCGAGATCATCACCGACAGCGGCGCGCTGCGGGAGTGCGAGGACCTGATCGCCGGTTATCTCACGGACGCGCTGGCCGCGCTCGACGAGGCGCCGGTCACCGCCGGGTCGCGCGCGGCGCTGACCGAGCTGGCCATCGCCGCGACGTCCCGCAGGACCTGACCCGGGCCCCTGGTACCGGCGGCCGGCCTGAGCGGCCCGCTTCGGCCTCGCTGTGGAGTGCGGGCGCCCGTCGTGGACGGGCGCCCGTTCGTGTCAGGGGGTCAGGGGTCAGGGGGTCAGGCGTTTGGCGAACTCGGCCGCCGCCGCCCCCGGGTCCTCCGCGTCGGTGATCGCGCGTACGACCACCACGCGGCTCACGCCGTACGACATGACCTCGTCGAGGTTGGTGAGGTCGATGCCGCCGATCCCGAACCACGGCCGCGGCGCGGCCGACCCCGGGGCCGGCCCCAGTGAGGCCGCGTGCCGCAGCAGCGCCGGGCCGGGCGCGTGGCGGCCCGGCTTGGTCGGCGTGGGCCAGATCGGGCCGCAGCAGAAGTAGTCGACGCCCTCCTCCACGGCCGCGGCGGACGCCTCGGCGACGGAGTGGGTGGACCGGCCGATGACGATGTCGTCGCCGAGCATCTCTCGCGCGACCGTCACGGGAAGGTCGTCCTGCCCCAGGTGGAGCACGTCGGGCCGGGCGGCGAAGGCGATGTCCGCCCGGTCGTTGACGGCCAGCAGCTTGCCGTGCCGGTCGCAGGCGTCGCGGAAGACTTCCAGGAGCGCGAGTTCTTCGCGTGCCTCCAGGCCCTTCTCCCGCAGCTGGATGATGTCCACGCCGCCGGCCAGCACCGAATCGAGGAACTCTGCCAGGTCGCCGCGGTCGCGGCGGCCGTCGGTGCAGAGATAGAGGCGGGCCTCAGAAACCGAGGGCCTGGGCACGCCGCTTGACCTCCGTGTGACGGCCGGCCTTGATCGCCTCGATGGGCGACCCCGGCAGGGACTCGTCTGGGGTGAAGAGCCAGCGCAGCGACTCGATGTCGTCGTAGCCGGCGTCCTGCAACACGGTCAGTGTGCCGGGCAGGCCCTTCATCACGTCCTTCCCGTCGAGGAACACCGCGGGAACCTGTGGCCCGCCGCCGCCACGGCGCACGCCGAGCAGCTTGTGGTCCTTGAGGAGTTGCTTGGCCCGCCCGATCGAGAGGTCGAGGCGTGAGGCCACTTCGGGGAGAGTGAGCCACTCGTCGACGAGCTGGTCGGTCTCCCGGTCGATCTGTGCAACAGAAAGCGTCACGAAACCACAACTACCACATGCCGTCCTTGCTCAAACAACACAATCCCGTAGGGGGACCTCTGGATCTACCAGGCGTTCTGTGTCGAGGCGGTGCCCGCCTTCGATGATCCTACGGCCCTGCACGTAGTCCCGGGGCCGGTCGACGGCGAGCACGGCGGCGAGGGTGTCGCCGGACGTCAGCCAGACGGCCGACCACTTGCCCTCGGGCTCGCCCCGGTAGAGCAGGCGGTCGCCGGAGGGGTGGTGGCCGATGTACTGGACCATGTGGCCGAACTGCTCGGACCAGAAGTAGGGGGCCGGGTCGTAGACGGCCTCCTCCCCCAGCAGGGTCGCGGCGGCGACCTCGGGCGAGCCGAGTGCGGTGTCCCAGTGCTCGACACGCAGCCGGACGCCGTAACGGCGCGACCACCAGGCCGCGCAGTCGCCGGCGGCGACCACGTTCGGCATGGACGTGCGCAGGTGCTCGTCGGTGACGACGCCGTTGTGCAGGTCGATGTCGGAGCCGGCCAGCCACTCGATTGCCGGGCGCACGCCGATGCCCGTGACGACCACGTGCGCCTGGACGAACTCGCCGCCCACCAGCCGCACGCCGCCCTCGTCCACCTCGTCGACCATGGTGTTCAGGCGCAGGTCGATGCCGTCGTACCAGTGTCGCGTGCGGGCGCCGATCTCCGGGCCCACGGCGTTGGCCAGCGGGGTGGGGCCGGCCTCGATCACGGTCACCGAGCAGCCGGCCTTGCGGGCGGCGGTGGCGACCTCGGCGCCGATCCAGCCGGCGCCGATGATCGCCACGTGGGCTCCGGCCACGAGCCCGGCGCGCAGCTCGTGGGCGTCGTCGAGGGTGCGCAGGACGTGCTGGGGGCCGTCGCCGGGCACGGTGATCGGCTCGGCGCCGGTGGCGATCACGAGGCCGTCGTAGCCGAGCTCGCCCTCGGTCGTCTCCACGACGCCCTCGCGCAGGGCCTTGGCGGTGACGCCTGGCCAGAAGTCGACCTCCAGCGCGTCGAGGTCGGCCTCCAGGAAGCTGGAGTCGGCCGCGCCGGACAGGACCGCCTTGGACAACGGCGGACGGTCGTAGGGCCGATGGCGCTCCTGGCCGATCAGCGTGATCCGTCCGGTGAAGCCGCGCCCGCGCAGCGCCTCCGCGCTGCGCAGCCCGGCCAGGCCCGCTCCCACCACTACGACATGGTTCACGTTCATGACCATAACGGGGGCGGTGCCGGCACGTCGCGCCGAGGCCGTAGGCTGGAGGCGCAAGACGCGCGGGAGTCCGGCCGTCACCGGGCTGAGAGGAAGGCTTGAGCGGGCCTTCGACCGCAAGACACCTGATCCGGATCATGCCGGCGAAGGGAGCGCGGATGAATGTGATCGTGGGCGGCGGGGTCGTCGGGTTGTCGATCGCCTGGCGGCTGGCCCGCGAGGGGCTGCCCGTCACGGTGGTCGATCCGGCCCCGGGCCGCGGGGCCTCCTACGCGGCGGCCGGGATGCTGGCGCCCGTCAGCGAGGTCGCCTACACCGAGGAGCCTTTGCTGCGGCTGGGGGCCGCCTCGCTGAGCCGATGGCCGTCCTTCGCCGCTGAACTGGCCGCCGACGCGGGCCTCGGCCCGGATCTCGGTGCGGGCTCTGGGGCAGGGCTCGGCACGGGGCTGAGCGGCCCTCCCGGTGGCAGGGCCGGGACGAGGGCCGGGGAGGCGTTCGGGGGCGCGTTCGGGGTGATCGGGCCGGAGGGGGCCGCTGGCCGGGCGCTCGACCTGCGCGCCGACGGCACGCTCGACGTCGCCTTCGGGGCCGACGACCTCGCGGCGCTCGACGACCTGGCGGCGTTCATGGACAAGCTGGGGCTGCGGGTCGAGCGGCTGACCGGGCGCGAGTGCCGCCGTCTGGAGCCCATGCTGGCCCCCTCGGTGCGCGGCGGGCTGCTGGCCCCCGGTGACGCCTGGGTCGATCCGCGCCGGGTCACGGCGGCGCTGCTGGCCGCGCTCGACCGGCTGGGCGTGCCCGTGCTGCGGGCGCGGGTGACCGGCCTGCTGCGCGACGGCGACGCCGCTCCAAGCGCCGCGACAGGCGCTGGGACCGGCTCTGGGACCGGTGCTGTGACGGGGGTGCGGATTGAGGCCGTTCCCGGTCAGCCTGAGCCGGCGGTGCGGGAGATCGCGGCCGAGCGAGTGGTGCTGGCCGCCGGGGCGTGGAGCGGGGAGCTGGCCGACGTGCCCGTCCGGCCGGTCAAGGGGCAGATCATGCGGTTGCGCTCGCCGCAGCCGCTGCTCGGCCGGTGCGTACGCGGGATGGTGCACGGCGCGCCCGTCTACCTCGTCCCCCGGGGCGACGGCGAGCTGGTGCTCGGGGCGACCCAGGAGGAGCTGGGGTTCGACACCCGGGTGACTGCGGGCGGGCTCTACGAGCTGCTGCGCGACGCCAGGGAGCTGGTGCCGGGCGTCACCGAGCTGGAGGTCGCCGACGTGGTCGCGGGGTTGCGTCCGGGCACACCCGACAACCTGCCGATCATCGGGGCGGGCGAGGTCCCCGGGCTGGTGCTGGCGACCGGCCACCACCGGGGCGGGGTGCTGCTGGCCCCCCTGACGGCGGCCCTGGTCACGTCGGCGGTGCTGACACCGTCCACGACGACGGCGGCCCAGGCGGCACCCCCGGCAGCGGCCACGACGACGGCCCAGACGGCCACACAGACGGCGGCCCAGACAGGCACACAGCCGGCGGCCCAGGCAGCGGCTCGGGCGGCGGGGGTTTCGACGGGCGCGGGGATTCTGACGGGTGAGGAGGGCGAGCTGGCCGCGCTGTGCTCGCCCGCGAGATTTCGGGATATTTCATGATTGTGACGATCAACGGCGCCGCGCATGACGTGGCCGACGGCACCACCGTGGCCCAGGCCGTACGGACGCTGACCACCGCCACCACCGGAGTGGCCGTGGCCGTGAACGACGAGGTGGTCACGCGGAGCTCGTGGGAGACGACGGCGCTCGGCGACCACGACCGCGTCGAGGTGCTGACGGCGGTGCAGGGTGGATGAGCTGATCATCGCCGGGGAGAAGTTCGCCTCCCGGCTCATCATGGGCACCGGCGGCGCGCCCTCCCTGGAGGTGCTCGACCAGGCCCTGGTCGCCTCGGGCACCGAGCTGACCACGGTGGCCATGAGGCGGCTCGACCCCGGCGCCCGCGGCTCGGTCCTCGACGTGCTGCGCCGCCGCGACATCAAGGTGCTGCCGAACACCGCGGGCTGCTTCACCGCGGGCGAGGCCGTGCTGACGGCCCGGCTGGCCCGCGAGGCCCTGGGGACGAACTGGGTCAAGCTCGAGGTCATCTCCGACGAGCGCACGCTGCTGCCCGACCCGATCGAGACGTTCGACGCGGCCGAGCGGCTGGTGGCCGACGGGTTCGTGGTGCTGCCGTACATCGGCGACGACCCGGCGCTGGCGCGGCGGCTGGAGCAGGCCGGCTGCGCGGCGGTGATGCCGCTGGGCGCGCCGATCGGCTCGGGGCTCGGGATCAGGAACCCGCACAACATCGAGCTCATCGTGGAGGCCGCCGGGGTGCCGGTGATCCTCGACGCCGGCATCGGCACGGCCAGCGACGCCGCCCTGGCCATGGAGCTGGGCTGCGACGCGGTACTTCTGGCCACGGCGGTCACCCGGGCGCAGCGGCCCGAGCTCATGGCCTCGGCGATGAGGGCGGCCGTGACGGCCGGCCGCCAGGCGCGGCAGGCGGGCCGGATCCCGCGCCGGCGCTACGCCGAGGCCTCCTCGCCGACGACCCCCTAGCGGCGCCCCGGAGACGCCCTGGAGACGCCCCGGAGACGCAGCCGAGACGCCCTGGAGGCGCCCCCGAGACGCCCTGGAGATCCCCCGGGAGATCCCCTGAAGATCCCCTCTGCGATCCCCGGAGGGACCGGCTCGCGCCGGTCCTTCCGCCGGTCGGGGCCGCTCTCGCGAGAACGTCTCCGCATCGGTTTCGGGCGCGCGGGCCCTGCCGGTGGCAAAACGCCCGTAAACTCTGGGGGGTGGTGGATAAGACGACTGCGGACCCCCTGGTCGGGCGGCTCCTCGATGGGCGTTACCGCATCGAGAGCCGGATCGCCCGGGGCGGTATGGCGACCGTCTACCTGGCGCTCGACGTCCGGCTGGATCGCACTGTCGCGTTGAAGGTCATGCACCGCTCGCTCGCCGAGGACCCGGCGTTCGTCCGCAGGTTCATCGGCGAGGCCAAGTCGGTGGCCAGCCTGTCCCACCCCAACGTGGTGCACGTCTTCGACCAGGGCACCGACACCGACGTCGTCTACCTGTCGATGGAGTACGTGCCGGGCCGCACGCTGCGCGACATCCTGCGCGAGCGCGGCAGGCTGCCCGCCCGCGAGGCGCTGGAGATCATGATCCCGGTGCTGGCCGCCCTGGGCGCGGCCCACCAGGCCGGGATGGTCCACCGCGACGTGAAGCCCGAGAACGTGCTGATGACCGACGACGGCCGGGTCAAGGTCGTCGACTTCGGGCTGGCCAGGGCGATCGAGGCGACCAACCAGACCCGTACCGGCGTGATGATCGGCACGATCGGCTACATGTCGCCCGAGCAGGTCACCACCGGCGGCGCCGACGTGCGCAGCGACGTCTACGCCGCGGGCATCATGCTGTTCGAGCTGGTGACCGGGCAGCAGCCCTACGACGGCGAGACGCCGATGTCGGTGGCCTACCGGCACGTGCACGACACGGTGCCGCCGCCGTCGTCGCTGGTGCCCGAGGTGCCGCCGCTGATCGACACGCTGGTCGGGCACGCCACGGCCCGCGAGCCCCACGACCGCCCGGCCGACGCCACGGCGATGCTGGTCGAGGCGGTCGACGCCCACCGGATGCTGCCCCGGCTGAGCACCCCGCCGGCCATGACGGCCGTGTTCAACCAGTCGATGCCGCCGCGGCCGAGCGGCGCGGGCGCCCCGTCGATGCCGCTGGCCGCGCCGGCGCACACGCTGATCCAGCCGCGCGCCGAGGTGCCGCCGCCGGTGTCGCCGCCGGCGCCCAGGCGTTCGTTCAGGCCCAACTGGTTCCTGGTCCTGCTCGCCGCGGTCATGGTCGTCGCGGTGGCGGTGACCGGCTGGTACTTCTCCCAGACCCAGTACGTGCAGGTGCCCGACCTCGTCGGCCAGAACGTGGTGGTCGCCGAGCGCGCAGCCACGAGCAAGGGCTTCAAGGTCAACAAGGTCGCCGGCGAGTACAACGAGGACACCGCCGAGGGGCTGGTGCTGCGTACCGACCCCGAGGGCAAGACCGAGGTGGAGAGCGGCAGCACGATCACGCTGGTGCCCTCGCTCGGCCCCAAGCGGGTGATCGTCCCCAGTGTCAGGGGCCTGACCAGCGACGAGGCCCGCGTCAAGATCGCCGAGGCCGGGCTCACCGTGGGCAGCGTCAAGCGCCTGCCCAACGGCGAGGTCGAGCGGAACAAGGTGATCCGCAGCTCCCCCGAGGCCGGCGAGAAGGTCAAGGAGGGCGCGAAGGTCGGCATCTTCGTGAGCGCCGGCATGGTGATGCCCGACGTGACCGGCATGCCGAAGGACGAGGCCGCCGCCTACCTCGGCGGCCAGGGCTTCCAGGTGCAGGTCAACGAGGTCGACGACGACGCCGAGCCGTGCACGGTCATCGCCCAGGCGCCGAAGGCCAAGTCCGAGGTCGACAAGGGCACCCCCGCGATGATCACGGTGGCGCGCTGCCAGACCGACTTCTGGGACTGGTTCAAGGGCGACAACGAGGCCCGCGACGACCAGGACTTCCGCCTGGTGCCCGCGGTCATCGGCAAGAACGTCAAGGACGCCAAGTCGGAGCTGGAGTCGCTGGGCTTCCACGTACGGGTCCAGCGGCTGGCCAACGGCGGCGTCGTGCAGTACCAGCGGCCGTTACCGAACAGTGAGCGGCCGCCCGGCGCGACCGTCTTCCTCTGGCAGTAGCGCGCCGGGTCAGGCCAGGTGCCCGTGCAGGCGCACCCTGGCCAGCCCGCCGTCGGGGTAGATGTCGACCCGTACGTGGGTGACCGGCTCGGAGTGGCCGAGCCGGAAGCGGTGGGGCGTGTCGGGCTGCAACCGGGTCTTCGGCAGCAGCGTGACCTCGCGCCCGCCGGACAGCCCGGTGAGCGCGACGTGGCCGGGGGCGTTGAAGATCAGGTTCGTGGTGTCGATCTCGGCCAGGCGCACCAGGCCCGGCCCGGCCAGGCGGATGAGCAGCCAGTCGTTGCCCGGCTCGCGGCGGCGCGCGGTCTCCCAGCCCTCCGCCTGGTGGCGGGCCAGGCCGGGGGCGATGACGTTGTTCGGCGCGGAGTAGAACGCGTCGGAGCAGGCGGTGACCAGGCCGCCGTTCTGGAGGGCGGCCAGGTCGAGGCTCAGCCCCTCGTAGACGGACAGGTCGGGGCGTACCTCGCCGTGCACGCGCAGGCGGGCGATGCCGCCGTCGGGGTACATGTTCAGGCGTACGTGGGTGTAGCGGGTGTCGTCGCCGGTGACCTCGACGCGGTGCTCGGCGTCGCCCTTGAGCGCGGTCCTCGGGACGATCTCCGTCCAGTCGGCGGCGGCCAGCTCGGCGGGCGAGGGATGGCCGGGCACGGCGGCGGCCTCGACCGAGGCGTACGGCGGGTAGTTGCCCTTGAACCAGGCTGTGTCGATCACCACGCCGCGGATCGCGCCCGGCAGGCCCAGCCGCACCAGCGCCCAGTCGTGGCCGGGGGTGCGGCGGCGGCGGGTCTCCCAGCCGTCGTACACCTGCCCTTTGTTGCCGAACGTCTCGGCGCGGAAGCCGGGGCGGCCCGGCCTGATCAGGCTCTCCTTCTCGGCGAAGGACTCGTCGCTGGCCGCCACGACCGCGCCGCCGAGGGTGCGCAGGGCCAGGTCGGGCAGGGCGGTGAAGCCGGGCATCTACTGCTCCCCGAGGATGAGGCGGCCGTGCGGCTCGCCGTCCACGGGACGGCCGCGCAGCCAGGTGGTCAGCACCGCGCCCTTGAGCACGCGGCCGTGGTAGGGGGTGACGGGGTTGCGGTGGTGCAGGCGGGCGGCGTCCACCGGGTTGTCGGCGTCGGGGTCGAAGGCGACCAGGTCGGCGTCGCCGCCGGGGCGGATCGCGCCCTTGCCGGGGATCGCGGCCAGCGCGGCGGGGGCCGACGACATCCAGCCGACGACGTCGGCGAGGGTGTGGCCGCGCCGGGCGGCCTCCGTCCAGACCGCGGACAGGCCGAGCTGGAGGGAGGCGACGCCGCCCCAGGCGGCGGCGAAGTCGGGCACCTTCAGGTCGGCGGGCGAGGGCGAGTGGTCGGAGACGACGCTGCTCAGCACGCCGCGGGCCAGGCCGTCCCACAGCAGCTCGCGGTTGGCCCGCGAGCGGATGGGCGGGCAGCACTTGTACGCCGTGCGCCCCTCGGGCACCTGCTCGGCCTCCAGCGTCAGGTAGTGGGGGCAGGTCTCGGCCGTGACCGCCACCCCGTCGGCCTGGGCCCGCGCCAGCACGTCGAGGCATTCGGCGCTGGAGACGTGCAGGATGTGCACGCGCGCGCCGGTCTCGGCGGCCAGCGCGACGACCCGGGCGACCGCGCTGCGCTCGGCGGCCCCCGGCCGCGACTCCAGGAACTCCCGGTACGTCGGCCCGCCCGGCTCGGCCAGCAGCTCGGGATCCTCGGCGTGCACCACGACGAGCCCGCCGAACCCGGCCACCTCGGTCAGCACCGCCCGCAGCTCGGCCGTGGCGAGCGGCGGGAACTCCTCGACGCCCGACGGGGACATGAAGCACTTGAAGCCCCGGACGCCGCGCTCGTGCAGCGGCCGCAGCTCCTTGAGGTTGCCGGGGACCGCGCCGCCCCAGAACGCCACGTCCACGTGGCACTGCCCGCGGGCGGCCCGCAGCTTTGTCTCCAGCGCCTCCACGCTGACGGTCGGCGGCAGGGAGTTGAGCGGCATGTCGACGATCGTGGTCACGCCGCCCGCGGCGGCCGCCCTGGTGGCCGAGGCGAAGCCCTCCCAATGGGTCCGGCCCGGCTCGTTGACGTGCACGTGCGTGTCCACCAGGCCCGGGAGCAGGGGCAGGTCGCGCAGGTCGATGTCCTCGGCGGCGTCGAGGGGCTCGGCGTAGTCGTACAGGGCCTGGACGCGTTCGCCCCGCACGGCCACGGCCGCGGCCCGCTCCCCCTCGGGCGTGACCACCCTGCGGGAGCGGACGACGAGGTCGTGCACGGTCATCTGCCCTCCAAGTGCTCGGCGGCCACGCGGGCGGCCAGGCGTTCCAGGAGCGGCCCGGCCTCGGCCATGCACCGGGCCGGGTCGGGCTCCAGGTCGGTCAGGGCGTAGGCGGCCTCGATGCCGGCGTCCTTGAGCTCGGTGTCGCCGAGGGTGCGCCGGCCGCAGACCGCGACCACCGGCACGCCCGCCCTGGCCGCGGCCTGGGCCACGCCGATCGGCGCCTTGCCGCGCAGGGACTGCTCGTCGAGCGAGCCCTCGCCGGTGATCACCAGTCGCGCGTCCTGGACGAGCGCGCCGAAGCCGAGCAGGTCGAGCAGGTACTCGATGCCGGGCCGCAGCTCGGCGTGGAGGAAGGCGAGCGCCGCGAACCCGACGCCGCCCGCCGCGCCCGCCCCGGGGGCTCCGGCCACGCCCATGGCGCGCGGGGTGTCGTCGTGCTCGACGGCGCCGACCAGGCCGTGGGTCTGCGTGGCGACGGCGGCCAGCCGGGACAGGCCCGCCTCCAGCACCTTGACGTCCTCGGGGCCGGCGCCCTTCTGCGGCCCGTAGACGGCGGCGGCTCCGTGCGGGCCGAGCAGCGGGTTGTCCACGTCGCCCGCCACCACGAACTCCACCCCGGAGACGTCGGCGAACCCGGACAGGTCGATGCGGGCCAGCCCGCGCAGCGCGGCGCCGCCGTCGGGCAGCTCGGCGCCGTCGCCGTCCAGCAGGCGGGCGCCGAGCGCCCGGACCATGCCCGCTCCCCCGTCGGTGGACGCGCTGCCGCCGAGCCCGAGGACGATCCGCCGGGCGCCCCTGCGCAGGGCGTCGGCGATCAGCTCTCCGGTGCCGTAGGAGGTGGCGGTCAAGGGGGCCGGCCCGGCGGACAGCCGCCGCAACCCGGACGCCTCGGCCAGCTCGACCACGGCCGTCGGCGCGCCGCCGGCCTCCCGCCAGGCGTACGCCGCGCGCACGCGTTCGCCGGTGGGCCCGGTGACCTCCACGGTGACGCGGTCGAACCCGCAGGCCACGGCCGCCTCGACGGTGCCGTCGCCGCCGTCGGCGACCGGCAGCTCGACCGTGGGCACCCCGAGCCCCGCCGACACCCGGGCCGCGACCTCGGCGGCCGTGAGGGAGCCCTTGAACTTGTCGGGTGCCACCAGAACCTGCTTTACCACTACGAACTCCCACAAGATGCTGAACAATGGCCGGACACGCCTTCCTGCCCGGTGCGAGCGGGCAGGAAGGCGTGACTCATCATCACATCAGCCCCCCGGCCGGCGGCGGCCGAGGGTAGGCGCCCTCAGTGAAAAGTGCCCTCAGTGAAAGCGCCCTCAATGAAAGTGCCCTCAATGAAAGTGCCCTCAGAGAAGGTGCCCTCAGTGAAACAGGCGCCCGCGCCCGCCGCCCATGGGCCGCGAGCACGAACCTGAGCCGTTCTGACGGGTTCTGAGGTGTGTGATCCTCCAATTAGGCTCACATCCCGTAAGGAGGCGTTTGATGCGCATATCTGAGCGGGAGAGGCGGCGCCGGCTGGGCGTGCGCCACAGCCTGGCGGCCAAGGCGGCGACCCCGGAGGAGGCGACGGCGTCCGTGGTGGCGCTGCACGCCACCGACCCGGCGACGGTGTTCCTGTCGGCGGGCGCCCGGCTCACCGCGCCCGGGACCGCGCCGGTCGAGCGGGCCCTGTACGAGGACCGCACGCTGGTGCGCATGCACGGGATGCGCCGCACGGTGTTCGTGGTCCCGGCGGCGCTGGTGCCCGTCGTGCACCACTCCTCCACGCTCGCGGTCGCCACGAGGGTGCGCAAGGCGCTGGTCAAGGAGCTCGCCGCGGCCGGCGGCTGGGACGAGGCGTGGCTGGCCGACGTGGAGGCGTCGGTGCTGCGCGTCCTGGCGGCGGAGGGCACGGCGACGGCGGCCCGGCTGGGGGTGCTGGAGCCGCGGCTGCGCGAGCAGTTCCGGGTGGCCGTGGGCAAGCCGTACGAGGCCGTGCACAGCGTCGGGCAGCGGCTGATCACGCTGATGGGCATGGAGGGCCGGCTCGTCCGCCAGGGCCGCCCGTCCGGCTCGTGGACGAGCACGCAGCACCTGTGGGCCGTCGCCCCGCCCATGGACGCGACCACGGTCCCGCAGGCCCAGGCGGAGCTGGTGCGCCGCTGGCTGGCCGCGTTCGGCCCCGGCACGGAGGCCGACGTCAAGTGGTGGACCGGCTGGACGCTGCGCGAGGTGCGGGCCGCGCTGGCCGCCGTCGGCGCGGTCGAGGTCGAGCTGGACGAAGGCGCGGGATACGTCCTGCCCGGCGATCTGGACGACACGCCCGAGCCCGAGCCGTGGGCGGCGCTGCTGCCCGCCCTGGACCCCACGCCGATGGGCTGGCAGGGCCGCGACTGGTACCTGCCGAAGGAGCACCGGGCCGAGCTGTTCGACCGCAGCGGCAACGTCGGCCCGACCGTGTGGTGGGACGGGCGGGTCGTCGGCGGCTGGGGGCAGCGGCCCGGCGGCGAGATCGTGTGGCGGGCGCTCACCGACCTGGGCTCCGACGCCGTGGCGGCCGTGGAGGCCGAGATCGCCGGTCTGGCCTCCTGGCTCGGCGGCGTGCGGATCACACCCCGCTTCCGCACACCCCTGGAACGCGCGCTGGCGCAGTAGGGCGTCAGCGCACGCCCCTGGAACGCGCGCCGGCGAAGCAGGGCGTCAGCGCACGCCCCTGGAACGCGCGCCGGCGAAGCAGGGCGTCAGCGCACGCCTCTGAAGCGCGCGCCGGCGGAGCAGGGCGTCAGGAGACCGCGCGGATGAACTCCTCCAGCGAGTAGCGCCCGTCCTGGTCGGAGTCGGCCTCCTGGCTCAGCGCGCCGAGGGCCTCGGCGGGCAGGTCGGGGAAGTGCCGCTTCAGCTCGGCCTCGCTGACGAAGCCGTCGCCGTCGGTGTCGATCTCGGCGAAGGCACTCTTGAGCTGCGCCAGCCGCTCACCGGGGAGTTCTGCCGACACGGGACCGCCTTTCGGTACTGAATGCCACGTTCCGGACATTCACCACCCTAGTGCTGGACCTCCCTGCCCGCCGAGTGCCCGCGCTCGGCCGCCAGCCGCATCAGCCTGCGGTGGGCCTCGGCGCCCGCCCGTCCGGCCGCGTCGTGGGACGTCGTCCGCAGCTCGCCGTCCTCGACCACGGTCCGGCCGCCGACCAGGACGCGGGCCACCGGCGGCGGGGGCCCGAACACCAGCGCGCACACCGGGTCGGCCACGGCGGCGCCGAAGGGCCCGCCGGTCCGCCACAGGACGACGTCGGCCAGCTTGCCCGGCTCCAGCGAGCCGAGCTCGGCCTCGCGGCCCAGGTTGCGCGCCCCGCCCAGGGTGGCCAGCTCCAGCGCCTGGCGGGCCGACATCGCGCGGGGGCCGTACCTGGCCCGCTGGAACAGCAGGGCCTGCCGCATCTCCCCGGCCAGCGAGGTCAGCTCGGAGGAGGCGCTGCCGTCCACGCCGAGGCCGACGTTCACGCCCTGGCGCAGCATCTCCGACACGCGGGCGATCCCGGCGCCCAGGCGGCCGTTGGAGGAGGGGCAGTGGGCCGCGCCCGTGCCGGTGCGGGCGAGCTTGGCGATGTCGGCGTCGCTGAGGTGCACGGCGTGCGCGAGCCACACGTCGGGCCCCAGCCAGCCGAGCTTGTCCATGTATTCGACCGGACGCAGGCCGAACCGCTCGACGCAGTGCTCCTCCTCGTCGAGCGTCTCGGCCAAATGGGTGTGCAGGCGGACGCCCTTGGCCCTGGCCAGGGCCGCCGACTGGGTCATCAGCTCGGCGCCGGCCGAGAACGGCGAGCACGGCGCGACCGCGACCCGCACCATCGACGACGGCGACGGGTCGTGGTGGGCGTCCACCGCCTCGGCCGTCGCGGCCAGCACGTCGTCGAGCGCCTCGACCACCTCGTCCGGCGGCAGCCCGCCCTGCGAGCGGCCCAGGTCCATCGAGCCGCGCGCCGGGTGGAAGCGCAGGCCGATCTCCCGCGCCGCCTCGACCTCGGCCGCGAGCAGGTCGCCCCGGCCCTTGGGGAAGACGTAGTGGTGGTCGCTGGAGGTGGTGCAGCCGGACAGCGCCAGCCAGCCGAGCCCGGCCGTGGCCGCGCCCCTGACGACCTCGGCGTCCATGGCGGCCCACACGTCGTAGAGCGCCACCAGCCACTCGAACAGGGTGGCGTCCTGGGCCAGCCCCTGGGAGGCCCACTGGTAGAGGTGGTGGTGGGTGTTGACCAGGCCGGGGGTGGCCAGGCAGCCGGAGCCGTCCACGCGCCGGGCGCCGGGGGTGGCGGGCGCGGGGCCGGGGCCGAGCGCGGCGATCCGGTCGCCCTCGACGACGAGGTGTCCGGACGGGATCTCGGGGCCGGCGACGGGCGCGATGTGCACGTTCTCGATCAGCAGGGTCATCGGGACGCCTTCCGCGCTGCGGCCAGCCGGACCGCGTCGAGGATCTTCTCGTAGCCGGTGCAGCGGCACAGGTTGCCCGCCAGCGCCTCGCGGATCTCCGCGTCGGACGGCCGGGGCACGCGTTCGAGCAGGTCATGGGCCTGTACGACGAGCCCCGGGGTGCAGAACCCGCACTGCACGGCCCCGCACTCGGCGAACGCCTCCTGCACCGGGTCGAGCCGGTCGCCCGCGGCCAGCCCCTCGACCGTGCGCACCCGCCGCCCCTCGGCCTGCCCGGCGGCGACCAGGCACGAGCAGACCGGCAGCCCGTCGAGGTAGACCGTGCACGAGCCGCACTCGCCCTGCTCGCAGGCGTTCTTGGAGCCGGGCAGCCCGATCCGCTCGCGCAGCACGTACAGCAGGCTCTCCCCCTCCCAGACGTCGTCCACGCTGTGGGCGCGGCCGTTGACGGTGACGTTCAGGCGCATCAGGCGGCCCTCCTCGCGAGGTGGTCGTTCCAGGCCCAGGTGAGCGTGCGCCGGGCCATCACGCCGACCGCGTGCACCCGGTAGGCGGCGGTGCCGCGCACGTCGTCGATCGGCGCGGCGGCCCGCGCGCACAGCTCGCCGAAGCGGGCCAGCAGCGCGGGGTCGAGCGGGGCGTGCCAGTCCAGCTCCCGGGCCAGCAGGTCCTCCGCCTCCAGGGCGCGGCGCGGCGTGGGCGCGGCCGAGCCGATCCCGGTGCCGACCCGCCGCTCGCCCGGGTGCAGCGCGACCGCGAACGAGCACACCGCGATCACCATGGCGTTGCGCGTGCCGACCTTGGAGAAGTACTGGGGGCCCTGGGCGGGTTCGACGCGCACGGCCCTGATCAGCTCGTCCGGCTCCAGAGCGTTGCGCTTGACCCCGAGGTAGAACTCGGCCGCGGGGATCAGCCGGGTGCCGCGCTCGCGCGACTCGACCTCGACGACCGCGCCCGCCGCCAGCAGCGGCGGATGGCTGTCGCCCGCGGGCGAGGCCGCGCCGAGGTTGCCGGCGACCGTGCCGCGGTTGCGGATCTGCGGCGAGCCGACCGTGCGCGCGGCCTGCGCGAGTCCTGGCAGCACGCCGCCCAGCTCGTCGACGACCGTGGCGTACGTGACGCCTGCCCCGATCCGGCAGATCCCGTCGGTCATGTGCCATTCGCGCAGCTCGGCCACCTGGTTGAGGTCGAGCAGCGCCTCCGGCCTGCGCACGTCGAAGTTGATCTCGACCATCACGTCGGTGCCGCCCTGGACGGGCAGCGCTCCGGGCCGGTCCGCCTTGGCGGCCAGCGCCTCAGCCCACGTGGTGGGCCGCAAGAAGTCCATCCGTCCTCACTCCCAGGCGAATCCCGCGTCGGGTGCGTCCTCACGCAGCACACTGCCCTCGATCAGCCCGTAGGGACGGTCGGCGGCGTAGAAGACCTCGTTCTCGTTGTCCAGGCCGAACGGCGACAGGTCGACCAGGAAGTGGTGCTTGTTCGGCAGCGTCAGCCGCACCTCGCAGACCTGCGGGCAGGTCGTCAGCACCCGCTCGCCCATCGCGTAGAGGGTCTGCTGCAACGACAGGCTGTGCGTCTGCGCGAAGGCGTCCAGCAGGCAGGCGCGCACCTCCGCGTACGGCGGGCGCCCGCCCGTCCCGGCGTGCCGCCAGCGGGCGGTGACCGCGGTGGCCAGGACGCGGTCGGTCGTCGGCTGGAGGGTGGTGTACTCGTCCACGATGTAGCCGTGGAACTCCGAGCCGGTCGTGTTCAGCACGACCAGGTCCGTCAGGCCGGACACGACGGTGGTGCGGCCGTCCCTGTCGTGGTGGACGACGCAGGTGCGCACCTCGCCGCCGTCGCGCACGAAGGAGTGCCGCGACTGCCCGGGGATGCGGTTCCAGGCGTACTCCTCGATCTCCACCCGGGCGTGGTGGATGGACGGGTGCGCGGAGACGTAGTGGCGGGCCAGTAAGAGGGCGAAGTCCTCGATCTCGCCGACGCCGTGCTTCCTGGCGAAGGCGTAGGCGGTGTTCTTCTGCGTGTCGGTGGGCAGGACGGCGGCGTTGCCGCCGTTCCTGTGCACCTCCTCCATGTCGCCCGACAGCGAGGTGCTGACGTTGATGTCCTTGAGGTGGTGGACGGCCCCCTCCCTGACCACGTGGACCAGCCTGGTCTCCGCCTTGCCGTAACGGTTGGGGCCCAGCTTGACGGTCATCTAGCTCCCTCGGTAGGTGGAGTAGGCGTACGGGCTGAGCAACAGCGGCACGTGGTGGTGCGCTCCGGCGTCGGTGACGGTGAAGGCGATGACCACCTCGGGATAGAAGGTGTCGGCCAGGTAGGCGCCGGTGTCGAAGACGACGCGGTGCACGCCCTCCCCGGTGTCCCAGCCCCTGATCCGGCCGTCGTCGTCGGTGCTGCCCCGGGCCAGCACGCGGCCCTCGTGCTCCAGCCGGACATGCACCCCGGCGGCCGGGCGGCCCGAGACCGCGTCCAGGACGTGCGTCGAGAAGCTCATCTCCCCTCCCCTTCCATGAGCTTCCCCAGCCGCAGCCGGGTGATCTTCACCAGTTCGTCGCGGACGACCCCGCGCTCGGTCTCCTCGTCGTTGTCCAGCCGGGCGCGCAGCCGGGCCAGCAGCTCGGCCCCGCTCAGGCCGGCGGCGCAGACCAGGTAGACGTACCCGAACCGCTGCTCGTACGCGCGGTTGCCCGCGGCCAGCTCGGCCCGCAGCTCCTCGGCCTCCGGCGCGTCCGCGTGCGCGCCCGCCTGCTCCTGGCGTGACCAGCGCGATTCCCGGCCGTCCCCGGACGGGCGTTCCCCGATGCGCGGGTGGGCCGCCAGCGCCTCCAGCACGTCGGGCCACGTCAGCTCGCGCACCGCCGTCTCGGCGGCCTCGGCGAGCCGTTCGCGGGCGGCGTAGGGCCTGCGGGCGGCCACCGCCGCGGCGAACGCGCGGGAGGCGCAGCAGGCCAGCAGCTCCGCCTCCGCCTCCGCGCGCGGCCGCCGGTTGAACCCGGCCAGGGAGTTGGACATGTCAGCAGTACACACACGGGCCCGGCTCCCGGTCCATCCGTGAGAACTCCCAAGTACGCAACGGGATGGCCAGGACTTTTCGTGTCATGCTCCAACCCGGCCCCGGCCGGGACGCCCCTGAGCTGCGCCTACACTGGGAGCCATCATGACCTTGACATCCCTGATCGGCGGGCACGTGTCCGTCACCGGCGGCCTGGCGACCGGCGGCCTGAAGTACATGGCCGAGATCGGCGCCGAGATGATCCAGGTGTTCGTCACCAACCCGCGCGGCTGGGCGCTCAACGACGGCAAGCCCGCCGAGGACGCCAAGCTGGCCGAGTCCGGCGTCACCGCGTTCATCCACGTGCCGTACCTGGTGAACTTCGGCTCGCCCAACCCCGAGACCCTGGCCAACTCCGTCGCGGTCGTCCGCCACGGGCTGCGGCGCGGGGTCGAGACCGGCGCCAAGGGCGTCGTGGTCCACACCGGCTCGGCCGTCACGCAGTCCCGCGACGACGCGCTGCGGCAGATCCGCGAGACCCTGCTGCCGCTGCTCGACGAGATCCCCGAGGGCGGCCCCGACCTGCTGCTGGAGCCCATGGCGGGCCAGGGCGCGATGCTCTGCGCGACCGTCCAGGACCTGGAGCCCTACCTCGCCGCGCTCGAGTGGCACCCGCGGGCCTGCGTCTGCCTCGACACCTGCCACGCCTTCGCCGCCGGCCACGACCTGGCCGCCGAGGGCGGGGTGCGGGAGACGTTCGACGCCCTGCACGCCATCGCGCCGGGCCGGCTCAAGCTCATCCACGCCAACGACAGCAAAGACGTGTGCGGGGCCAAGAAGGACCGGCACGAGAACATCGGCGCGGGCCACATCGGCGCGCAGCCGTTCGCCGAGATCATGCGGCATCCGGCGGTGGCGGGCGTGCCGATCTGCATTGAGACGCCCGGCAAGGCCGACAAGCACCGCGAGGACATCGAGCTGCTGAAGAAGCTCCGCGACGAGGGCTGACCCGGCGCGATCCCCGGCAACGGGGATCAAAGCCCCTTCTGGTCAGCAATCGTGATAGGGGCGCCTGCTCGCACGATCCGGCCGCCCCCGAAGGCCGGATCGCGGGGCCGGGGTCCGTGGCCTCCGCAGGCGCCCCCTCACCTGATCGGCAGGCGGGCCCTACCCCCCGGTCAAAGGCCCGACAGCCGTGGTGACCTGGTTGGTCACCGGTGAAGCCGACGCATCAGGCCCTTGCTTGGGCCTTGCGGCCCGTCCCCCCCGATGCGCCGGGTGGCTTCCGATGCCGAAACACTACGGTCGCGATCTTGTGGGCGAAACCCTGTTTACGGTCAGCTCGCTGAACGGTCTGTAGTCATCGACATACGGAGGGTGTCCGGACGGCGAGCGGTCACCGGGGAGCGACGAACGGCTGATTCATGGGTCCTCGCGGCGAGAGGCAGGCCCTTGGATGGCGTCGCGGGAACCGGCGCCAAGCGCCCGACCCCGACGTGACCTGGGGAATCTTTTACCATCGCGGCGGCGGACCGCCCGGCGGCCGAGGCCCGCGCCCGCCCGGCGCCCGCCGGACACGCCCAGCTTCACGCCCACCCATCGGCACCAGCCCGCGGGGACGCCGGCCGGCCGGCGGTCAGGAGAAGACGCCGCGATGCTGGCGGACGAGCTGCTCGCGCACCTGACGGCTGTGCCGCCGGCTGACCTGCAACGTCTCGGTGCCGACGGTGAGCGTGACCCGGCCGCCCTCGAAGCGCAGCTCGCTGACGTGCCGGGCCGAGACCAGGGTGCTGCGGTGGACGCGGATGAACCCCGCCTCCGACCAGCGGCGTTCGAGCGCGGCCAGCGACATGCGGACGAGGTAGCTGCCGTCGCCGGTGTGCAGCCGCACGTAGTCGCCCTTGGCCTCGGCGAACCAGATGGCCTGCTGCGGCACGAACCTGGTGCGGCCGCCCAGCTCGACCGGGATCACGTCGTCCTGGCTCGGCTCGGCGAGCGGCGCGGAGGCCGCCTCCAGCCGCCTGACCGCCTCCGCCAGGCGCTCGGCCCGGACCGGCTTGAGCAGGTAGTCGACGGCCTCCAGCTCGAACGCCTGCACCGCGCACTCCTCGTGCGCCGTGACGAACACCAGCTTGGGCGGGCTGGGGAAGCCGCCGACCAGCCGGGCGAGGTCGAGCCCGTCGAGGCCCGGCATGCGGATGTCCAGGAAGATCGCGTCGAGCCGCTCGCCGCCGCCGATCATCTGCACCATGTCCTGCAGCGCGGTGACGCCGTCGGCCGCGGTGGCGACGTGTTCGATTCTCGTGTCCTGGCGCAGCAGGTAGGCGAGCTCCTCAAGAGCGGGCACCTCGTCGTCGACTGCCAGGACCCTCAGCATGGCCTCCACGCTGCCGTATGAAAGCAGAGGTCACAAGCGACACGCCAGCTCAGCGTAAGGAATTGGCTACAATGAGGTAAATTGCCTCTTCGGGACGCGTAGCCGTACCCGGGTGCCGACGCCGAGGGCGGTCTCCACGACGAGGCCGTAGCCGTCGCCGTAGATCTGGCGCATGCGCAGGTCCACGTTGGCCAGGCCGATGCCGCCGCCCTCGCGGGCCGGTTCGCCGTCGAGCATGCGCCTGGCGCACTCGGGGTCCATGCCGGTGCCGTCGTCCTCGACGGTGATGTGGGCCTCGGGGCCGGCGTCGCGGACCACGACCCGCACCTCGCCGCCGCCGCGCCGGCCGCGCATGCCGTGCTTGATGGCGTTCTCCACCAGCGGTTGCAGGCACAGGAACGGCACCGGCACCGGCAGCACCTCGGGCGCGACCTGCAGGCTGAAGCGCAGCTTGTCGCCGAAGCGGGCGCGCTCCAGCAGCAGGTACCGGTCGACGCAGGTCAGCTCGTCGGCCAGGGTGGTGAAGTCGTGGGCCCGGCGCAGGGCGTACCGGGAGAAGTCGGCGAAGTCGAGCAGCAGCTCGCGGGCGCGTTTGGGGTTCGTCCGGACGAACGAGGCGATCGTGGTCAGCGCGTTGTAGACGAAGTGCGGCGAGATCTGGGCGCGAAGGGCGCGCATCTCGGCCTCCAGGGCCCGCCTGCGGGAGGCGTCGAGGTCGGCCAGCTCCAGCTGCCCCGACACCCAGCGGCCCAGCTCGGTCACGGCGCGCACGAGCGCCGCGCTGACCTCCTCGTCGAAGGCCGCCAGCGTGCCCACGACCGTGTCGTCCACGGTCAGCGGCACGACCACGGCCCCGTACGGCCGCCCGGCGAACACCTGCGCCCGCCCGGCGGCCAGGGTGGTGCGGGCGTAGGTGAGCACGTCGTCGGTGCACGGGCCGTTCCAGGCCAGCGCGGCGTCGGTGGAGGTGATCGCGACGGCGCGGGTGCCGAGCAGCGCGTGCAGGTGGCGTACGGCCTTGCGCGCCGAGTCGCGGTCGAGCCCGCCGCGCAGGGCGGGCGCGGCCAGCCCCGCGACGTGCAGCGCGGTGAAGGTGGCCTCGTGCTTGCCGCCGCCTTCGGGCAGCGCCGGGCGGCGCGTCCTGGCGCAGGCGTAGCCGAGGAGGAAGAGCAGGAGGGAGAGCGCCACGCATGCGGTGGTCTGCATGCGCCAAACCGTAGCCAATAACCGGTCGTGTTCGGGTGGAAACCCGCAGCGAAGTCTACGGGGGGCCCTCGCCGGGTTCCTCCTGGTAGGAGTAGCGCTGTTCGCGCCAGGGGTCGGCCAGGTTGTGGTATCCGCGTTCCTCCCAGAAGCCGCGCCGGTCCTCCAGAAGGTATTCGACGGCGCGCACCCATTTGACGCTCTTCCACGCGTACAGGTGGGGGACCACGATGCGGACGGGGAAACCGCGGTCGGGGCTGAGCGGCTTCTCGTCCAGCTCGGTGGCGAACAGGGTGTCGGGGGCGGCGAAGTCGGACATGCGGAGGTTGGCGCTGTAGCCGTACTCGGCCCAGATCATGACGTGGCGCACGCCGGGGTCGGGCGGCGCCAGTTCCATGATCGTGGCCGGGGTGACGCCCCGCCACTCGTTGGCCATGAGGGAGAACTTGGTGACGCAGTGGAAGTCGGCGACGCGCGTGTCCCGGGGCAGCAGCTCGAAGTCTCCCCACGTCAGGCAGTGCTCCTCGCCGGAGGCCGTGGCGCCGAAGACGCGGAAGTCCCAGCTGTCCGGCTTGAACGCGGGCACCCTGCCGTAGTGGATCACGGGGCGGCCGCGCGGGACGTACTGGCCTGGAGGCAGGCGCGACTCCTCCACGATCACTCCCCTCACCGATCTCGGGTCTTGGGCCATCCTGCCATCGGCCCGCCCGCGCCCCGCGTCCGGGGCTGCGCCCGGGCCTTTCGTACTCAGGAGTAACTTGAGTACGAAACCCCATGCGACGGCCTGGCCTGCGAGATCACCATGAACTCATGAGCAAGCCCATCCGTCCCACGCAGACCGCCGCGTTCTACGTCCAGGCGGTCCTGTCGTTCGCCGTCTCCGTGTCGTCCGTGGTGATCGCCCTGATCTACCTGCCGGCCTCCGGCTGGATCAGGGCGTTCCTCGCGCTCGGCCTGCTGTACGTGGTCACCTCCACGGTCAACCTGTGCAAGGTCGTCCGCGACCGGCAGGAGCTGGCCGAGGTCACCAACCGCGTGGACCAGGCCAGGCTGGACAAGCTGCTGGCCGAGCACGACCCGTTCAAGGTCGACGCGGCCTGAGCTACAGCGTGTACTCCTGGATCGAGTCGGCGAGCTGCACGCACAGCTCCTCGGCGTCGAGCCGCTTCTCGATCTGCTTGAGGTCGTCGATCTTGGCCCGCGTCTCGGCGCGCTTGGGAGCCAGCAGGGAGCAGCAGTCCTCGTCGGGCAGCTCCGAGATCTCCAGCGTGCCGATGCGCCGGGCCTCGGCCATGATCTCGGTCTTGTCCCAGCCCACGAGCGGACGCAGGATCGGCAGGTCGACCGCGTTGTCCTGGGCGGTGATGTTGGCCAGCGTCTGGGAGGAGACCTGGCCGAGCGCGTCGCCGGTGATCAGCGCGCCGGCGCGGATGCGGTGGGCGACCTCCTCGGCCGTCTTGAGCATGAGCCGCCGCTGGGCGATCACGGCCAGGCGGTCCTGGCCCGAGTTGCGGATCGACTGCTGCGCCTTGCCGAACGGCACCACCCACAGCCGCGACCTGCCCTGGAACCTGTCGAGCTTCCTGACCAGCGCGTACGCCTTGTAGATCGACTCGGAGGTGGTGAACGGGATGCCGGAGAAGTGCAGGAAGTCGACGTGCAGGCCGCGCTTCATCATCCGGTAGGCCGCCACCGGCGAGTCGATGCCGCCCGACATGAGCACCAGCGCCCGGCCGCTGCTGCCGACCGGCAGGCCGCCCTGGCCGGGGATGCCGTCGGTGAAGACGAACACCTCGTCCCGGTCGACCTCGATGAAGACGGTCAGCTCGGGGTTCTTCAGGTCGACGGGCAGGTGGTACTCGTCGTTGATCGCGCCGCCGACGAGCCGGTCGAGCTCGTTGGAGCGCAGCGGGAAGCGCTTGTCGCGGCGGCGGGAGCGCACCGCGAAGCGGGCCCCGCGGGCGACCTCCTCGCGGTCGCGGATCAGTTCCAGGCCGGCCTTGAGCACGGTGTCGGGGTCTTTGGCCACCCGCCAGGCGCGGTGGATCCACACCAGACCGGGCACGTCGGCGACCCGCCGGGCCACCGCGTCGGCCTGCTCGACGTCCGACCCCTCGGGCAGGAAGATCGCGACGACGCCGTGGCGCCGGCGCACGTCCGTCTTGAGGCCGAGATCCTGCAGCGCGAAGCGGATGTTGTCGATCAGGCGGCGCTCGAACAGCTCACGGTTCTTGCCCTTGAGAACGATCTCGCCCAGCTTGAGCAGAACGCATGGCTCGCCCAGGGCGGACATCGTCATGGTGGAACCTCCGGGGAAGACGGGGAAAGCGCGGCCGTAGGAAGGCAACGCCGCGACCCATCGAGTTTAGTCCGCGTCGAGGCCCTGCTCGATCGCATATCGGACCAGTTCCACCCGGTTGTGCAGCTGGAGCTTGCTCAGCGTGTTCTGCACGTGGTTCTGGACCGTGCGGTGCGAGAGCACCAGGCGGTCGGCGACCTGCCGGTAGGTCAGGCCCTTGGCGACCAGCCTGAGCACCTCCGTCTCGCGCTCGGTCAGCCTCGGGCCGTCGTCGCCGGCGCGTCCGGCGGCGGGGCGCGCGGCCAGCCGCCGGTACTCCCCGAGCACCAGCCCGGCCAGGCCCGGCGTGAAGACGGCGTCGCCCTCGGCGGTGCGGCGGACGGCGTCGAGGAACTCCTCCCGGCTCGCCGACTTCACCAGGTAGCCGGACGCGCCCGCCTTGACGGCCGCCAGCACGTCGTCCTGCTCGGCGCTGGCCGACAGCACCAGGACCTTCGGCGCCGGCTCGGCCCGGGCCAGCCCGGCGGCCACCTCCGCGCCGGACATGTCGGGCAGGCGCAGATCCAGCACGACGACCTGGGGCCGTACGGCCGCGGCCGCCCTGATCGCCTGCCGCCCCTCCCCCACCACGGCCACGACCTCGTAGCCCGCCTCGGACAGATCCCTGGCCACGCCGTCGCGCCACATGGGATGGTCGTCCACCACCATGACCCGCACCATGACGTCACTCTAACCGGGCCGCTCCCCGGCTATCCGCAGGGAAGACTGATCTCGATCTCGGTCCCGGCCGGCGTGGAGGCGACGGCGACCGTCCCGCCCAGGTCGGCGACGCGCCCGCGGATGGACTGCGCGACGCCCAGGCGGCCCTCGGCGGCGGCCCGCTCCAGGCGCCCCTCCGGGATGCCGGGGCCCTCGTCGCGCACGGTCACCATGACCACGTCGTCGCAGGACTCGGCGAACACCCAGGCCCGCGCGTCCGCGCCGCAGTGCTCGCGCACGTTGTCCAGGGCGGCCCCCACCGCGGCCGCCACGCCCTCGGCCGCCGGCGTGGGCAGGACGAGCGGCGTGGCCGGGGTGGAGACCGTCACCAGCGGCGAGCCGTGCCGCATGAGCAGGGAGCGCAGGTCCGTGGCGCCGGTCGGGGCGGGACGGGCGGCGATGAGCTCGCGCAGCGCGGCCTCCTGCTCGCCGGCCAGGCGGCCCAGCTCGGCCGCCTCGCCGCCGATCTGCCGGCCGCGCCGCTGGACCAGGGCCAGCACCTGCAGGACGGAGTCGTGCAGGTCGCGGGCCAGCCGGTCGCGTTCGCGCTGGGCGGCCTCCATCTCGGCGGCGCGCTGCATGCGCTCCTCGGCCTCCTTGGCCAGCCGGGCCACGTGTCCGACGACCACTCCTGACAGGAACAGCAGGACCGCGCCGTTGATCATCACGGGCGCCTCCGGGGCGCGCACGCGCAGCCACAGGTCCGCGGCGGCGACCAGGGCCGCCGCCACCGCGCCCGCGCGCCTGCCGCCGTACACGGCCCAGGCCAGGACGGGCGCGGCGACCCAGGTGGCGGGCACGGGCATGGTGCCCGCCACGCCCTGACGGGCGCCCTCCACGTACGGGGACGCCAGCAGGCAGCCCAGCGCCACCAGCAGGTCCACGGCCAGCAGGGGCCACCCGCGCAGCCTTTCCGACGCGTACGCGTACGTGGCTCCGGCCGTCCACAACGCCATCAGGGCGATCACCAGCCAGCCGGCGACGGGCTGCTCGTACCCGCGGTGCTGGGCCATCAGGACGGCGGCGTACAGCAACGACGCGGCGCGGAAGACGGCGATCGCGCGCCAGAAGGGCCCCTCAATGCTCATGAGACCCTCTCACGTTTCCGACACGCCGGTTGACAGATAGTCGTGATATCCATGCGGAAGGGACAGACCGGATGACACAATCCGTCAACCCCTAATCACAAGGAATGTCGATATATGACCGCTGTTAATCATTTCACCCACGGACCGCTCACACCGCTGCTGGCGTACCTGATGTCGTGCCTGGGTTCGATGCTCGGACTGCGGCTCACCGCACAGGCGCACGCCAGCCGCGGCGCGTCGCGGGTGCGCTGGCTGATCGGCGCGGCCATCTCCATCGGCGGCACCGGCATCTGGGTCATGCACTTCGTCGCGATGATGGGCTTCGCGGTGGAGGGCACGCAGATCAAGTACGACGTCCCGCTCACCGTCATCTCGGCCGCCGTGGCCGTCGTGGTGGTCGGCACCGGGCTGTTCCTGGTCTCCTACGGCCGCGGCCGGGCGCTGGCGCTGCTCGGCGGCGGCCTGCTCACCGGGCTCGGCGTGGCCAGCATGCACTACCTCGGCATGTACGCGATGAACATGAGCGCCCACGTCTCCTACGACCGCACGATCGTGGCCGGGTCCGTGGTGATCGCCGTCGTGGCCGCGACCGCCGCGCTCTGGTTCACGCTGCGGGTCAAGAAGTCGGTCTGGATCACCGGCGCGGCCCTGGTCATGGGCGTGGCCGTCTCGGGCATGCACTACACCGGCATGTACGCCATGCGGGTCTCCGTCGACGCCGAGCCCGGCATGGTCACCGGCGCGGACGCCCTCGACTTCCTCGTCCCGCTGATGACCGTGATCAGCCTGATCACGCTGACCATGCTGCTCATGGTGATCCTCGCGCCCTCGGAGGAGGAGCTGCACGAGGACGCCGAGATGGTGGCCCGCCTGGAGCTGCGCCGGCGCGCCGCCCAGCAGCAGCAGCGCCTGGTCTACCCCGGGCCGCAGGCCGCCCCCCGCCCCCAACAGCAGCGGATGATGCGCACGCCCCGCAGGTAGCCCGCGGCGAGGAGCGTCCGGACGGGGCCGGACGCGGCGAGGGCGCGCCGGAGGTGGATCACCTCGGCGCGCCCCGCGGTCGAGCTATCTCCTGGGTACGGCTTGCGGCGCGAAGTGGGCCGCCGACTCGCTGCGCCCCAAGCCGTACCCCGAGGGGGGTTGTAAGCGGTAACCCCGCTGCTCAGAAGGTACGGCCCGGCGCTTGCAAGCCGCTTTCACGCAGCCGTAGAAAGCCTCACCCGAAGAACACCTCGGCCTCGGAGTACCGGGAGGCCGGCACGGTCTTCAGCTCGGCCGTCGCCTCGTCGAGCCCGACCCGGACGATGTCGGTGCCGCGCAGCGCGACCATCGTGCCGTAGTCGCCCTCGTGCGCCGCGTCGATCGCCTGCAGCCCGAACCTGGTGGCCAGCACCCGGTCGTAGGCCGTCGGGGTGCCGCCGCGCTGGATGTGGCCGAGCACGGTGGTGCGGGCCTCCTTGCCGGTGCGCTTCTCGATCTCCTTGGCCAGCACCTCGCCGATGCCGCCGAGCCGGACGTGCCCGAACGCGTCGAGGGTGCCGGTCTGCAGCTCCATCTGGCCCTCGATCGGGTGGGCGCCCTCGGCCACGACGATGATCGGCGAGTAGCGGGTGCGGAAGCGGGACTCGACGTACTCGCAGACCCGGTCGATGTCGAACGGCTTCTCGGGGATGAGGATCACGTTCGCGCCGCCGGCCATGCCCGCGTGCAGCGCGATCCAGCCCGCGTGGCGGCCCATGACCTCGCAGATCAGCGCGCGGTGGTGGGACTCGGCGGTGGTGTGCAGCCGGTCGATGGCCTCCATCGCGATGTTGACCGCGGTGTCGAAGCCGAAGGTGTAGTCGGTGCCGGACAGGTCGTTGTCGATGGTCTTGGGCACGCCCACGACCTTGACGTCGCGGTCGTAGAGCTGCTTGGCGACGCCGAGCGTGTCCTCGCCGCCGATGGCGATCAGGGCGTCGACGCCGGTGGCGGCGAGGTTCTCCTTGATGCGGTCGACGCCGCCCTCGATCTTGATCGGGTTGGTGCGGGAGGATCCGAGAATGGTGCCGCCCCGCGGCAGGATGCCTCGTACGGCCTGGATGTCGAGCGGCATCGTGTCGCCTTCCAGGGGCCCGCGCCAGCCGTCGCGGAAGCCCACGAACTCATGGCCGTACGTGCTCACCCCCTTACGCACCACGGCCCTGATGACGGCGTTGAGACCCGGACAGTCTCCGCCTCCGGTGAGCACTCCTATACGCATGGCGGGTTCCTCCCGATGGGGTTCACGAACCATTGCTCGGTGACAGCTCGCATTGTGCCTGCCGCGACGCTCAGTGGTCTAGACCAAACGCGCCGCCCTCGATCATTTCCTGGAGGAGCAATCGTCAACCTTGGGTTGACGGCACTGAACCGTCAACCTATGGTTGACGCATGGATGAAACCGTACGTCTCGACGACCTCATCGCCGCCATCAAGAGCCGCCATCCGGACGGCGACCCGCTCGGCCAGCTCTCCGACGCCGTCACGCTGGGCGAGCACCTCGGCGAGGTGGCCGACCACCTGATCGGCCACTTCGTGGACCACGCCCGCCACTCCGGCGCCTCCTGGACCGACATCGGCCGCAGCATGGGCGTGACCAAGCAGGCCGCGCAGAAGCGGTTCGTGGTCAAGGAGGGCGGCTCGCTCGCCGACGACCTGCGCAACTACGCCCGCTACACCGACAAGGCCCGGGTCGCGGTGGTCAAGGCCCAGGAGGAGGCGCGCCTGTCGGGGCACGACCACATCGAGGTCGGGCACCTGGTGCTCGGGCTGCTGCACGTGCCCGAGGCGCTGGCCGCCTCGACCATGGGCACGCTCGGGGCCTCCCCCGAGGCGGTCAGGGAGTCCGTCACGGCGGCCATGGGGCCCGGCGGCGGGCAGTCGCCCGTCACCCTGCCGTTCTCCGCGCAGAGCGCCAAGGCGCTGGAGCTGACCCTGCGCGAGGCCCTGCGGCTCGGGCACAACTACGTCGGCACCGAGCACCTGCTGCTCGGCGTGCTCTCCCTGGAGGAGGGCCCGGTGGTGCGGGCCCTCGCCGAGCTCGGCGTGCACAAGGAGGCGGCCGAGCGGGAGATCAGGGAGCGGCTGGCGGCGATCCTGCGCGAGCGCCGCTCGTAGCCGCCCCGGCCGCCCTCGGGCCGCTCCCGGGACCGCTCACAGTCGTTTGCCTGGCGCCTTCGGGCCGCTGCCGGGGGCGGCGTTCCCCGGCGGGCCCGTGCGGTCCTGAGGAGGGTGGGCGGGCTGGCCGGTGCGCCCGGCCGGGCCGGCGGCGAACCGGGTCAGCACGTTCGCCGTGGCGCGGCGGGTGAAGGCGGCCGCGGACTCCGGGACGCCGTGGCCGCAGCGCTTGCCGCGCATCGCGCACACCCAGCGCATCGTGCCCGAGGCGAACACCCCGGCCCCGCTCGGCGCCGTGTAGTACGTGCTCTGCGACGTCGTCCCGCGTCCCCCGCACGAGAACGGCGAGTCGGCCAGCACCTCCACGCCCTTCGGCGAGCCGCGCGAGACCTTGTCGGTCTCCGGGCCGACCATGCCGGGGAAGCGCCGGCCCCGGGTGCCCGCGAAGATCCAATGGCCCGGCCTGCGGACCGTGTAGGCGCCCTGGGCGGGGAAGCAGTCGTACATCTGGCCCACCAGGGCGCTCTCCGGGCGGGAGTCCCGCCACAGCGGGCAGAGCCGTTCCTTGTCGCAGGCGACCGTCCTGCCCTTGATCGCGATACGCCAGTAGACGGCGTTCGCGCCGAGGAAGGCGAGGTTCGTGCCGCTGTCCCTGGCCCTGGTGACGGCCGTGCGCATGGCGGGCGACCAGTACTCGTCGTGGCCGAGCGAGACCACGGCGCGGGCGCCGTCCAGCACGCCGGGGCCGAGGTCGAGGCTGGTGAGGTAGGCCAGGGGCACGCCGCTGCGCTCGGCCACGGCCAGGGCCGACTGCTCGAAGTCGAGGAACAGGCGGGCGCCGCCGCCGTCGTACGGGCGGTCGAAGGTGACCTCGCGCGAGCGATCGGCGAACCCGCCGGGGCCCAGGTACAGGCTGCGGCCGCCCCACAGGTTGTACGCCTGCCAGGTGGTGACCGCGTTCACCATCACCACCCGGCCCCGGGTGGAGGCCGAGCGGACGGTGATCGGCACGTACCGCTGGGCGCCGGTGGAGGCGTCGAGCCTGATCAGGTACGCGCCCTCCGTCCAGCCGCGGGTGTCCACGGTGAGCGAGGGCTTCCAGTGGGCGGCGGTCACCATGCCGTCCACGGTCCGGGCCGGCGGCTGGCGCACGCCCTCCACCTGCGGCGACTCCCACACCTTGGCCGGGTGCGCGCCCATCCTGAACGCGCCGGCGGTGAAGCGCGGGGCGGTGGTGGAGACGTGCAGGGCGAAGGACTGGCCGGGCAGGACGCTCACGTGGTCGGCGTAGCCCTCGATCTCGTGGTCGGCCCCGCGGGTGGTGATCCGCCAGGACTCCCCCGCGTCCACCGGCGGCGGCGGCGACGGCCGGCCCGTCTCCGACGGCTGCGGGACGGGCGGCGCGGGCGAGACGGACGGCGCCGGCCGCACGGGACCGCCGCCGCATCCGGCGGCCGGCAGGACGGCGATCAACAGGGTGAGGAGCAGCAGGAGCTTGCGCACCCGGCCATCGTCGCGGCCCGCCACGGGGCCGGGCCACGACTTGGCCAGATCCTTACACCAGGCCGCGCCCTTCCCGGCGTTCCTACGCGGGCAGCACGCAGGACGGGCTGGGCACCTCGTACGACTGACCGGCCGGTTCGGGCACGCCGTCCTCCAGCGTGAACACGGTCACCTCGCCGGAGTTCTGGTTGGCGACGTACAGACGGTCGCCGGCGATGGCGAAGTGGCGGGGCCAGACGCCGCCCGACGGCACCTCGGCCACCGGGGACAGGTCGGCTGCGCGCAGCACCGAGACCGTGTCGGGCCCGCGGTTGGCGACGTAGACCAGGTCGCCGTCGAGCTGCAGGTGGCTGGGCGCGTTGTCGCCCCCGGCGCGCGAGGCGGGCACGACGGTGCGGCGCTCGCCCTCGACGAGGGTCACCGTGCCGTCCAGCTCGCCGGCCACGTACAGGCGGTCGCCGGCGAAGGCGAAGTGGCGGGGGCCGGTGCCGGGGGCCAGGGTGATCGGGTCGAGCGGGGAGCCGTCCAGCCGGTAGCGGCGGATCTCGTCGGTGCCGAGGTCGGAGACGTGCAGGACGTCGTCGTGGAAGACGCACATGTGGGCGTGCGAGCCGGCCTGGCGGTCGGGGTCGGGGCCCGAGCCCTCGTGCCGCAGGACGACGGGGTCGCCGGTGAAGGCGCCGCGCTCGTCCAGGTGGTGCAGGCCGGCGGTGCCGTCGCCGTAGTTGGCCACGGCCAGCAGGCTGCCCGAGGGGTGCACGGCGACGTGGCAGGGGCTGTCGCCGTCGCTGGACCGTTCGTCCAGGGGGGACAGGCCGCCCTCGGTGGTGAAGGCGGTGAGCCAGCCGCGCTGCAGCTCGCCGGCCGCGTACAGCACCGGCAGGGTGGGGTGGGCGGCCAGGAACGACGGCGAGGCCACGCGGGTCAGCTCGCCGCCCACCGTGACGATGCCGGGACCGTAGCCGCCTATGTAGAGGTTCACAACGGGATCCTTCTTATGGTTGACTGGGGCAATGAATTCGTTGACGGAGGCAAGGGTTTCTGAGATCAGAGCCTTCAACCGGTTCTATACGAAAGTGATCGGCGTCCTCCAGGCAGGCATGCTCGACTCGCCCTACTCGCTGACGGAAGTCAGGGTGCTGTTCGAGCTCGCGCACGCCGAGAGCATGGAGACCGGCGAGCTGCGCGGCCTGCTCGACCTCGACGCGGGCTACCTGAGCCGGATCCTGGCCCGTTTCGAGGGCGACGGGCTGGTCGCCCGCGAGCGGTCGGCCGCCGACGCCCGCAAGCAGCTCGTCCGGCTGACCGAGGCGGGCGCGGCCACGTTCGCCGGGCTCGACCGCCGTTCGGCCGAGGAGATCGAACGGCTGCTCGGCGGCCTGCCCGAGGCCGACCGGGCGCTGCTGGTCGGCAGCATGGCGACGATCAGGCGGCTGCTCGGCGAACCAGCCGCCCGCTCGTACGTGATCAGGCCCCCGCGCACGGGCGACCTGGGCTGGGTCGCCTACCGGCACGGCGCCCTCTACAGCGAGGAGTACGGCTGGGGCACCGAGTTCGAGCAGCTCGTGGCCAGGATCGTGGGCGCCTGGGACCCCGCCCGCGACGCCGGCTGGATCGCCGAGGTCGACGGCGAGCGCGCCGGGTGCGTGTTCTGCGTGCACCAGGACGACACGACGGCCAAGCTGCGTATGTTGCTGGTCGAGCCGTCGGCGCGGGGCCTCGGGATCGGGCGGCGCCTGGTGGCCGAGTGCCTGCGCCACGCCAGGGACCGGGGGTACCGGCGGATCACGCTGTGGACGCGCGACTGCCTGGTGAGCGCGCGGCGCATCTACCAGGAGGCCGGGTTCGAGCTGGAGTCGGCGGAGCGGGGCGTGGAGAACGGCGCCGAGGTCACCGAGGAGATGTGGTCGCTCGACCTCGCGGCCGCCACCTGAGCGACCTCATGCCGGCCCGCCGCCCGACCTGAGCCCGGGGGCGGCGGGGTCATGGGCGGCGGGGTCATGGGCGGAAGGGGCCGCGGACCTCGAAGGTGTGGCCCTCGGTGCGGCCGCGCCTGGCCGAGAAGTAGAGCCGGTCGCCCCTCGGCGAGAACGCCAGCCCCGTGAGCTCGGCCCCTTCGTGCCCGGTGAGCCGCAGGAACGGCGTGACGGCCCGGTCGGGCGCGATGACGTCGATCTCCGTCGTCTCCCTGGCCACGTAGAGGTCGCCCGAGGGGGCGGCGGTGATCGCGCGCACGCCCTCGCACAGCCGGTCGAGCGTGGAGGTGTGGGCGTCGTAGGCCCACAGGCCGGTGTCGCCCTTGGTGGTGAAGTAGCAGACGCCGCCCGCGTAGTGGCAGCCGTCGCCGCCGTCGAAGTGGCGGGCGTCCTCGACCTGGTGGCGGGCCGCGGTGAGCAGCGCGGCCGGGGACGGCACCGGCCGCCATCCGCCCGACGCGCACAACACCTCCAGCGTGCCCTCCGTCAGGTCGCCCCAGTCGCCGGGACGGAAGCGGTAGAAGCAGCCGTCGTGCTCGTCCTCGGTCATGTAGACGACGCGCCGCTCGGGGTCGCAGGCGGCGGCCTCGTGCCGGAAGCGGCCCATGGCCAGGCGGGGGCGGGCCGCGCGGGCGCCGTAGGGGTCGCACTCGAAGACGCGGCCGCGGTCGCCGAGCTCGCACGACAGCCAGGTGTGCCACGGCGTGGCGCCGCCCGCGCAGTTGAGGTCGGTGCCGGACAGGATGCGGTAGGCGTCGGCGACCGTGCCGTCGGCGTGGAAGCGCAGCGCGGAGGCGCCGCCGAGCAGGGGCAGCTCGGAGTTGGAGACGTAGATCCAGCCCGCGCCGTCGGGGAAGCAGGCGCCGCCGTCGGGCGCGGCGTGCCAGGTGAGCCCGGCCACCTTCTCGCCCGACCGGGCCACCACCCGGCCGGTGAAGCCCGGCGGAAGCGCGAGCCCGTCGGCGGACGCCGGCGTGAGCGGCCCGTACGGGCTGATGCCGCCCTGCAAGAGCGGGCCCGTGCGGAGGAGAGTCTTGTGGGACATCGTGGGGCCTCCCTCTAGGTGCCACGCTAGTCGACCGCACCGACATGAATGGCAAGGACTCGTGACATCAAACTCTGCGCAAACCCCGCGCCCGGTCGTGGCGGGAGATCGCCGCAGGCCCCTGGACGATGCGTGACAGTCCGTACCCACGGGACGGAAGATCGCCCACTTCGGGGGCGGACACGCGAAAGCCCGGACACTGTGCTCGTGCCCGGGCTTTTCGGGTGGTGCGGCCGGCGGCCGCGCGCGGTCAGCGCTGGGCCTGGAACATCCAGTGCTGCTTGTCGATGTCCTGCGTCACGGCGATGAGCAGGTCCTGGCTGACCGGGTCGGCCTCGTCGGTGGCGCGGATGCGCTCGTACATGCGCTTGCTGATGCCGTCGAGGATGTCGGTGATCGTCGCCACGACCTTGCCGTCCTCCAGCCAGCCGCGCTCGGGCTGCTGGAGCTGGGTGGACTTGGCGACGGTCGCCGAGCGCCCGTCGGGGTTCACGCCGAGGGCGACCGCCCGCTCGGCGATGGTGTCCATGTGGGCACGGGCCAGGTCGGTCAGCTCGTCGAGTTGAAGGTGAATCGGGCGGAAATGGGCGCCGACGAGGTTCCAGTGCGCCTGCTTGGCGATCAGCGACAGATCGATCAGATCGACCAGGGCGCCCTGCAGGGCTTCGGCGACAGTGTTCTTGGCTTCACCCGCGAGCGGACCGGTGATCGTAGCCATGTCGTATTTCCTCCCCTTCAGTGGTGCTTTTGCCTATTTAGAACGTCATCCGGGGCTGGATTCTTCCGATCTTTCCGTCGTTGACAGTGTAATAGTGACAGTGTCATTGTGGAGGTATGAGCGACACCTGGACCATCGGCGAGCTGGCCGAGCACGCGGCGCGGGCGCTGCGTGCGGGCGCCCAGCCGGTCAACGGCCGGGTCCGCGACGTGCCAGGGGAACGCCTGATCAGGTGGTACACCACCATCGGCCTCGTGGACCCGCCCCTGACCCGGCGCGGCAGAATCGCCCGCTACGGCCGGCGGCACCTGCTGCAACTGGTGGCCGTCAAGCGCATGCAGGCGGCGGGGCACTCGATCGCCGAGATCCAGGCGGCGCTGGCCGGCGCGACGAACGCCACGCTGGCGGCGGCCGCCGGGCTCGCCGACGTGCCGTCCGCGGGCGAGGGGCGGGCGATCCCTGGCTCTCCGCCGGACGGCCCGCGCTTCGCGGGGCCCGCGTCCGTCATCGCCACGACCACGAACGTGACGCCCGGCGGTGAGGCGGACGGGACCTTCGACGGCCAGGCGCGTGCGGCGCGACGCCCGCCGGGCGGGCGGGCCGCGGGCGGCGGCGAGCCCGGCCGGGAGAGGTTCTGGGCCGAGCGGCCGGTCCGCCGCGCGCCGGACGGGAGCGAACGGCCCGCCGGCGCGGCGGCGGGGCATGCCGGGGGCGGGCCGGCCGCGGGGGTCGTGCTCGCGGACGGGGTGCGCATTGTGTGGGACGGGGGGCGGCCTCCGTCCGAGGACGACGTTCAGGCGGTGCTGGCGGCGGCCGGGCCGCTGCTCGCGGTGCTCGTAGAGAGGAGACTGCTGTGAAGATCACTTCGCTGGAGCCCGCACGGTGCCTGCCGGTGCCGGAGGCCGGGTTCGGCGCGCTGCTGACCGAGCGCGGCAACCTGCCGCTGGACAGCGTGGACGTGCACGCCGACATCGCCGGGCTCGTCGCCGGGGTCGAGGTCGAGCAGGGGTTCCGCAACCCGTTCGACGTCACGCTGGAGGCGACCTACGTCTTCCCGCTGCCCGACCGGGCGGCGGTGACGGCCTTCAGGATGGAGGCCGACGACCGGATCGTGGAGGGCGTGCTGAAGGAGCGCGGCCAGGCCAGGGCCGACTACGACCAGGCGCTGCGCGAGGGCCGGCGGGCGGCCATCGCCGAGGAGGACCGGCCCGACGTCTTCACCATCCGGGTGGGCAACATCCTGCCCGGCGAACGCGTCTCGGTCAGGCTGACCATGAGCCAGCCCCTCCCCTACGAGGACGGCGCCGCGACCTTCCGGTTCCCGCTCGTCGTGGCCCCGCGGTACGTCCCGGGCACCCCGCTCGACGGCGACCCGGCGGGCTCCGGGGTGGCGCCGGACACCGACGCCGTGCCCGACGCGTCGAGGATCACGCCGCCGGTGCTGCTGCCCGGCTTCCCCAGCCCCGTGCGGCTCTCGCTCACCGCCCGCGTCGACGCCGCCGGGCTCGACCTGCGGGAGCTGGCCTCCAGCCTGCACGTGGTCGAGGAGGACGGCCACACCGTGCGCCTGCGTCCGGGCGAGCGCCTCGACCGTGACTTCATTTTGCGGCTGTCGTTCGAGGCGTCCACGTCCCTGCAGTTCGACGGGCGGGGGACGTTCGCGCTCACCGTCGTCCCGCCCGCCCTCCAGGCCGCCCGCGCGCCGCGGGACGTGGTGCTGGTGCTCGACCGTTCGGGCAGCATGGGCGGCTGGAAGATGGTCGCGGCGCGGCGGGCGGCGGCGCGCATCGTCGACACGCTGACCGCGCACGACCGCTTCAACGTGCTGACGTTCGACTCGGTGGTCGAGGCGGCGTTCGAGGGGCTGGTGGAGGCGTCCGACCGCAACCGGTACCGCGCGGTCGAGCACCTCGCGCGGGTCGACGCGCGCGGCGGCACCGAGCTGCTCGAACCGCTGCGCCGCGCCATCGCGCTCCTCGGCGCGCCCGGCGGCCGGGAACGGGTGGTGGTGCTGGTCACCGACGGCCAGGTGGGCAACGAGGACCAGATCCTGGAGCAGGCCGGCGGCGCGCTGTCGGCGATGCGGGTGCACACGGTCGGGATCGACCGGGCGGTGAACGCCGGCTTCCTCGGCCGCCTGGCCGGGCTGGGCGCCGGCCGGTGCGAGCTGGTCGAGTCCGAGGACCGGCTCGACGCGGCGATGGAGCAGATCCACCGCAGGATCGGCGCGCCGCTGGTGACGGACCTGTCCCTGAAGGGGCTGGAGCCCGAGCCCGGCACGGTGACCCACCTCGGCTCGATCTTCCCCGGGGTCCCGCTCCGGGTGTACGGACGGTGCCGCGAGGGCGCCGAGGCCGTCACCGTGCGCGGCACGTCGGCCGAGGGGCCGTGGGAGGAGCGGGTCACGGGGGTGACCACCGACAGTCCCGCCCTGCGCGCCGTCTGGGCCCGCGCCCACCTGCGCGAGCTGGAGGACCGGTACGCCATGGGCGAGCACGGCCTGGAGTCGCGGATCGTCGAGGTCTCGCTGGAGAACGGCGTTCTGTGCAGGTTCACGGCGTACGTGGCGATCGACACGAGGCAGGTCGCGGAGGGCGCGCCCGAGCACCGGGTCATCCAGCCGGTCGAGCCGCCCAGCGGGTGGGAGCTGCCGCCGAACCCGTCCACGGGCGGGGGGTTCGTGGCGCAGGCGATGACGATGGCGCGTCCCGCGAGTGCTGCCCGGATGATGCCGCCGGCCCCGTCGTTCTTGGACCAGGGCTTCGACCAGGGCTTCGGCGCGCCGCCTCCGCTCGGCGGCCCCTCCCCGGCCCCGCCCCTCACGGGCGGCCCCGCCGGTCCTGCGCCGTCCGCGCCCGGTTCCGGTGGCGGCCCTGGGCATGGGGCCTCGCCCAAGTTCGCGCCTCCGTCGTCGCCGCGCCCGGCGCACCGGCTGGAGTCGGTCGGGCCGCAGCTGAAGGCCGAACTGGACCGGCTCAGGGCGATGCGCGAACCGGACGCGCTGTACCTGGCCGACCTGGGCTCGCGGCTGGCGGCGCTGGCGGCGTACCTGGGCGGGAACGAGGCGCTGGCGACGCTGGCCCGCGACCTGGAGGCGGCCGAACGTCCCGGCACGGACCTCCGCGCCCTGCACGACCACGCCGTCGAGGCGCTGGCCGCCCTCACCGGCGCCCCCGCCGACCACGCCCCGACCGACCCCGCCTCGCCGGAGGACCCCGTCGCCCCCGGCGACCCGCTGCCGAAGGACGGCCCGCTCGCCCCCGGCGACCCCGAGCCCGGCAAGCGCCACCGCCCCTTCTGGAAACGAGGTTGACGCCCACCTGACACCCCGGCAGCGCTGCGCCATCCCGCAGCGCTGCCACGTCCATCCACGAGCGGTCCGACGAGGGAACGCGCCGCAGCGATCCGCCTCGGCGGAGGCTCGCGTTCAAGGACACTTGTGGCGAATGGGTAATCGGCCACTAACGGGTCCAGCCGTGCCGCACCGGACTTGGCGCTGGCACCGTTTCCAGAACCGTCGTTTCCGCCAAAGGCGGGGATTCTGGATTCTTTGCTGATTTCAGCGCCTAATCATCTCGACGCTCTGCGAGCCCGGCGTAATGGGCCATGGCGGCCGTCCAGGGAACGACGGCACGCCATGACCGGCCCCGGCGTCGCGAACGACCCGGCACACCCGCGTACGAATGACCCCACGACCCATTATGAATTCCACGCCCGGCGATATCTCCGCCGCGATATTCCGGCGTCCCCGGGAAAAGGCGTGCCATTCTCATGTGCCACCATCCCCCGCGGCCTCCTATTCTGGACGGGTGAGCACACTCGTCCTGGACGGCGGCCTGTCCACGCATCTGGAGTCGCTCGGCGCGGATCTGCGCGACGAGCTCTGGTCGGCGCGCCTGCTGCTGGAGCAGCCCGAGCTGATCAGGCGGGTGCACGCCGACTACTACGCGGCGGGCGCCGACGTGGCGACCACGGCGAGCTACCAGGCCACCATCCCCGGCTTCCAGCGGCGCGGGCTCGACCGGTCCGAGGCCGAGCGGCTGATCAGGCTGTCGGTCGAGCTGGCCGGGCAGGCCCGCGACGAGGCCGGTCGCGGCCTGGTGGCGGCCTCGGTCGGCCCCTACGGCGCCTATCTGGCCAACGGCGCCGAGTACACCGGCGACTACGACCTCGACGAAGACGGCCTGCTGGCCTGGCACCGTCCGCGCTGGGAGATCCTGGCCGCCGCCGGCGCCGACCTGCTGGCCTGCGAGACCATCCCGTCCTACGCCGAGGCGCGGGCGCTGGCCGGGCTGCTGGCCTCCACGCCGGGGGTCAAGGCGTGGGTGAGCTTCTCCTGCCGCGACGCCGAGCGCATCAACGACGGCACCCCGATCGACCGGGCCGCCGCGCTGTTCTCCGGAAACCCGCAGGTGGTGGCGGTCGGCGTCAACTGCACGGCGCCGCGGCACATCCCGGGGCTGGTCGCCCGCCTGTCCGGTGGCCTGCCCGTCGTGGTCTACCCGAACTCGGGCGAGACGTGGGACGCCGAGCAGCGCCGGTGGCTGGGCCTGTCCGACCCGGTGGAGTACGGCCTGGCCGCCAAGGAGTGGGAGCGCGCCGGGGCGTCGCTGATCGGCGGCTGCTGCCGCACGACCCCTGAGCACATCCGGCAGATCCGCGCCCACCTGACCTGACACCCCCGGGCCCGGACCCGGCGAGACGTCACCGGCACCCCGACGCCCCGGCCGCCGTCCGGACGAAGCCCCGACCGCAGGCCCCCGCGCACGCCGTACGGACGAAAAGGCCGCAGGACCCCCGCGCACGGGCGCGCGCGAGGGTCGTGAGCGGCCGGAACGGGCGGGTTGTCAGGCGGTGGCCGGAGCCGGGGTGCGGCGGCGGCCGAGGAGAGTGTCGAGCGCCAGGGCGCCGCCGCCGGTGAATCCCACCGCCAGGCTCGCCGCCGCCAGCGCGAGGACGAACTCGTAGCCCCCTTCACCGGCCCCGAAGCCGCTGGAGCCGTGGACGAACACGATCGCCCCGATCATGTCGAGGGCCAGCAGCGTGCCCGCGATCGGCAGGGCGGCGCCGAGGATCAGCGCGATCCCGCCGGCCACCTCCAGCACCGCCACGGCCGGCGCGGCCACCCCGGCCAGGGGGATGCCCGCGGACTCGAAGAACTTCGTGGTGCCCGCGATGCCCATGTCGGCGAACTTCTGGTAGCCGTGCACCAGGAAGATCACGCCGACGGCGATCCTGGCCAGCAGCAGGGCGATGGGACGCGCCTGGTCGATCATGGACCCTCCAAAGGGAGTCGTTCAGATTTGAACAACCACTCTACCGGTAGTTCAAATCTGAACAACAAGTACACTTGGGACGTGACGGACACCCGCTGGCTCGACGAGACGGAGATGGCCGCCTGGCGCGCCTTCCTGTCGGCCTCCCACCTGCTCGAACGGCGCATCGAGGAGCAGCTCAAGGCCGCGGCCGGGCTGACGCACCCGCAGTACGAGATCCTGGTGCGGCTGTCGGCCGCCCCCGAGCGCCGGATGCGGATGACCGAGCTGGCCCGGGGCGTGGTGGTGTCGAAGAGCGCGCTGACGTACCAGATCACGCAGCTGGAGAAGGCGGGGCTGGTGGAGCGCGCCACGTGCCCGTCCGACGACCGCGGGGTGCTGGCGGTGCTCACGGAGGCGGGCGAGCGCTGCCTGGAGCGCGTCGCTCCGGGGCACGTGGAGGTCGTGCGGGACTATCTGATCGACCGGCTCACCCGCGCGGAGCTGACCTCACTGACCAGCGCGATGACGAAGAGCGAACAGGCCCTCAGAAGCTGACCGCGAAGGCGCCGGGAACCGGCCGGAAAAACGGACAGGCCCTTGGGAGCTGACCGCGAAAACGGACAGGCCCTCAGGAGCCGGTCTTGGCGGCGGCGCGGCGGGCGCGTTCCATCTCGACCCGGGCGCTGGCGGCGTACTTGTCGACGTACTCCTGGCCGGACAGCTCCATCAGCGCGTACATGATCTCGTCGGTGACCGCGCGCAGGACCAGCCGGTCGTCCTCCATGCCGTAGTAGCGGGAGAAGTCGAGCGGCTTGCCGAACCGGACGCCCGGCCGGATGCCGAGCTTGGGGAACAGCCGCCCGGGCGGCATCATCTCGTACGTGTTGACCATCGCCCACGGGATGACCGGCACCCGCGACTCCAGCGCCAGCCGGGCCACGCCGGTCTTGCCCTTGTAGAGGCGGCCGTCGGGCGAACGGGTGCCCTCGGGGTAGATGCCGAGGACGTTGCCCTCGCGCAGGATGCGCAGGCCGGTGCGGAGCGCGGCCTCGCTGGCCTTGCCGCCGGAGCGGTCGATCGGCACGGTGCCGACGCCGCTGAAGAACAGCCGGGTGAAGAAGCCCTTGACGCCGGTGCCGGTGAAGTAGTCGGCCTTGCCGAGCGAGATCACCTTGCGGCGGATCTGCAGCGGGCCGAAGAAGTGGTCGGCGAAGGAGAGGTGGTTTCCGGCCAGGATCGCGGGACCCTGCTTGGGTACGTTGTCCCCACCCTCCGTCCACGGGCGGAAGAGCATGAGGATCGGCTTCAAGATGGCCTTGACCACCCAGTAGAACACCCGGCCACCTCTTCCCCAGGACAGCGTGATTGAGCAGAGTCATCTTCCCATCCCTGACGAGATGCAACTACACCAGCTCTCGCACAATCACCCCTGAACGTGCGACGATCGGGCAGTTCCGGGATGAAATTGCGTCAAGGAGCTGTTATGCCGCTCATGCCAGGCGCGGAGCCCTACCACCACCGAGCGGGTCAGGTCGGTGTGCTGCTGTGCCATGGGTTCACCGGCACGCCGCAGTCGCTGCGGCCCTGGGCCGAGTACCTGGCGGGCCATGGGGTCAGCGTCTCGCTGCCCCGCCAGCCGGGGCACGGCACCACGTGGCAGGAGATGAACCGCACCCGCTGGGAAGACTGGTACGCCGAGGTGGAGAAGGCGTTCGCCGACCTCCAGGGGCGCTGCTCGGAGATGTTCGTGGCGGGCCTGTCGCTGGGCGGCTGCCTGGCGCTGCGGCTGGCCGAGGTGCACGGGGACGCGGTCAGGGGCGTGGTGGTGGTCAATCCGTCCATCGCCAGTGACGTGCCGCTGCTGAGGCTGGCGCCGCTGCTGAAGTGGTTCCTGCCGTCGGTGCCCGGCGTCGCCAACGACGTCAAGAAGCCGGGCGTGACCGAGCTGGCCTACTCCCGCACGCCCGTCAAGGCGGCCGCGTCGCTGCCGGGGCTGTGGTCGCTGGTGCAGGCCGACCTGGCGAAGGTCACCCAGCCGCTGCTGGTCTTCCACAGCCGCGACGACCACGTGGTGAAACCGACGAGTGTGGCGATCATTCGCCAGAAGGTCCCGCAGGCCACGATCGAGGAGCTCACGGACAGCTACCATGTTGCGACGCTTGACAACGATGCCGACAGGATCTTTGCCGGTAGCCTCGACTTCATCCGGACACATGCCTCGGTACCCTTGCAGAGGGACTGATCGCACCCAGGGGGAAGTCGCGATCGCTGCGGAGAGGCCCATCTAGGTGACGCCCCAGAGTGACGAGGACGAGGTCTGGCGGCAGATCGTCGCGTCCTTCAACGACACAGCCGAGCGCGACTCGGCCGACCAGCCATGGCCGGACAGCGAGAACGTGCCCGCCGAGCCCACCCGCAGGGTGGTCAAACCGTCCGAGGAGCCCGAACTCGACCAGGACGCGCCCGACCGCGACGAACCCGCCCGCGACGACGACGAGGACGAGGGGCACTTCGAGCCGCCTCCCCCGCCGCCGCTGCCCAAGCTCGACCTGCCCACCAAGCTCGCCTGGGTGGCGCTGTTCGGCGGGCCCGCCTACCTGCTGGTGGCGGCGATGGCCAGCTGGCAGATGGAGGGATGGGCGCTGTTCACCGCGGTGGCGGCGTTCATCGGCGGGTTCGTGGCGCTGGTCGTGCGCATGGGCGACGGCCCGCCCAACGACTCCGGCTGGGACGACGGCGCCGTCCTGTAGCCCGGCCCGCTACGACTTGGCCGTGGTGGTGCGGGGGGCGAAGGACTCCACGACGTCGGTGTAGCGGTCGGCCGCGTCGACGGCGTGGCCGACCGCCCACAGCGCCCCCTTGCCGGCCAGGTAGGCCACCGCCTGGAGGCGTACGCTGCTGCGGCCCTTCTCCGCGGCGCCGCGGATGATCTGGCAGGCGTCCTTCTCGCAGCGCATCACGAACGGCTGGGCCGCCTGCTCCGGGTCGTAGCCGGTCATCCAGTAGCGGCCCTTGCCGTCGCCGGTGACGCCGTAGAGGCGGGCGCCGGTGGCCGGGATCGCCAGGCGCTGCCAGCGCTTGCCGTTCCAGGTGAGCACGAGCGGCGAGATCTCGCCGGGGCCGTGGTAGACCCCGCCGACGGCCACCGCCCGCTTGGCGCTGTCGACCTGGATGTCACGCAGGTAGCCGCCGGGGACGGCGGGCACGGACATCGACTTCCAGGCCCCCGACGTGTAATGCATGATCAGCGGCGCGCCGCCGGTGTCGCCGACCGCGAAGCCCGAGGCGACCGCGTAGAGCGCGCCCTTCTCCTTGGTCTGCTGGACGGTCCAGGTGTTGCCCTGGCCGCTGAGGATGAGCCCGTACTTCTCCCGGCTGCCGACCGCGACCACCCGGCCCGGCTTGGCGTCGATGCCGCCCAGCCAGTCGCCAGCGTGCAGGCCCTGCGGCCGGACCCGGTCGAAGCCGGTGACGTCGCCGTGGGCCAGGTAGGGCAGGCTGTCGTGGCCGTCGCCGACCGCCCACACGTCGGAGGCGCCGGCGGCGGCCAGGCCGCGCAGGTTGCCCGCGGCGGTGGCGTCGCGCACGGCCACCTCGTTCCAGGAGGTGCCGTTCCAGTGGCGGATCGTGCCGCGGTTCTTCCAGACGTCCCAGATCTCCTGCTGGCCGACCGCCCACACGTCGCCCGGCGAGACGGCGAGCACGTCGGAGAGCGAGCCGTCCGCGTCGAGGCGCGCGCTCGTCGACTTCTGCCACGCCTCGGCGGCGGGACGGGGCTCGGCATGCGCGGCGGGCGTGACCTGCGGCAAGGCCACGGACGTCGCCAGAAGGACGGAGAGCGCACGCCGCTGAGAGCGACGGGTCATGAACAAATGCTACGGGCTGCCCCGGGCGGCTCGCCCGTCAGAGTCCAACCTGCAACTCGGCGAGCACCGGCAGATGGTCGCTGGCCCCGGCCAGATCGGCGTTCCCGGCCGCCACTCCCCCGCAGGACAGGACGCGTGCCTCGCGCGCGGCGAACACCGCGTCGATGCGCTCGGCGGGCCGCGCGGCGGGGAAGGTCAGCCCGTCGCCCGCGGGCGCGACGGCGTGGCAGTCGGACAGCCGGGCGGCCAGGAGACGCCAGGCCGGCTGGTGCCCCCGCTCGTTGACGTCGGCGCCGACCACGACGGCCGCGTCGTGCGCGGCGGCCGCCCGTTCCATGAGGGACATGGCCTCGCCCGCGTGCCGCAGCCGGGCGGCGAGGTGCAGGTCGAGGTGGAGCGAGCCGACGGCCAGCCGCGCGCCGCCGATCTCGACGACGGCGACGGCCAGCACCCGGCGTTCCAGGCCGGGGAACGCCTTGAGCCGGTGCAGCCGCGCCTCCAGCACCCGGGCCCGCGGCCCGGCCAGCACGCACACGCCGCCGGCGCGTCCCGGCGTGGCCACGCGCAGCCCGCCGGCCTCGGCCAGGGCCCGGCGCCTGGCCCGCCACCGGGCGAACCTCGGCGCCTCCTGGACGCACACCAGGTCGGCCCGCATGGCGGCGAGCACCCGGCGCAGCGCGGGCACGTCGTCACGCATGCTGCGCACGTTGTACGAGGCGACCCTGACCAGCACGCCGTCGCGCATGCCCCGCGTGCCGGACGAGGGAGCCACGGCCGGCACGCGCTAGCGCCGCCTGGCCAGGTCGGCGGCCCCGACCACCCCCGCGGACGCGCCCAGCTCGGCCAGCCGGATCTCGGCGAGCGGCCGGTGGCCGTGGCCGGTGAGCTGCCTGGCGAACACCTCGCGGGCCTCGTCGAGGAACAGGTCGGCGGCCCGGGAGACGCCGCCGCCGACGATGAAGCAGCCGGGGTCGAGCACGGCGGCCAGGTCGGCCATGCCCTGCCCGAGCCAGTCGGCCAGGCTGCGGAAGGCGGCCAGCGAGGCCTTATCGCCCAGCCGGGCGGCCTCGGTCACCTCTTCGCCCTCGATCCGGCCGCCGGCCAGGCCGAGCAGGATCTCGGCGCGGTCGGGCTGCCGGGCGGCGATCTCCCTGGCCTCCTTGACCAGGGCCTGGCCGCTGGCGTACTGCTCCCAGCAGCCGATGTTGCCGCAGCCGCACACCCGTCCGTCGGGCACGACCTGCATGTGGCCGAGCTCGGCGCCCATGCCCCAGCGGCCGCGGTAGAGGGCGCCGTCGATGACGATGCCGCCGCCGATGCCGGTGCCGAGCGTCAGGCAGACCACGTGGGACTGGCCGCGCCCGGCGCCGAACCTGGTCTCGCCCCAGGCCATGGCGTTGGCGTCGTTCTCGATCACGACGGGCAGGCCGACCAGGTCGCTGATCTTCTTCTGCAGCGGCTCCTCGCGCCAGGCGAGGTTGGGGGCGAAGCGCACGATCGAGCGGGTCTCGTCGACGAACCCGGCCGCGCCGACGCCGACCGCCTCGACGTCCCTGTCCTGCGACAGCTCGCGGACGACGTCCGCGACCGTGTCGGCGACCACGTCGGGCCGGTCGGCCGCGGTCGGCCTGAGCGTGTGTTCGACGATCTCGCCGTTGTCGTCGACCACGCCCGCGGCGACCTTGGTACCGCCGATGTCGACACCGATCGTGAGCATGCCGCGTGTCTCCCTATCCCAGATCTATGTGTTCCACGTCGCCGCGATCGCGGTCACGGGTGTCGCGCGGCCCGCGGGGGGCGGGCCTGCTCAGCGCGTCGAACGCCCCGCGCACCGCGGCGAACAGCTCGCCGCCCGCGGCCACCAGGTGGCCGGTCACGTCGGCGCCCGACTCGCGCTGCGCCGCGATCGCCCGGCACACCGGGCAGGCGCGGCAGATGTACTCGTCGTGGGGCTCGGACACCGCCTCGCTCCACACGTCCCGCTCCTTGCGGGCGCCGCCGCCCGTGAAGGAGTTGTAGACGGTCTTGCCGACCTGGCGCGTGGCACGCCCCTGGATCGTCTCGAACAGCTTGCGCGCCTCGTCGGCCACGGTGCCGATGGGGTCTCTGTCGTTGTTCTCGGTCATCTGGCCCTCCCTGCGTATGGTTCGCTCATCCTGCTCAACTCATTCGGAGCCGGATTCGCTCCCCACACTGAACCGTATTCTCAGCGCGCCGTCGCGGAGCACGGCGGAGCTGATCTTCCTGCGGGCCAGCGCCGCGGGCAGCGCCAGGATCCTGCGGTACGGGCCGGCGGTGATGATGAGCTCGTCGCCCTTGCGGGCCAGGTCGACGTCGTCGTGGTCGGCGCCGGGCAGGGCGAGCGTCAGCTCGTCGGCGCTCAGCCGCAGCGGCGGCTCGACGGCGGGCGCCGCGAACGGGTCGGTGTCCCCGTAGACGGAGGCGCCCACCTCGGCCAGCGCGCGCCGGCCGACCGGCTCGGCGGGCAGGTAGGGAACGGTGTGGACGGGCAGCGGCGCGAACGACTCCTCGGCCTCGGCCAGCAGCCTGGCCTGGGCGCTCACCCAGTTGGCCCGCCACTCGTCGGCGCCGCCGGCCGGGAAGACGCGGTTGGCGATGACGGCGTCGACGCGGTAGCCGTACAGGTTGAGCGAGGTGAGGGTGCGCCTGGCCTCGGCAAGCACCACGGCCTCGGGGGTGAGCACGAGCCGCACGGACGCGCTGTCGCCGGTGAGCAGCTCGCGCACCTCCATCAGCCCGCGGTGGAACCGCTCGGCGGCGTTCATGACGTCGTCGCCCGGCGCGCTGACCCTGGCCACGCTGCGCACGAACGGCGCGACGACCTTGACCAGCTTGCGGCCGACCGGCATGAGCCTGGTGACGTGCCAGTCGAGCGCCTCGGGCAGGGCCAGCAGCCGCAGCGTCTCGGCGGTGGGGGCGCAGTCGATGACGATGACGTCCCAGGCGCCCTGGCGGGCGTGCTCGCGCAGTTCGAGCAGGGCGATGACCTCCTCGGCGCCGGGCAGCACGGTGATCTCCTCGGAGGTGATCTCGTCGAGGCCCAGCTCGGTGAGCACGCCCCTGGCGTAGTGCTGCAGGTCGCCCCAGTGGCGCTCCAGGGTCTTCTGCGTGTCGACCTGGTGCAGGTGGAGGCCCGGCGCGATCTCGCCGGGCTCGACGGCGAGCGCGTCGGCCAGCGAGTGGGCGGTGTCGGTGGAGACGATCAGCGTCTTGAGCCCGCGTTCGGCGGCCAGCGTGGCGGTCGCGGCGGCGGCGGTGGTCTTGCCCACGCCGCCCTTGCCGGTGAAGAGCAGGACCCGGGGGCTCACCGGGTACGGCCCTCGACGCGCTTCTTCAGCCCCTTGAGCGCGGTGTCCACGATCACCTTCTCGGCCTTGCGCTTGATCATCCCGATCATGGGCACCGTGAGGTCGACGGTGAGCTCGTACGTCACGTCGGTGCCACTGCCCGTCTCGGCCAGCTGGTAACTTCCGCGCAGGTCGCCGACCATCTTGCCCGGCTCGACCACCTGCCAGCGCACGTTGTCGTCGCCGTCCCAGGTGTAGGCCAGGGTGTAGGTGTCGTTGATCACGCCCGCGTCGAGGACGAACCGCACCTGCTCGGGCCGCCCGTCGGCGCCCGTACTGACGACCTCGGCGCGCTTGATCGATCCGGCCCATTCGGGATAGGCGGGGAAGTCGGCGATGACCGCCATGACCTCTGCGCGGCCGGCGCCGATGGTGGTGCTCGAAGTGGTGCGATCAGCCATGCGACCACCGTAATGCAGAATCCGCCCGTTGCGGCGGAGCGCCGGTCACGGGCCGCCCGGCTCACCATTCCAGGACGAACGGCTCACCATTCCAGGACGAACGGCTCTCCTTTCCCGCGGAAGTGGCCGACGTTCACGCATTCGGTGCGGCCGACGCGGGCGCGGCGGTGGAGGGGCTGGTGGACGTGGCCGAACAGGGCGTAACGCGGCTGGGTGCGCCGGATGGCCGCCAGCGTGGCCTCGCTGCCGCGCTCGAAGCGCCTGGCCACGACGTCGTAGAGCAGCTCGGGCAGGGCGGGCGGGATGTGGCAGCACAGCACGTCGACCTGGCCGATCGCCTCGACCTTGGCGGCGTACTCCTCGTCGCCGATCTCGTACGGGGTGCGGTAGGGGGTCTTGAGGCCGCCGCCGACGAAGCCGAAGCGCAGGCCGCCGATCTCCACCACCTCGCCGTCGAGCACCTGATGGCCCGGTTTGAGGTAGTCGGGCCACAGGCGGGGAATGTCCACGTTGCCGTAGGTGAGATAGGCGGGGGTGGGCATGGCGGCGAATAGGGTGGCGTACTGGGCGCGCACGTTGCGCTCGATGTGCTCGCGCGGGTCGCCGTCGAGGGTGGCCCACAGCCGCGCCGACATGGCCCTGGCCTCGTCGAAGCGCTTGGCCGTGCGCAGGGCGATGAACTCGGCGGCCCGCTCCGCGCCGAACAGGTCGGCGAAGATGCCGTTGGCGTGGTCGTCGTAGTCGATGAAGAGGATCAGGTCGCCCAGGCACACCAGCGCGTCGGCGCCCTCGCCCGCGCGGGCCAGCGCGTCGGCCCTGCCGTGCACGTCACTCACCACGTGGACCCTCATGGGGAAATCCTAGGTGGGACGGCTGCTAGCGTGATGAACGCCCTTCATAACGCTCCCATGACGATGCTACCGGCGCGTAACTTAAGGCGGTAACGTCCAGGCGGTCCCCGTAGAGGAGTTGAAAGTTCGTGCGCGAGTACAGCGTCCCCGTCCTGGTCGATGTGCCTGCCTCAGCAAGCCTGCCGGACACGGTCTTCGACCGGGCCGAGCGGGAGCCCGGCACCGTGATCATGCGCCGCAAGACCGACGACGGCTGGCCCGTCGTGACCGCGGGCGAGTTCCGCGACCAGGTGGTCGAGGTGGCCAGGGGGCTCATCGCGGCGGGGATCGAGCACGGCGACCGGGTCGCGCTGATGTCGCGCACGCGTTACGAGTGGACGCTGGTCGACTACGCCCTCTGGTCCGTCGGCGCGGTCACCGTCCCGATCTACGAGACCTCGTCGGTGGAGCAGGTCCGGTGGATCCTGGCCGACAGCGAGGCCAAGGCGGCCTTCGTCGAGCTCGACGCGCACGAGGAGACCGTCCGCGAGGCCGCGCCCGAGCTGAAGGCCGTCTGGCGGGTCGAGGGGCGGCTCGACGCGGAGGGCGTGCCCGGCTCGGCCGTGGAGGAGCGCAGGAAGAAGGTCGTCGCCGCCGATCTGGCCACGATCGTCTACACCTCGGGCACCACCGGCCGTCCCAAGGGCTGCCGGATCACCCACGACAACCTGCTGTTCACCGCGCTCAACGTGCTGCGCGGGCCGCTCGACCCCTTGTTCAGCTCCAAGGACCCGGCGGCGCTGCTGTTCCTGCCGCTCGCGCACATCTTCGCGCGGATGATCCAGGTGGTGCTGGTCGAGGCCGGCGCGATCATGGCGCACACCCCGAACATGAAGAACGTCGCCCCCGACCTCCAGGACTTCAAGCCGACGTTCCTGCTGGGCGTGCCGCGCGTGTTCGAGAAGGTCTACAACGGCGCCGAGCAGAAGGCCGCCGCGAGCGGCAAGGGCAAGATCTTCGCCCGCGCCGTCGACGTGGCGGTGGCCTGGAGCAAGGCCGAGGCGTCCGGCGGCGCGCCGCTCGGCCTGCGGCTGCGTCACCTGCTGTTCGACCGGCTGGTCTACGCCAAGCTGCGGGCGGCCACCGGCGGCCGGCTGTCGGCCGCCGTCTCCGGCGGCTCGGCGCTCGGCGACCGGCTCGGCCACTTCTTCCGTGGCGTCGGCATCGAGGTCTTCGAGGGTTACGGCCTGACCGAGACCTCCGCCCCCATCTCGGTCAACATGCCGGGCGCCAACAAGATCGGCACGGTCGGCAAGCCGCTGCCCGGCGTCTCGGTCCGCATCGGCGACGACGGCGAGATCCTGGCCAAGGGCCGCAACGTCTTCCAGGGCTACTGGAAGAACGACGCCGCCACCGCCGAGGCGGTCGACGCCGACGGCTGGTACCGCACGGGCGACGTGGGCGAGCTCGACGCCGACGGCTACCTGCGCATCACCGGCCGCAAGAAGGAGATCCTGGTGACGGCCGCGGGCAAGAACGTCGCCCCCGGCCCGCTGGAGGACGCGCTGCGCGCCCACCCGCTGGTGTCCCAGGCGATGATCGTCGGCGAGGGCCGTCCGTTCGTCGCCGCGCTGGTCACGCTCGACCCCGAGGCGACGCCCGGCGGCCGCAGCGCGGCCGAGCTGCGCACCGACCCGGCGATCCTGGCGCAGGTGCAGGAGGCCGTCGACCGGGCCAACGGCACGGTGTCGAAGGCCGAGCAGATCAAGAAGTTCACGATCCTCGACACCGACCTCACCGAGGAGAGCGGCCACCTGACGCCCACGCTGAAGGTCAAGCGCAACCTGGTGATGCGCGACTACGCCAAGGAGATCGAGGAGCTCTACGGCCACTAGCCGTCAGGCGGCTCCGGCCAGCTCACGGGCCGGCTCACGGGCGGGCCCATCGGCCGGCTCACGGGCCGGGTCGCCGGCCCGCTCGGTCGCGGTCAGGATCGCGGCCAGGGCCTGGCGGGTGGCCTCGAGCTCGGCCAGCTGCTCGTCCAGGCCGGTGAGCCGGCCGCGGAGGTGGCCGAGGGTGCACGCGTCCAGCACGTCGCCGGAGCCGGAGGCGCACGGGAGCACGTCCCTGATCACTTTGGTCGGCAGGCCCGCGGCGAGCAGCGTGCGGATGCGCCGGACCACGACGGGCGCGTCCGTCCCGTAGCGCCGGTGACCGCCGTCGGCCCGGTACGAGGTCAGCAGCCCCTGCTCCTCGTAGTAGCGCAGCAGCCGGGGGCTGACCCCGGTCTCCGCGGAGAGCGCGCCGATCTTCACGTGATGCTCCTCACACCTGCTTGCATCTCACATCGATGTGAACTTCTAGCGTGACGTCCATGAGAGAAATTCCTCGCGAAACTGTACAGACGTTCACCATTGGCGGAGACCTGGAGGTGCGCCGGATCGGCTACGGGTCGATGCGGCTGGCCGACGCCCCCGACCCCGCGCGCTCGGCGATGGAGGCGCCCATCTGGGAGGCGCCGGCGGACCGGGCGGGCGCCGTGGCCGTGTTGCGCCGGGCGGCCGAGCTGGGCGTGAACCTCTTCGACACCGCCGACTCCTACGCGCTCGGCGCCAACGAGGAGCTGATCGCCGAGGCGCTGCACCCGTACGGGGACGGCGTGGCGGTGGCCACCAAGATCGGCGTGCTGCGGCCCTCGCCGGCCGAGTGGGTGCCGCTCGGCCATCCGGCCTATCTGCGCCAGCAGGCCGAGCTGAGCCTGCGCCGGCTGCGGGTGGACCGCATCGACCTGCTCCAGCTGCACCGCCTGGACCCGGCCTACCCGCTCGCCGACCAGATCGGCGCGCTCAAGCAGCTCAGGGACGAGGGCAAGGTCCGGCACATCGGCCTGTCGGAGGTGAGCGCCGAGGAGCTGCGCCAGGCTGCGGAGATCACGCCGATCGCGGCCGTGCAGAACATGTACAACCTGGCCACCCGGCAGCACGAGGACGTCGTGGACCACGCCGCCGCGCACGGCATCGCGTTCCTGCCGTTCTTCCCGATCGCGGCGGGCTCCCACGCCGGGCCCGGCACGCCGCTGGCTGCGGTGGCGGCCGAGATCGGCCTCACCCCGGCCCAGGCGTCGCTGGCCTGGCTGCTGCGCCGCTCCCCCACGGTGATCCCGATCCCGGGCACCTCCTCGATCGGGCACCTGGAGGAGAACGTGGCGGCGCTGTCGGTCGAGCTCACCGACGAGCAGTACGACCGGCTGTCGGCGGCGGCCGCTTGAGGCCGCCTGTCCGGAAAAGGGGGGCTCGGCGCGGCCGCTGGGCGGCCCCTCAGCCGGTGACGGGCCTCATCTCGTGACCGGCCTCATCTCATGACCGGCCTCATCTCATGACCGGCCTCATCTCATGACCGGCCTCATCTCATGACCGGCCGCGCCTCCGCCAGGACGAGCCGGCCCGCCCGTTCCGACAGCGCCTGCCTGGCCGGCTCCGGCAGGCCGGTGTCGGAGACGACCACGTCGGCCTCGCCGAGCTCGGCGATCGTGCTGATGCCGACGGTCCCCCACTTGGTGTGGTCGGCCAGCACGACGAGCCGGGAGGCCACCTCGACCAGCGCGCGGTCGGTCTCGGCCTCCATCATGTTCGGGGTGGTGAAGCCCGTCCTCGCGGTCATGCCGTGCACGCCCAGGAAGAGCAGGTCCACGTTGAGCCGGCGGATCGCGGCGACCGCGACCGGCCCGACCAGGGCGTCGGACGGGGTGCGCACGCCGCCGGTGAGCACGACCGTCTGGTCGGGACGGCCGGCGTGCTGGAAGACGTCGGCGACGCGGACGGAGTTCGTCACGACGGTCAGGCCGGGGACCTGGCCCAGGTGGTGGGCGAGCGTCCAGGTCGTGGTGCCGGCCGACAGGGCCACGGCCGTGCCGGGGCGGACGAGCGCGGCGGCGTGCCCGGCGATGGCCTGCTTCTCCTGCTCCTGCTGCACGGACTTGGCGGCGAAGCCGGGCTCGTTCGTCGAGCCGATGGTGGTCGCGCCGCCGTGCACCTTGGCCAGCAGGCCGCGCTCGGCCAGCAGCTCCAGGTCGCGCCGGATCGTGATGTCGGAGACGCCGAACGTGCGCACCAGGTCCACGACCCTGACACCGCCGTTCTGCCGGACGAGGTCCAGGATCGCCTGCTGACGCTGCGGGGCGAGCATCGCATCACCAGATCCCAACAGGTTCCGACACATCCCGTCCGCATCATGACATGACACCGACCTAGTGAATGCGTCGAAAACGTCATGAAACAGTGCGTTGACAGCGGTAGGGCTTCGTCTTTCGATGAATGGGTGTGAGCGAACTCGGGGGAATCTGAAGGGTCCGGCAAGGAGGAACCACCATGGACCGACACATGCCGATCTCCCGCCGCCGTCTACTCCTCGGAGCCGCCGCGTTCGGCGTGCCCGCCGTCCTCGTCGGGTGCGGGTCCGGCAGCCCCTCCGCCGGGCCGGGCGGGTCGTCCGGCGGCGGGACGGGCACGGTCACGATCGGCTCGAACGCCTCCGACGAGGTCCCCAAGAAGGCCCTGGAGACCGTGCTCAAGGGCTTCACCCAGGCCGTCCCGAAGGTCAACACGGTCGACCACAACACGTTCCAGGAGAACATCAACCGCTATCTCAAGGGCACGCCCGACGACGTGTTCACCTGGTTCGCCGGCTACCGGATGCGCTTCTTCGCCGAGCAGGGCCTGGCGACCGACATCTCGGACGTGTGGCGGGAGATCGGCGGCGACTACACGCAGGCGTTCAAGGACCAGTCGACCGGCACCGACGGCAAGCAGTACTTCGTGCCGTTCACCTACTACCCGTGGGCCGTCTTCTACCGCAAGAGCCTGTGGCGGGCCAAGGGGTACGAGCCCCCGAGGACCCTGGACGAGTTCACCGCCCTGGCCAGGAGGATGAAGGCCGACGGGCTGGTCCCGATCGCGTTCGCCGACAAGGACGGCTGGCCGGCGATGGGCACGTTCGACATCCTCAACATGCGCACGAACGGCTACGACTTCCACATCTCGCTCATGGCCGGCAAGGAGTCGTGGACCGACCCCCGGGTCAGGCAGGTCTTCGACACCTGGCGGGGGCTGATGGAGTACCACCAGCCGGCCGCGCTCGGGCGCACCTGGCAGGAGGCCGGGCAGTCGCTGGCGCAGAAGAAGACCGGCATGATCCTGCTCGGCATGTTCGTCGCCCAGCAGTTCCCCGAGGCCGACCGGGACGACATCGACTTCTTCACCTTCCCCGAGATCGACCCCGCCCACGGCACCGACTCGATCGACGCCCCCATCGACGGCTACATGATCTCGGCCAAGGCCCGGAACGTGGACGGCGCCAAGGCCCTGCTCAAGCACCTGGCCAAGGGCTCGTCCCAGAACGAGGCGACCAAGCTCGACCCGGGCACGCTGGCCTCCAGCTCCAAGGCCGACACCAGCGGCTACAGCGCCCTGCAGAAGCGCGGCGCCGAACTGGTCTCCCAGGCCACCCACCTGGCGCAGTTCCTCGACCGCGACACCCGGCCGGACTTCGCCTCCACCGTGATGATCCCGTCCCTGCAGGCGTTCGTCGGCGCACCGAACGAGATCGACTCCCTGCTGGCGGGCATCGAGAAGCAGAAGGCCAACATCTTCCGCTGATGACCGTCAAAACCCGTCGCTACTCCGCCCGGGACGTGACCGTGCTGGTCATCGGGCTGGGGATGGCCGTCATCGTCAACGTGGGCCTCATCTGGGGGCCCGCGCTGGCCTCCGTCGCGCTGTCCGGCACCGACTGGAACGGCATCGGGCCGATCGAGTGGGTGGGCGGGCGCAACTACCACGACCTGGCCACCGCCTACCCGCCGTTCTGGTCGGCGGTGCGCAACAACGTGTTGTGGCTGGGCTTCCTGGGGCTGGTCGCGACGCCGTTCGGGCTGTTCTGCGCGGTGCTGCTGGACCGGCGGCTGCGCTGGTCGCGGGTCTACCAGAGCGCGCTCTACCTGCCGGTCGTGTTGTCGCTGGCCGTGGTGGGCTTCATCGCCCAGCTCGTCTACTCCTCCGACTACGGCGTGCTGAACGCGGTCACCGGCCTGACCGTGGACTGGCTGGGCGACCGGTCGATCAACATCTGGGTGGTGATGGTCGCGGCCGGCTGGCGGCACGTCGGCTACGTCATGATCATCTACCTGGCCGGGCTCAAGGCCGTGGACCCGGCGCTGAAGGAGGCCGCCGCCATCGACGGGGCCACCGAGGCGCAGGCCTTCTTCCGCGTGGTGTTCCCGACGCTGCGGCCGGTCAACGTGATCGTGCTGGTCATCACCGTGATCGAGGCGCTGCGCGCGTTCGACGTCGTCTACGCCGTCAACAAGGGCAGGAACGGCCTGGAGCTGCTGTCGGTGCTGGTCACCGAGAACATCGTGGGCGAGGCCGGGCGCATCGGCTTCGGCTCGGCCATCGCCGTGATCCTGCTGGTGATCTCGCTGGGGTTCATCGTCACGTACCTGTCGCAGCTGTTCAAGGAGGAGCGATGACGCTCACCGCGCCCGCCGCCGCTCCCCCGGCGCAGGACCGGCGGCCGCCCGCGCGCCGGCCCGTGCGGCCGCTGCGCATCCTGCTGCACGTCTTCCTCGCGCTGGTCGCGCTGGGCTGGGTGCTGCCGCTGGCCCTGTCGGTCTACGCCTCGCTGCGGCCGTACGAGGAGACCGCCCGGCTGGGCTACCTGTCGGTGCCCGAGCACCTCACACTGGGCTACTACGCCGACGCGTGGAGCCAGGCCGAGCTGCCCCGCTACTACCTGAACACGCTGATCATCGTCGTGCCCGGGGTGCTGGTCACGCTCTTGCTGGCCTCGTTCACGGCGTTCGCCGTCGCGCGGGTGCGCGTCCCGGGGCGCAAGGCGCTGCTGATCGTGTTCACCGCCGGGAACCTGATGCCGCCGCAGGTGCTCATCACCCCGCTCTACACCCTCTACACGCTGGTGCCGCTGCCCGCCTGGCTGTCGGACTCCCAGTCGCTCTACGACTCCTACCTCGGGCTGATCCTCATCCACGTGGCGTTCCAGTTCGGCTTCTGCGTCTTCGTCATCGCGAACTTCATGCGGACGATCCCGGAGGAGATCACCGAGGCGGCGCTCGTGGACGGCGCGAGCGTGTGGAAGCGCTACTGGCGGCTCACGCTGCCGCTGTGCAGGCCGGTGCTGGCGGCGCTGGCCACCCTGGAGTTCACCTGGATGTACAACGACTTCCTGTGGGCGCTGGTGCTGATGTCCTCGGGCGACAAGCTGCCGGTGACCTCGGCGCTGAACAACCTGCGCGGCCAGTTCTTCACCGACTACAACCTGTTGGCGGCCGGGTCCCTGCTGGTGGCGCTGCCCACGCTGGTCGTCTTCCAGCTCCTGCACAAGCAGTTCGTCGCCGGGCTCACGCTGGGCTCGACCAAGGGCTAGGTCAAGGGTCAGGCGGGACGGAGCAGGGCGTGGAAGCGGGTGGCGACCTGCTCCCACGTCCACTCGCGGGTGATCCAGTCGCGGCCGCGGGCGCCCATCTTGCGTGCCCGCGCGGGGTCGGACAGCAGGTCGACGACGGCCTGGGCGACGTCCGCGACGTCCGCGCCGTCCACGACGAGGCCCGTCTCCCCGGGCCGGACGGCGTCCGGCGCGCCGCCGGAGTTGCCCGCGACCACCGGCAGGCCGGTCGCCGACGCCTCCAGGAAGACGATCCCGAGGCCCTCGACGTCCACGCCGTTCCAGCGGGTGCGGCAGGGCATCGCGAAGACGTCGGCCGCCGCGTAGTAGCCGGGCAGGCTGGCGGCGGGGACGGTGCCGGTGAACCTGATCGACTCGTGCCCGCCCGCCAGGCGCTCCAGCCGCGACCGGTACGGGCCGCCGCCGACGAGCAGCAGCACCGCGTCCGGCACCGCGCGCAGCACCCTGGGCCAGGCCCGGATGAGCTGGTCCTGGCCCTTGCGCGGGACCAGCCGGGACACGCAGGCCACCACCGGCCGGCCGTCGAGGCCCAGCGCCGCCTTGGCGGCCCCCGGGTGGAACTGCTCGACGTCCACGCCGGGCGCCAGGCGGACGAGCTTGTGCGGCGGGATCGCCGCGGCCAGGCGCTGCCGCGTGTAGTCGCCCAGGTAGGTCACCACGTCGGCGTGCGCGCCGATCCTGCGCAGCACCGAGCGGAAGCCCGGCGCGCCCGCCCACGACGCCTCGTGGCCGTGGGTGAGCATCACCACCCGCCGCGCGCCCGCCGCGCGCAGGCGGGGGGCGAGCAGGCCGAGCGGCGCGGCCGCGCCGAAGACGACGGTCTCGGCGCGGTGCTCGGCCACCAGCCCGGCCGCCCTGCGCGCGACGGCCGGGGTGGGCAGCATCAGCCGCGTCGGGTGCCGGACGACCCGGTACGGCTGACGCCGGTCGAACTCCTCGCATCCCGGCCAGGCGGGGGCGTAGACGGCCACGCCCGGCGTGCGGAGCGCGAGTCCGTGCACGAACGACTGGATGCCGCCCGGCCTGGGCGGGAAGTCGTTCGTCACGAAGACCACGTCGGTCACGGTTCGGGGACGCCGTTCAGTCTCGCCCACGAGCGGGCCAGGGCGATGCGCTCGGGGCTGGAGGGATGGGAGGCATAGAGCACATATTCCACCGCATCCGGCGACAAGTCGGAAATGTTGGTTATGGCGAGCCGTTTCTGCATCGCGACGAACGTGGCCGGATCCCTGGTGAGGTCGAGGGCGTGCACGTCGGCCCGCGCCTCCACGTGCCGCGTGATCAGGTTCTGGGCCGGGTCGGAGACCAGCGAGGCCAGCGTCATCAGCCCCATGAGCACGCCGATGGCGCGCGGGTCGGCCACCGAGGCGATCCCCGTACGCCGCCGCAGCGGCCCGACCAGCAGGAACAGGCCGATCGCCCCGAAGGCGGCCAGCAGGCCGCCGAGCAGCGTGCCGTCGAGCACGTCGGCGTGCTTGGCGTGGCCCAGCTCGTGCGCGACCACCAGCTCGACCTCCGACTCCGGCGCCTTGAGCAGCGTGTCGTAGACGACGATCCGGCGGGTGGCCCCGAAGCCCGACACGTACGCGTTGAGCGCCGTGGTGCGCCGCGAGGCGTCGGCGACCAGCACGTCCTCGACCGGGACGCCGTCCCGCTCGGCCATGGCCAGCAGCTCCGTCCGCAGCGAGCCCTGCGGCATGGAGGTGAAGTCGTTGAACAGCGGCTCGAACACCACCGGGTAGACGTACGACACGCCCAGGGTGAGCGCGAACGCGCCCACGGCGGCCGGGATCCACCAGCGGCGCACCTTGCGGGCCAGCGCCACGAGGGCGAGCAGCATGACGGCCATCAGCAGCACGCTGACGCCGGTGTTCTTGAGCCGGTCGGCGGCCCAGCCCGTCCAGTCCTGGGTGGACAGGCCGTAGTCGCGCAGGATCGTCTCGAACCACATGCCGAGCGGCCACCTCAGCAGCTCGGTGATCGCGGTGAGCACCACCACGCCGAGGAGCACCCGCACCCACCACGGGCCCCTGAGCACGCCCAGCACCTTGGCCGCGAACGGCGTCAGGACCAGCAGCCCGGCGAACAGGACCGTGAGGCCGAGCGAGATGTAGCCGGGCAGGGTGGTGGCCGCGTCGAACGCCTGCGACCTGGCGATCTGGGCGGCGCTGAAGTCGCGGGCGGGGTCGGGGGCGACGGCGGGCGCGCCCGCCGCCAGGACCCGCCAGGGGGTGGTGAACGCGGCCACGGCCAGGATCACGCCGCCGACCAGGGCCAGGGCGGCGCCGGCGGCGCGCCTGGAGCGGGATTCCGCGCGTTGCCGTTCGCGGGCGATCAGGTGCTCCGCCGTCCCCGTCAGCTTGCCGGTTCCCTTGCCGTCGTCCTTGCCGCCTGTTCTCGGGGCGTCGGGGTTCTCGGGGCTCTTGCCGGGGTCGTCCGTGCCCTCGGCGGCCTGCGCGGGGGCCGAGGCGTCGGCGGCGGGGGCGTCGGCGCGGGTCGCGTGGGGGCGGTCGTCGGGGGTGGGGGGTTGGGGGTGACGGGGGTCCTCGGTGTCGGGGTCGGCGTCCGCGTCGGGGCGGGCGTCGGGGCGGGCGTCCGGATCGTCCGGGTCGTCGGGGTGGCCCGGGGACTCGGGGGGCTCGTTGGTGCCGGACGGCTCCCGCGGCGTACCGTCGCCGGGGCGGTCTCCGCCGTCGTCCGTGATGGCCACACCGCCGCCGTGCGCCGCCGCGACCGCCGTGCCGGGCTCGTCGGCCCCTCTGGCGACCGCTCCGGCGGGCTCGTCCCCTTCCCGGGGCGGGTCGTTCCGCTCGCTCATCTGCCTCCCCTTCACGCGAGCTGCTCTCGTACGTACTCGCGCCACCGTGCCGCCAGCGTCCCGGCGGTGAGCCCCACGGAGGCGAGCGCCTGATCGACGCCGGCCACGCGGGCATCACGGTAGAGCCGTACCAGGGTCCCGTCACCGAACCGGTCTGCGAGGAAGCGACACGCCATCCAGGCCTCCTGGTACGCCCGCGCGAGCCGTCCGGGATCGGCGGCCGTGGGGGCGAAAGCCGCAGGTCCGGGCAACTCGCTCGGCAGTCGGCCGGCCCGTACGTCGGCGGCCAGTTCGGCGGCGGCCGTCCGGACGGGGAGCCCGGCGTCGCGGTAGGCCACGTAGTCGGCGAACCCCTCGTAGAGCCAGACGGGCAGCCCGTCGGTGCCCGCGGCGACGTGGGTGAGCTCATGGGTGAGGACGACGTCGCGTCCCGTGGGGGTGAGCCGGGCGAACGAGCCGGGCACGACGATCACCCTGGCGCCGTCGGCCACCGCGGCCAGCCCGTCCAGCGGGCCCGTGCCCGCCAGCCCGGCCGCCTCGGCGTCGGAGTCCGGCACGACGACCAGCGCGCGCACCGGCCGGCCGAGCATCGCGGACACCCGCCGTCCGGCGAGGTCGGCGCGGCGGGCCAGATCGGCGAGCACGGCGGGCTCTGCGCGGTGCCCCACGACCACGGACCGCGCGCCGCGGGCCACCTGACCGCCGTCGCTCCACAACCCGCGCGCCCCGGCGGGCAGGACGGCGGCGGGCGGCGCGTCGGCGATCACGAGCACCGCCGTCAACAGCAGCAGGACCGAGAGGAGCAGACGCGGCCCGCGGAGGGACGGACGCACCTGCGAGGACACGGCCCGATGCTAGTAGGCCCACGCCCCTGCCTGCCCCTTCCGCGATACCGGGCCCCGCATGGGCGCCGGGCCTTCACGACGCCGGGCCCTTTCGCCGGACCGGCCTCTGCACGGGACCGGCCACTTCACAGGACCGGCCTCTGCACGGGACCGGGCATGCGACAGGCCCCGGCCCGGACCGGGGAGGGTCCGGGCGGGGCCCGTTGTCACGCGCCGGGACGCACCGCGCCGACGAACGACGACTTCCGCCATCCGCCCAGTTTGTCGATGCGCACCCGTTCGCCGGTCCGCGGCGAATGGACCATCTTGCCGTGGCCGACGTACATGCCGACGTGGCCCAGCCCGTTGAAGAACATCAGGTCGCCCGGCTTGAGATTGCGCCAGGAGACCTTGCGCTTGATGCGGGCGAACTGGCTGCTCGCCACGCGCGGGAGCCGCACCCCGGCCTTCTTCCAGGCGTACTGGACGAGTCCGGAGCAGTCGAACGCACCAGGGCCCGTGGCCCCGTACCGGTACGGGTCGCCGACCTGGTGCTTGGCGACGGCGACGGCCCTGCGGGCCTTCGACGTCTGCCGAGCGGCTCTGGCCGACCTGACGGTCTTCGCCGACTTGGCCGACCTGGCGGTGGCCGCCTTGGCGGTGCTGGACACCGCGGTGAGCCTGGCGGCCGATTCGTTCGCCGTCTGCGCCCCGGCCGGTACGGCATGGAGAACCGCACCTCCGGCCGTCACGGTCATCGTGAGTGCGACGCCCCTCAGGGCAAGACGGGACAGACGGGGGTTATGCAGGGAGGTAGACAGGATTTCTCCTTGTGTCTTCCACGAACGCCTACCGGGTTAGCTGACGGATTCGGGCCTGGAAGTCGCCCTACGGCGCGAAGACGCGCCGATTCACCCCTGATCCCGGGGGATTACGGGATCGTTGGGTCCCCGGCTCCGTGCCTCCTGGCTGCACGGACTCGGCAGGTCGCCGCCCGATGGTGGTGCTGAACGGGGATATCGGCGGCGACCGCTGGATTTTTATTCGGTCCGCATCGGGGGTACCGATGTCGATCCGCGGTGCGCATGGCTTGCTGACCGCGACGCCAGAAACTACGCCGAGGGGTCAAGATTTGGCAAAGGGAGACACGGCCTGTAAAGATCAGATAAAGGTGCAAGTAAAGGGTGAAACCCCTGTTGGAGCTGAGGGTTCCGTTACGGATTTGTGACCCTTCTCACACTTCCCGGCACACCTGATTGTCAGGGCACTTTCGCGCCGTTTGTCCCGTTCGCCCCAGCGGTCATGGGCACGCCGAACCCGCCCGCGATTCGGGCGGGGGCCGGGTCAGGGGCGGATGGCTCCGACGAGCGGACGGCCGTAGTCGGCCAGGCGGACGACCTTGACGACGTCGCCCGTCTGCGGCGCATGGACGATCTTGCCGCCGCCCGCGTAGATGCTGACGTGCCCGAGCCCCTCGCTGAAGATGAGGTCACCCGGCTGGAGGTCCTTGAGGTCCACCTTGCGGCTCGCGCCCCAGGCCCACTGCTGCCACGTCGTACGCGGCAGTGAGACGCCGGCGGCGCGCCAGGCGGCCTGGGTCAGCCCTGAGCAGTCGTAGCCGCGCGGGCCCGTGCCCCCGTAGATGTACGGCTTGCCCACCTGGGCGAAGGCGAAGTTCAGCACGGCCGCCGCGCTGCCCGAGGCGGGACCGGTGTACTTGATGCCGGTGCTGTTGGGGTTGCCCGGGTTGTAGGCCCCCAGCTTGTCCAGGAGCTTCTTCTGCTGGCCGACCAGCTTCAGCACCTCGGCCCGCTCCCGCTGGACGGCGTCCCGCTCCTTGTCGGCGTCGGCGAGCGCGGTCTCGGCGTTGTCGCGCTCGGCCTTGAGCCCCTTGTTCTCGCGGTCGAAGGCGGCCAGCTTCTCCAGCCGCTCGCGCGAGAGCTGCCCGGCCATGGCCAGCCCGGCCAGCAGGTTCTCGGGGTCCTCGACGCCGACCATGCCGGGCAGGGAGGTGACGTCCCCGCCCAGCTTGTACGAGTCCACCGCCACCCTGATGATCTCGGCGCGGAGGTCGGCGACCGTCTGCAGCTTCTGCTTGTAGCGGTCGTTGAGCCTGGTGTAGGCGTCCTTGGCCTTCTTATAGTTCTCGGTCGCCGTGTTGTACCGGTCGACGACCTTGTCGGCCTTGTCGTTCAGCTTCTCCAGCTTGGCCTTGGCCTGTTTGAGAGTGGGCTTGGGATCAGCGAGCGCCGCACCCATCGGGACCGTCATCAGTCCGATCGCGAGACCCGCGGCCACCGTCACCCGGCCAAACCTCACAGCGTCGCCTCCCAGGGATTACACCTGGGGCGAAATAGTACAGAAGTGGCGGGTGGGGTCTTGCCAATAGTGCTAATTCGTAACTTATGCGCGGCCCAACCGGCGCAGCAGCAGACCCGACGGAACCGGTCTGGCACCCATCCGGCGTACGGACTCGGCGACCTCGCGGTCGGAGGAGACGACGGCGATGGCCCGGCCGGGCGGCTCGGCCCGGACGAGCTGGCGGATCAGGTCGTCGGCGATCTCGCCCGGCGCGCTGAACAGCACCCGCACCCCGCGCGGCGCCACCACCTGCACCGGCGCGTTGAGCTCGGCGCCGTCGAAGACCACCGTCACCTCGACCCGGGTCTGGGCGACCAGCCCGCCGAGGCCGGTCATCAGCCGGTTGCGCTGGTCGGCGAGGGTGAGCGTGCCGTAGCCGGTCTTCGTGACGTTGTAGCCGTCGATGATCAGGTGGACCTGCGGCAGCGCCAGGAGCTGGTCGAGGAGCTGCGGGTCGTCGTCGGCCAGGGCCCGCGCGGGCACGCCGCGCACCCCTGGACGCTCGCCGGTGCTGGCCGCGACCGAGTCGGCGGGCCTGCTGATCGTGGTGGGCAGCGCCAGCTCCCTGCGCAGCCCGGCCGAGGCGTCCTGAAGGGCGTCGAGCAGCACCCTGATGCGGGCGTCCTCGATGCTGCGGCCCTCGCGGGCGGCCCGGCGGGAGGCTTCGAGCTGCCTCTCCACGTCGGCCAGGCGCTCGCGCAGGCGGCGCAGCTCGGCCTCGCCCGCGTTGCCGGCGGTGGAGGCGGCGTGCCGGGCGTCGTCGGCGGCCTGTTCCATCTCCTCGGCCCTGCGGGTGGCGGCCTTGGCCCGCTCGCGGGCGTCGTGGAGCTTGCGCCGCAAATCGGAGTTCTCGGCGCGGGCCGCCTTGATCTGCTCGCGCAGCCGGTCGGCCTCCTCCTTGGCGGCGGTCTTCTGGGCGGCCAGCTGCTCGCGCAGCCGCGTCACGGCCTCCTCGCGCTCGGACCCCTCGGCCGCCACGGCGGACTGCTCCAGGTCGGCGCGGGCGGTTTCGATCATCTCCGCCCAGCCGGGGGGCCTGGTGAGATAGGCTGCGGCAGCCACCAGCACGGGGTCGGCGGCGGGCGGCACACTGCCCTCGGCCAGCGCGGCGACCAGCTCGGGCCATCCGGCGGCGACGGACTCGGCGACCAGTTCGCGGAACTTCTTGTCGTTCTCCAGTTGCGCGGCGATCGGCGCGCTGCCCAGCTTGGCGCGCTTGCGCGGGTCGAACTTGGCGATGCCGCGCAGCGGCGGCGGCACGGAGACGGCGGGCATCGTGCCGAGAACCTGCGCGGCCAGGTCGACGACGTTGAGGCGCACCTGCTCGGGAAGCGGGCGAGACAGGCCTTCACCCGCTGAACTCATCCCACTTGTCCCTTCGTGACATGCCCTTTCAGACAAGGGTACGGCTCTTGCGTACCTGACCGTAACGGTCCCTTGAACCTAGACAAGCGCTTGGTAGGGGGTATACGACTGAGCCGGGGCAGCGGTGCGGCCTGGAGGTGAGCGGTGACGGAACAGATGCGCACGTCCACACGTGACCTGGAGGAACTGCGCGAGCGGGCGTCCCGCTGGCTGCGCGGCCGGGTCGGCGGGGACGCCACGGTGTCGGAGCTGTCGCGGCCCTCCGGCAACGGCATGTCGAGCGAGACGCTGTTCTTCACCGCCACCTGGGCCGCCGGGACGCGGCGGTGCGTGGCCAGGCTCGCACCTGCGGCGGAAGCCGTTCCGGTGTTCCCCTCCTACGATCTGCGGGCCCAGTTCGAGGTGATGCGGCTGGCCAGGGAGAAAGCTGGGATCCCAGCGCCCAGGCCGCTCTGGTTCGAGCCCGACCCCGCGCCGCTCGGGACGCCGTTCTTCGTCATGGAGCGGGCCGAGGGCGACGTGCCGCCCGATGTCATGCCGTACACGTTCGGGGGCTGGCTGCACGACGCCTCCCCCGGCGACCGGCGGCGGCTGCAGGAGGCGAGCGTCGGGCTCGTGGCGGCGCTGCACGAGACGCCGTACACCGGGCAGGACGTCGCGGTGCTCGGCCCGCTCGCCCCCGGCGGCACGGACGGCCTGCGCGCGCACGTCGAGGCCCAGCGCGCCTACTACCGGTGGGCGCACGGCGCGCGGCCGATCCCCGTGCTGGAGCGGGCCTTCGACTGGCTCGGCTCACACTGGCCGGACGACCCCGGCCCCGACGTCCTGACCTGGGGCGACGCCAGGATCGGCAACGTGATGTACCGCGACTTCACGCCGGTGGCGGTGCTCGACTGGGAGATGGCCGCCGTGGGCCCGCGCGAGCTGGACGTCTCCTGGATGATCTTCCTGCACCGCTTCTTCCAGGACCTCGCGGTGGCGATGGGCCTGCCCGGCATGCCAGACTTCATGCGCCGCGACGACGTATGCCAGAAATATTGCGAAATAACTGGCTACGAGCCCCGCGACCTCGACTTCTACGAGATGTACGCCGCCCTCCGCCACGGCGTCATCATGGCCCGGGTGTGGCAGCGCAGGATCCACTTCGGCGAGCAGCCCATGCCGGACGACCCCGACGACCTGGTGCTCCACCGGGCCGCCATCGAGGAGCTGCTCACCCGCTAGCGTCGTAGACCAGCAGCGCGATCTGCACCCGGTTGTTCAGGTCGAGCTTGGTCAGGATGCGCGAGACGTGCGCCTTGACCGTAGGCACGCTCATGAACAGCTCCCGCCCGATCTCGGCGTTCGACCTGCCCTGCCCCACGGCCAGCGCGACCTCGCGCTCCCGCTCGCTCAGCCGGCCGAGCAGCCCCCGCGCCCGCTCGGTGCGGTCGCGGCCGCCGCCGTCGGACACGTGCGAGATGAGCTGCCGGGTCACCGCCGGCGACAGGATCGGCTCCCCCGCGGCCACCCGCCTGACGGCGTCCACCAGGTCGCCGGGCGGGATGTCCTTCAGCAGGAACCCGGCCGCCCCCGCGCGCAGCGCCCGCACGACCTGGGCGTCGGCGTGGAACGTGGTCAGCACCACGACCTCGGGCGGCGAGGCGGTGCGGCGCAGCGCCTCGGTCGCGGTGAGCCCGTCGACGCCCGGCATGCGGATGTCCATCAGGACGATGTGCGGCCGGTGCTCGGCCACCCGCGGCGGCACCTCGGCCCCGTCGGCCGCCTCGCCCACGATCTCGATGTCCGCGGCCCCGCCGAGGATCATCGACAGCCCGGCCCGCACCATCGCGTCGTCGTCCACGATCAGCACCCTGATCGGCGCGTCCATCTGCCCTCCGTCGGTCAACGTCCGTCCCCGTCCTTCTCCGGCGGCCACGGCAGCCAGGCGCGCACCCGGAACTCGCCGCCGGTCACGCCGTGCTCCAGCCGGCCGCCGGCCAGCTCGGCCCGTTCGGTCAGCCCGATGAGCCCGGCGCCCGCGCCCGGCATGCGCGGCCCCTGCCGCGTCCACACCGGGTTGCGCACCTCGGCCGAGACCCCCTCGCCCGGCTCGCCGGCCACCGCCACGGCCACCGGCGCGCCGCCCGCGTGCTTGCGCGCGTTGGTGAGCGCCTCCTGCACGATGCGGTAGACGTTGCGGCCCACCCCGGCCGGGACGCCGTCGGCGGCGTCCAGGTCGAGGCGGACGTCCATGCCGGCCTGGCGGCACTCCTCGACCAGCGCGGGCAGGTCGGCGAGCGTCGGCTGCGGCCGGTCGGGAACCGGGTCGGCGGCCCCCGGCGGGGTGTGGCGGAGCACGCCGATCACCTCGCGCAGGTCCTGGAGCGCCAGGTGGGCGTTGCTCCTGATCGCCCCGGCGGCCCTGGCGACGTCCTCGGCGGGCGCGTCGGGACGGAACTCCAGCGCCCCGGCGTGCAGGCTGAGCATCGAGATGCGGTGGGCCAGCACGTCGTGCATCTCGCGGGCGATGCGCTCGCGTTCGAGCCGCTTGGCGTCCTCGGCGGCGGTCTCGGCCCGTTGCCTGAGCGACCAGACGAGCTGCCGCCTGGCCCGGATGACGATGCCCCAGGCGTAGACGGTGAGCACGATCGTGATCCCGAACGCCGCCCCCCACAGCGGCGTCAGGTCCTCCTGGGGCCGCAGCAGCACGTAGGGGGCCAGGGTGACCAGCGCCAGCAGCGTGACCGGCCCCGACACCTTGAACGGCCGGTGCACCGCCACGGTGAACAGCGCCACCAGCGAGGCCCCGCCGACCAGCTCCAGGTAGGACGACAGCAGGATCGTCACCAGCGCGAACCCCACCGGCCAGCGGCGCCGCAGCCACACCCCCGCGCACGCCAGCGCCCCCACGATCTGCTCGACGACCAGCAGCGGCTCGGGCTCGTTCCTGATCTCCTCCAGGCTGATGAACGTCACGCCGCAGGCCAGCAGGAACAGCGCGGCGTCGGAGATCCAGTCATGGGTCGAGCGCCGCACCCGGCCCCCGCGCCCGTCGCCGAGCAGCGTGGACGGCAACGCCCACCGGTATTCCAGGGCCGGATCGCCCTCCCCCCGCAGTTCCCTCACATTCGTCGAGGTTATGCCCTGCGCGGGAGCCGGCGACAGCGACCAAAGTCGGTGTCGCAGCAGACCGATGGCCGAGGCGGGCGGGCCGCCGCGGCGGCGAGTGTGGACGGCATGAAAGCGGTGGTGGAGGTGTTCGGCTGGCTGCTGATCCTGCAGGGGGTCGGCGGGCTGCTCAACACGCTGTTCGGCTGGTGGGGGTGGGCGCACGGCCTGCTCGTCGTCAATGTGCTGCCCTTCCTCGACGGTTACGAGGTGTTCGCGGCCGTCGTGCTCGGCGTGCTCGGGTTCGCGCTGCTCTCGGTGGCGGGCGCGGCCGGGCGGACGGCCGGCGGGGCGGCCGGCGGGGCGGAGGAGGGCCGATGAGCGGGGCCGCGCTGCGTCCGCCGCGGCACCGTCCCGACCGCCGGGCGGTGGCGTGGTGGACGGTGCAGTGGCTCGTCCTCATGGTCCCGGTGGCGGCGGCGGCCGTGGGCGCGTACCTGGCGTTCACACCGCGCACGCCTGGGCTGGGGGTGGCGGCGGGGGCGTTCGCGGCGGCGTGCCTGCTGGTGGCGCTGGCCGAGCCGCGGGCGGCCTACCGGATGCAGCGGTGGGAGGTCACCGAGGAGGCGGTCTACGTCCGCCAGGGGTGGCTGACGCACACGTGGAAGGTGGCGCCGATGTCGCGGATCCAGCGGGTCGACACCGAGCGGGGGCCGGTACAGCGGCTGTTCGGGCTGGCCGACGTCATCGTGACCACCGCCTCCTCCGCCGGGGCCGTCAAGATCACGGCGCTGGACCACCGGCTCGCCGCGGACCTGGCCGAACGGCTCACCGCGCGCACCCAGGCGACGCCCGGGGACGCGACGTGACCGGCTGGCAGCGGCTGTCGGGCCGGGGCCTGTGGAACGCGGCCGCCAGGTCGCTGGCGTTCGTGGCCGGCGCCGTGGCCGCGCTGGCGCGGTTCCTGGTGGGCCAGGACTGGGAGGCGGGCGGCGTCGTCGCCGCGTGCGCGGGGGCCGCCGTGCTGATCGTGGCGGGGGCTGTGGCCTACGAGGCGGCCCGGCTGCGGACGACCGCCTGGCGGCTCACCGCCGACCGGCTCGAACTGCGCTCGGGCGTGACCGTCCGGCAGCACCGCGCGGTCCCGCTGGACCGGGTGCGCAGCGTGGACCTGCGCGCCGACCCGGTGCGCCGGGCGTTCGGCCTGACCGTGGTCAAGGTCGGCACCGGCGAGCGCGCGGCCGAGGGCTCGGAGCTGGTGCTGGACGCCCTCGACCGGCACTCGGCCGAGATGCTGCGCCGCACGCTGCTGCGCCAGGACGCGCCCGCGCCCGAGGACGGCCCCCTGGCCGAGCTGCGCTGGTCGTGGATCCGGTACGCGCCCCTGTCGGTCTGGACGTTCACCGGGGCGGCCGTGGTCCTGGGCGCGGCCTACAAGGGGCTCGGCGCCGTCGGGCTCAAGGACTTCACCGACCGGGCGGCGAGCGGCCTGTGGGGCTGGGTGAGCGCGCAGCCGTGGCTCGCGGTCCCGCTGGTGCTGGCGGTCAACGCGGCCGTCGGCGCGGTCGGCGCGTTCCTGCTGTACGCCGAGTCCTGGGGCCGCTACCGCCTGGAACGCGAGCCCGGCCGGCTCAGGCTGCGCCGCGGGCTGCTGACCACGCGTTCGCTGACCCTGGAGGAACGGCGGCTGCGCGGCGTCGAGATCAGCGAGCCGCTGCTGCTGCGGCTGGGCGGCGGCGCCCGGGTCAAGGCCGTCGCCACCGGCCTGGCCAAGACGGAGGACGAGACCGAGGACGTGGCCGCCCTCACCCCGCCGCTCCCCCGCGCCGAGGCCGCCCGCGTCGCCGCCGCGATCGCGAACACGACGGCGGGCCCCGAAGCCAGGACGGGAATCGGCACGAGGGACGGCACAGGGGTCGGCGCGGGGGTCGGCGCCGAGGTCGGCGCGGGGGTCGGCGCGGGGGTTGCGTCGTTGGTCGCGCATCCGGTGGCGGCCGGGCGGCGGCGGGTCGTGCGGGCGCTGGTGGCCGTGGTCGTGCTGGCGGCGGGCGCGGGGCTCGCCTGGTGGCTGCTGCCAGCGTCGTGGCCGCGGGCGTGGGTGTGGGCGGCGCCCGTCCTGGCGCTCCCGGCGGGGTTGTGGCTGGCCGCCGAGAGCCGGCGTGCGCTCGGTCACGCGCTGGGCCCGCGGCACCTGGTCACGCGCCGCGGCGCGCTCGTCCGCCGTACGGTGGCGCTGGACCGGGCCGGCATCACCGGCTGGACGTTCCGGCAGTCGTTCTTCCAGCGGCGCTCGGGCCTGCTGACCGTCTCGGCCTGCACGGCCGCGGGCGGCGGCCACTACGAGGTGCTGGACGTGGGCCGCGGCGACGGGCTCGACCTGGCGGCACGCGCGGTGCCGGGCCTGCTGGAGCCGTTCCTGACCGGCGGACAGGACGGCGGACAGGGCGGCGGACAGGGCGGCGGACAGGACGGCGGACAGGGCGGCGGACAGGGCGGCGGACAGGGCGGCGGGCGGCAGGCCGCGTGATCCACCACGGTTGCCCATGCCCCTGTAGCGGACAAGCCGTGATCGCGCGGCCCGGCGGCTTTCTGGTCAATACGCTATTTGTCGCGCTTGCAGCCGAGTTGCAGCCTTGTTGACCGTTGACGTAGATCGCCCGCCGGGCGGATGATCCCCGCGTGGTGCCAGGACCGGCGTCGCCTGCCGGTCGCGGGGTCCGCGCGGGCTCAGCTTCCGGCCGGCTGCCTGGCCAGCTCGGCCAGGTATGCCCTGGCCAGGGCGAGCGCGCCGTCCTGCGCCTCCTTGCGCGGCATGAGCCGGGCCTTGGGCGAGTTCGCCGGCTCGCCCTTCGGCCGCTCGGAGCCGGAGTAGTCGACCCTGACCACCAGCGCGCCGGTACGCGCGATCACCGTGCCGCTGGAGGCCGACACCTCCCCCTGCCTGGTCTCCACGAACTGGCCGTAGGCCTGCTCGCCGAGCCCCTTGATGTCGCTCAGCTCGCCCCAGGTGATGCCGCCGATGGACGATCCGGCGGTGTTCTTGTCGCCGCCGTACTCGCCGGCGTAGTACGCCTTGGCCGCGCCCGGGTCGATCGCGCCCGCCCGGTTGGTGAAGCGGTGGGTGGTGATCAGCATGCTGCGGATCCTGACGTTCCCGGCCGTGCCCGGCAGGTCGAGGTTGAGCCAGCGGCACTCGGTCTCGTCGTCGTTGCCCGACTCGGTGGCGCGCGCCCTGGTGGCGGGCTTCGGCACCAGGCGGGTGGCGGCCTGCGTGACGGCCTGGCAGGCGGGCGGGAAGGCGGCCAGCTCCGTGGGCGAGGGCGTCGGGCGGGCGGCCGGGCTCTGGGTGGTGGCCGGGGCCTGGTCGGGCTTGGCCAGCACGCCGGGGTGTTGCGCCTGCCAGGCGGCCACCCCCTTGGCGAAGTACGCGATCAGGCCGCTGACCTCGCGGATCGCGTTCTCCTCGGTGATGGACCTGGTGCTCTCGTTGGACAGGATCTGCGCGTCCTTGCGCTGCTGCCCGGCCTGGAACTTGACCCGGATCGTCATGTCCCCGACCTGGGCGTGGGCCTGGCCGAAGGAGTACCACAGCAGCTTGCCGTCGCGCCGCCAGGTGTACTGGGCGAACGCCCCCTCGCCGACGCCGGGGACGTCCTTCACCGGGGAGACGTACTCCTTCTCGTCGGGGTCGAGCGAGGGCTTGGCGGTGGCGCCGTACTTGGCGCCGCGGTAGTCCATCTCGTAGGAGTTCTGGGCCATCGAGCGGCCGGTCTTGGCGCCCTCGCCCTTGTGCTGCTCGATCCTGACGTCGATCTCCCGGCTGCGCCAGAACTCGCCGAACGAGATGCGCTGGTTCTGCCAGTTGCAGGTGAAGGCGACGGTGTAGTCGGAGTCCCTGGAGGACTTGCTCACCGTCGCGCCGGGCGCCAGCCGTTCGGCCTCGTCCGCGGGCAGCATCGAGCAGGCGTCCGGGCCGGGCACGGCGGCGGCCGGCACCACCGACCGCGCCCCCGACGACGACGGGCCGGCGGCCGTCCCGCCGCCGCCCTTGCCGGACAGCAGCAGGTAGGCCCCCACGCCGCCGCCGGCCACGACCACCACCAGGGCCGCGGCGAGGGCGGGCAGCAACCACGCCGGGCGGCGTCCCGGCCGACCGGCGGGCGGCCCGCCCATCGGCCCGGTGGGCGGCAACGACGACGGCCCCCACTGCGGCTCCGACGGCGGCCCCCACTGCGGGCCGGGCTGCGGACCGGACTGCGGACCGGACTGCGGACCCGCTTGCGGCCCCGGCTGCGGGCGAGGCGGCGGGCCCGGTTGCGGTGCAGGAAGCGGGCCCGGTTGCGGTGCGGGGGGCGGGCCGGACGGCGGCGTCGGCGGCCTTCCCTGCGGCTCGAACCGCCTGCCCGGCACCGGATGAGGGGTGGTCGGCGGCTCGTACTCGCTACCGGGATTCACTGCGACTCCTGAGATTGCCCTGACTTGCGGTGAGACATGGCGAAACGCCCCTTGCAGCACGCACGACGATCATCCCGGCAGCGCCCCGGAGACCACCCGGGCGATCCGCAGCGCCGTCTCCTTGTCGACCGGCGTCTTGACCGACACGTCGTCGCGGTGCCAGACCACCTCGCCGAGCAGGTTGCTGGACCGGAAGAGCACGACGCTGTCGGACCGGCCGACCGTGCTGGAGGTCATCAACAGCTCGAACCGGTTCTGCACGAACGCCGCCTCCCCCACCCCCGCGACGTCCACGACCTCACCGGCGGCCATCCGCGCCCGGGTGCCCTGCGCCGCGTTCCTGGTGCCCTTCTCGCTGGTGAACCGGCGCGCGGCCACCTGCGGCCCGCCGAGGTCGCCGTCGGGCTTCTCGATCCAGGTCCGTACGGTGATCCGCCGGCCTCGCCGCTCCTCCAGCCCCGCGACCCACTGGCACTCGCCGTCACGCGTGGCGCTGCGCCGGACGGCGCCCTTCGCCAGCTCGGCGGCCTGGGCGTCGCTCAGCAGGCGGCAGGGGTCGGGGGCGGCGGCGTACCGGCCGGTCTCCGGCTGACCGGCCAGGGCGTCGACGGCGTACCAGCCGGCGCCGAGCACCGCGACGCCGGACGCGACGGCCACCGGCAGCAACCACCGCCGGCGACGCCCGGGAACCGGGCCAGAGCGCACCGGCGCGCCGCTGAGCACCTGCCGGACCTGGGCCGCCGTGGGACGGGCGGCGGGCTCCTTGGCCAGCATCGCCATGAGCAGACCGCCGAACTCGCGGCCCGCCCGCGCGGGGAAGGGCGGGTCGTGCAGCAGCACCGCCGCCGCGACCGCCGCGGGCAGCTGCCGCTCGAACGGCGCCCGCCCCTCCACGGCGGTGTACAGGCTCGCGCCCAGCGACCACAGGTCGGACTCCGGGCCCGGCGCCTGCTCGTTGAGCCGCTCGGGCGCCATGTAGCCGGGCGAGCCGCCGCTGCCGGCGCCGTCGCCCTGACCGCCCATGGGGACGGCGATGCCGAAGTCGGTCAGCATGGCCGAGCCGTCGGCGTCGAGCAGGATGTTGGCCGGCTTGACGTCGTGGTGCAGGATGCCGTGGGAGTGCGCGACCTCCAGCGCCGACAGCACCTGCAGCCCGATGCGGGCCGCGTACGGGGGCGGCAGCGGCCCGTTCTCCCTGATCACCTTGTCCAGGGACCGGCCGGTGACCAGGTCCATGATGATCCACGGCTGGTCGCCGTCGAGCACCACGTCGTGCACGAGCACGATGGCCGGGTCGCGCAGGCGCCCGGCCGACCTGGCCTCGTGGATGGCGCGACCGGCGAACTCGGCCCGCTGGTGGGGGCTCAGCCCCGGCGGCACCCGCACCTGCTTGACGGCGACCTCGCGGTCGAGCGTCTCGTCCAGCGCCCGCCACACCGTGCCCGCGCCGCCCTGCCCGAGCTGCTCGACCAGCCGGTAGCGGCCGGCCAGCAGGTAGTGGTCACTTCGCACGGCGCAACGCCTGCTCGCTGGCCCGGGCCGCCTTGATCGCCGCCTGCCGGACGTCCTCGTCGGTCGGCTTGTCGGCCAGGGTGGCGTACTGGACGGCCACCACCAGGTTGGCGATCCGGTAGTAGACGTGCGCCGAGTGGACCCGGCCGGTCTTGCCCTTCAGCTCGAACGCGAACGCCTCCTCGCCGAGGCCCGCCAGGTCGTGGACGGGGGTGCGAGTGGACCGCATGTCGGACTTGACGCCGATCTCCGGCCAGGTCCAGTCGATCTGGTCGTACTTGGCCCAGTAGCGCTTCTGGTTCTGGAACAGGGTGCGGGCCGTGGCGGCGGTCATCGACCAGGGATCGACGGTGTCGGAGTCCTTCTGCACCTGCAGCCCGATGCCGGTGCCTGCGGCCGGCCAGCCGCATTCGGGGCCCACCTCGTCGCTGTCCGGCTGGGCCTTGGGCGGGCTCTGGGTGCGCAGCAGGCCGCCGACGTCCTGCGGGGTGAGAAGGGTGCACACGTCCATCGGCACGGTGAACGCGGCCGGCGGCCCGTCGTCGTCGCGCAGCACGACGAAGCCGGTGGCCCCGGCGGCGACCACGAGCACCGCCGCGACCGCCCCCCACAGCAGCAGCGGCCGCCGCCCGCGCCGCCCCACCCGGCGGGGCGCGGTCGCCTGCTCGCCTGCCGCCAGGACCGGCGGCGGGCCGCCCGCGGCCACCTGCCTGAGCGCGTGCACGACATTGCGCGGATCGGGACGGGCGTCAGGATGGCGCGCCATCATGGCGGCCAGCAGCGGCCCGAGCGGCCCCGGCGCGACCGGCACCGGCTGCGTCACGGTCGCCCTGACCCGCTCGGCGATCGAGCCCTGGTAGGCGTTCCCGCCGGTCACGGCGACGAACAGGGTCGCGCCGAGCGACCACAGGTCGCTGGACGGGCCGCCGGGCTCGCCCTCCAGCCGCTCGGGCGCGATGAACCCGGGCGAGCCGATCATGAGCCCCTGCTCGGTGAGCGCGGCCTGCCCCTCCTGCCGGGCGATGCCGAAGTCGGTCAGCACCACCCTGCCGCTGTCGGTCAGGAACACGTTGCCCGGCTTGACGTCGCGGTGCTGCAGCCCCTGGGCGTGGGCGGCCTGCAACGCCTCCAGCACGTCGGCGCCGACGCGGGCGGCGTACTCGGGCGGCATGGGGCCGAACTCGCGCACGGTGTCGGCCAGCGTACGGCCCCGCAGCAGCTCCATGACCAGCCACGGTCGCTCGTGCTCGACGATGACGTCGTGCAGCGCCACGATGCCGGGATGGCGCAGCCGGGCGGTGGCCTGCGCCTCGCGCACGGCCCTGGTGACCGCGTCGGCGCGGTCCTTGGACGGCATGCCCTCGGGCAGGGTGAGCTCCTTGACCGCGACCTCGCGGTCGAGCATCTCGTCCTTGGCCAGCCACACCTTCCCCATGCCGCCGGCGCCGAGTGGGCGCAGCAGGGCGTAGCGGCCGGCAAGTCTTCCCGCGGACATAAAGGGAAGGGTAACTAAGGATCAAGAAGGATGGTTATTCGAGCACGTCCCCCCATGCCGTCCAGGCCCCCCGTCCCCACGCTCCGGCGTGGTCCGGCGGAGTAACTGTCGGTCCCCCTCTCTATGGTCTTGGAACGTGGACGCGGTACAAGGCACCCTCGACGAGCTCGGCACCCCGCTGAGCGACGTCACGTTCGTCGTGTTCGACCTGGAGACCACCGGCGGCTCGCCGGCCGAAGACTCGATCACCGAGATCGGCGCGGTCAAGGTGCGGGCGGGTGAGGTGCTGGGCGAGTTCTCCACCCTGGTCGACCCCGGCGGGCCCATCCCGCCGTTCATCTCGGTGCTGACCGGCATCACCGACGCCATGGTGGTGGCCGCCCCGCGCATCGAGGCGGTGCTGCCGAGCTTCCTGGAGTTCATCAAGGGCTCCACGCTGGTGGCCCACAACGCGGGCTTCGACACCCGCTTCGTCAAGGCCGCCTGCGCCGCCCACGGCTACCCCCCGCCCGCCAACCCGGTCGTCGACACCGTCGACCTGGCCCGGCGGGTGCTGACCCGCGACGAGACGCCCAACGCCAAGCTGTCCACGCTCGCCCGCTTCTTCCGCAGCCCCACCGAGCCGTGCCACCGCGCCCTGCAGGACGCCAGGGCCACCGTCGACGTGCTCCACGGTCTGATCGAGCGGGCCGGCTCCTTCCAGGTCCACACGCTGGAGGAGCTGAAGTCGTTCGTCCGGGCCCCCACGCCGGAGCAGCAGCGCAAGCGCCACCTGGCCGAGTCCGTCCCGCACGCCCCCGGCGTCTACTTCTTCGAGGACGACCGCGGCGAGGTGCTCTACATCGGCAAGAGCACCAACCTGCGCAACCGCGTGCGCTCCTACTTCACGGCCGCCGAGACCCGCCCGCGCATCCGCGAGATGATCGGCATCGCCGAGCGCGTGCGCCACGTCGTCTGCGCCACCGGGCTGGAGGCCGAGGTCAGGGAGCTGCGGCTGATCGGCGGCGCCAAGCCGCGCTACAACCGCCGCTCGCGCTTCCCGGAGAAGGTGGTCTGGCTCAAGCTCACCGCCGGCCCCTTCCCCCGCCTGTCGATCGTGCGCGAGCTGAAGGACGACGACGCCACCTACCTCGGCCCGTTCAGCAGCTCCCGCCTGGCCGACGAGGCCCGCATCGCCCTGCACGAGGCCGTGCCGCTGCGCCAGTGCACCCAGCCGATCAGCCTGCGCACCCGCCGGGCGGCCTGCGTCCTGCACGAGATGGGCCGCTGCGGCGCGCCCTGCGCGGGCAAGGAGAGCCCGGAGGAGTACGCCGCGCACGTCGAGAGCGCCCGCCGGGCCATGACCTCCGACGCCTCGCTCGTCTACACCGCCGTCTCGGCCCGCATGGAGCGCCTGTCGGTCGAGCAGCGCTACGAGGAGGCGTCCGTCGACCGCGACCGGCTGGCCGCGTTCGTCCGGGCGGCGGCCCGCATGCAGCGCCTGACCGCCATCACCCGCATCCCCGAGCTCGTGGCCGCCAGCCCGGCCTTCGACGGCGGCTGGGACATCCACGTCGTCCGCTACGGGCGGCTGGCCGCGGCGGGCGTGATGCCGAAGGGCGCCCACCCCACGCCGTTCGTCGCCTCGCTCAAGGCCATGGCCGAGGCCGTCATCCCGGGTCCGGGCCCGGTCCACGCGGCCAGCGCCGAGGAGACCGAGTGCATCCTGCGCTGGCTGGAGTCGCCGGGCGTGCGGCTGGTCGAGGTCGACGGCGTGTGGTCGATGCCCGCCCGGGGCGCCGCCCGCCACAAGGCCCGCATCGACCTGGCCTACCGCGGGCTTGATCAGCGCCGCGACCGAGAGGGACGGCCTTTGCGATGACCGGATACAGTTAATACATGGTCACGGCAATCGTCCACATCAAGGCCGAGGTAGACCGGATCCCGGAGGTCGCCCAGACGATCGCCGAGATCGACGGGGTCAGCGAGGTCTACTCCATCACCGGCGAATGGGATCTGCTCGCCATGGTCAGGGTCGCCCGCTACGAGGAGGTGGCCGAGGTCATCCCCGGGCGGGTCAACAAGGTCGACGGCGTCGAGCACACCGAGACGCACATCGCCTTCCGCACCTACTCCAGGCACGACCTCGACGCCGCCTTCTCGATCGGCTTCCCCGAATCCGACTGACCCGCTCCCCCGCGATCCCCGCGTAAATCCCCGCACCCGCCTCGGCTACTGCGTGCGTCTGCTTTTGCATGCGTCTTGGGCGTCGTCCTCGGCACCCGTCCTCCGCGTCCGTCTTCTGGGCCCGGCCGTTCTTCGGCCGGGCCCGACGCGTTCCCCGGCTGGCGGGCCGGAACGCGGAACGGCCCGGACGGGGAAACCCCGTCCGGGCCGATCTCGATCAGGCGAAACCCTAGTGGGTGAGGCTCCGGTCGTCGCCGGAACCAATCGCGGCGTGCTCGCCGTGCTCGCCGTGCTCGCCGTGGTGCCCGTCGTCGAGCGGGATCTTCTCCCCGCCGTACGCCTTGGACATCCGGCCGCGGAGCTTGCCGAGCGGGCCGCGCATGCCCTTGGGCGGGATGCCGGAGGCGTCCTCGTCCACGGGCAGGGCCGGCACCGCCTCCTTGCCCCGCATGTGGGCCTCGAGGTCGTCGGACGGCGGCGTGTGCACCTCGATGAACTCACCGTGCGGCATGCGCTTGATGACACCCGACTCCACACCGTGCCCGATGACCGCGGCGTCGCTGCGCTGCAGGCCGAGGCACATGCGGTAGGTGATCAGGTAGGCCAGCGCCGGCGCGACGAAGACCAGCACCCGGCCGATGTACGTCGTCCAGTTGAGGCTGACGTGGAAGTTGGCCGAGATCTCGTCGTTGGCGCCGAGCAGCCACAGCACACCGTAGAACGTCATCGCCGCGATGCCGATCGAGGTGCGGTGGGGGTTGTTGCGCGGACGGTCGGCGACGTGGTGCTCGCGGTTGTCCCCGGTGACCCACCGTTCGAGGAACGGGTAGAGCGCGAGACCGGTCATGATGATGCCCATCGGCACCAGCGCCGGGATGATCACGCTCAGCGGCAGCGTGCCCGCGTGGGCCGTGCCGAACAGGTTCCACTCCCACGGCGGCATGAGCCGCAGCGAGCCTTCGAGGAAGCCCATGTACCAGTCGGGCTGCGAACCGGCCGAGATGTCCGCCGGCGTGTACGGCCCGAACAGCCAGATCGGGTTGATCTGGGCGAACGTCGCCAGCCCCGACACCACGGCGAGCGTGAACAGGAAGTAGGCGCCCGCCTTGGCCATGAAGGCCGGGTAGAACGGCGCGCCCACCACGTTCTTGTTGTTGCGGCCCTTGCCCGGCATCTGCGTGTGCTTCTGCACCCACATGAGCACCATGTGGGCCGAGACCAGCGCCAGCAGGATGCCCGGGATGAGCAGGATGTGCAGCGAGTAGAACCGGGAGATGACGTCCCCGCCCGGATACTCCCCGCCGAACAGGAAGAACGTGACGTACGTGCCCACCAGCGGCAGCGAGATCGCCACACCCTCGGTGATCCGCAGACCGGCGCCGGAGAGCAGGTCGTCGGGGAGGGAGTAGCCGGTCAGGCCCTCGGCCAGCGCCAGGGTCAGCAGCAGCACGCCGATGATCCAGTTGAGCTCGCGCGGCTTGCGGTAGGCGCCGGTGAAGAACACCCGCAGCATGTGCACCGTCATGCCGGCCACGAAGAGCAGGGCCGCCCAGTGGTGCATCTGCCTCATCAGCAGACCACCCCGGACGTCGAAGCTGATCTCCAGCGACGACGCGTAGGCCTCCGACATCATGACGCCCTTGAGCGGCGCGTACGAGCCGTCGTAGGCGATCTCGCCCATGCTCGGCTTGAACCACAGCGTCAGGAACGTACCGGTGAGCAGCAGGATGATGAACGAGTAGAGCGCGATCTCACCCAGCAGGAACGACCAGTGGTCAGGGAAGATCTTGCGCAGGTTGCGCTTGAGGAAGTTCGCCCCGCCCAGACGCTCGTCCAGGAAGGTCGACGGCCCGGCGATGGCCTTCGGTACGGCGTTCAGGTCGCTCATGCCTGGCCTCCCTTCTCCCTGGCCTCGGCCTCGGCGTCGCCGCGCTCCCAGTAGCTGGGACCGACGGGCACGTTGAAGTCACTCTGGGCGATCAGATAACCCTCGCTGTCGACGGTGATGGGCAGCTGCGGCAGCGGCCGGGCGGCCGGGCCGAAGATGACCTTCGCGCCGTCGGCCGCGTCGAAGGTCGACTGGTGGCACGGGCACAGGATGTGGTGGGTGGTCTGCTCGTAGAGCGCCGCCGGGCAGCCGACGTGCGTGCAGATCTTGGAGTAGGCGACGATGCCGTCGTGCGTCCAGTTCTGCTTGACGCCGCTCTTGAGCTCCTCCGGACGGAACTTGATCAGGATCAGCGTGGCCTTGGCGAGCGCGTTGAGGTCGTGCTCGTAACCCTCGGGCACCACCGACAGGATGCCGCCGGGCGAGTTGAAGTCGGCCGCGCGGATCGGCTGGCCGGTGCCCTCGACGACCAGGCGCAGCGGCTTGCCCTCCTTGGTCTTCTCACCCCAGACCGTGTGGCGCAGCAGCTTGTTGAACTTCGCGCCGGGCATCTTGGAGTTGTCGAGGTCGCGCAGCAGCACCAGCGGCACCAGGCCGAGCGGCGCGGCGGCCAGCAGCAGCGTGCGGCGCATCAGCTTGCGCTTGACGAAACCGCTCTCGTTGGCGCCCTGCAGGAAGGTCTCGGAGACGACCTCGCGGTCGTCCTCGTCGGAGGCCATCGTGTGGCGCTCCTGGACCAGCGCGTACTTCGGCATCATCTGGCGGACCCAGACCACGATGCCGACCGCGAGGCCGAGGACGGCCAGGGTCAGCGTGCCGCCGAGGGCGAGGTTGGAGACCCCCGTCGCCTCGGGGCTGCCCACCTGGAACACCACGTAGGAGATGAGGAAGGCGATGCCGGCCAGGAAGGTGATCGCGAAGCAGAGCGCCACGATCTTCTCGGCCTTGCGGGCCTTGCTCTCGTCCGGCAGCGTCACGCCCGGGACGTCGCGCTCGGCAACGTCTTGCTTCTCCGCGGCGCCCAGCATCGACGTGCCCGGCGCGGGAGTGCCGATGACGCGCTTGGGCACGCGTTCGTCCGGCTGCTCGATCTCGTGCTCGTTGTCTGTCATGACTTCTGTCGCTTCTTCGCGGTGATCCAGATGGCGGCGAGGGCTAGGGCGGCGATGCCTACCACGAACGCTACGAGACCTTCGGTGACCGGGCCGATGCGCCCGAGGCCGAACCCTCCGGGGTCCTTCTGCTCACGGACCTGGGTGATGTACGCGATCATGCTGCGCTTCTCCTCAGGCGTGATCGTCGAGTCGTTGAAGACCGGCATCGCCTGCGGGCCGGTGACCATCGCCTCGTAGATCTGCGTCGGTGAGGACTCGTTGAGGTTGGGCGCGTACTTGCCCTGCGTCAGGGCACCGCCGGAGCCCGCCCAGTTGTGGCACTGGATGCAGTTGGCCCGGAACAGCTCGCCGCCCTTGCCTGCGTCGCCGAGCTTGGGGTCGACCTGCTCCTTGCCCGGCACCTGCGGGCCGCCGCCGAGCGACTGCACGTAGGCGGCGACCTGACGGGTCGTCTCCTCGGTGACCCAGTGGGCCGGAGGCTTGCGAGGCGCCTGCGGGCCGGGGTTGGCGGCGGGCATGCGGCCCGTGCTCATCTGGAAGTCGACCGCCGCGGCGCCGACGCCGACGAGCGTGGGGGCGGTGTTGGTGCCCTCCGCGTTCATGCCGTGGCAGCTCGAGCAGTGGGCCACGAACAGGCTCTTGCCCTCGGCCACGTCGTCGACCTTGCCTGCCGCCAGCGCCGCGTCGGCAGGCTTGCCCGCCTGGACAAAGGCGGCGTATACCATCCCGACCAGCGCCAACGCCAAAATCAGGACGGCGTATCTCGCGAGGGGATGCCGCCGCCAAGCGGTGATCCTAGTCACAGAGATCCCGTTCCTTAACGAATGATGTAGATGGTCGCGAAAAGACCGATCCAGACGACGTCTACGAAGTGCCAGTAGTAGGACACGACGATCGCGCTGGTGGCCTGCTCATGCGTAAAGCGCTTCGCGGCGTACGTGCGTCCCAGCATGAACAGGAACGCGATCAGGCCACCGGTCACGTGCAGGCCGTGGAAGCCCGTCGTCAGGTAGAACACCGAGGTGTAAGCGTTGGCGGACAGGGTCGCGCCCTCTGACGCCAGCTCGCCGTACTCGTACAGCTGACCGGCGACGAAGATCGCGCCCATCAGGAAGCTGACGATGTACCAGAAGCGGAGCTTGCCGACCTGCCCCTTCTCCGCGGCCCACACGCCCAGCTGGCACGTCACACTCGACAGGACCAGGATGATCGTGTTGACCGTCGCGAACGGGATGTTCAGGTGAGCGCCTTCTGCCTCAACGCCTGCAGGAAGGAAGGCAGGGCCCCACTCGATGCCCTTCCCCTCGCTCACCGACCGGATGGTGAAGTACATCGCGAACAGCGCCGCGAAGAACATGAGCTCAGAGGACAGCCAGACGATCGTCCCGACACTGACCAGGTTCGGCCGCCGGTACGACTGTGCTGTCGTCGTCGAAGTTATTGCGGATGCTGTCGCCACGGGCAGCATTATTGCGGCTCCGGTGTTCGGTCCGGCCAACGACCCCCCGTTAGGAGGAACAAACCGGCCATCAACCTGGGATAATTGGGACAAAACGCCTGTCAGACCCGGTGGCCTGGGATTGCATCCCGGCGCAACGGTACGATCCAGGTGACCATACAGCTTCGACCGATAGTGAGTGCGACAGTGACGTCCTCTGGGAGCACCGACGACACGATGAGGGTCCTCGTCTACAGCGACGACGCCACCACCCGGGCCGAGGTCCGCCAGGCGATCGGCCGGCGGCCGGCGGCCGATCTGCCCCTCGTCGAGATCATCGAGTGCGCCACCGAGCCCAAGGTCCACCAGTGGCTCGGCTCCGGCGAGATCGACGTGGCGGTCCTCGACGGCGAGACCCAGCCCGCCGGCGGCATGGGCGTCTCCCGTCAGGCCAAGGACGAGGTCTACGACTGCCCGCCCGTCTGCCTGATCATCGCCAGGCGCGACGACCGCTGGCTGGCCGAGTGGTCCAAGGCCGACGCCGTCGTCCCGCAGCCCATCGAGCCCATGGTCCTGGCCGACACCGTCGCCGACCTGATGCGCCGCCGTTCCGCCACCCGACTCAACGCGAAGTAGGTGCCCATGGACTCCCGGACGACCTGGCCTGCCCTGTTCTCCGCGCTCCTTTCCGGCGAGCACCTGTCGGCCGACGAGACGGCCTGGGCGATGCGGGAGATCTTCTCGGGCAATGCCACCTCCGCGCAGATCGCGGGCTTCGCGCTGGCCCTGCGGGCCAAGGGCGAGACGGTGGCCGAGGTGGTGGGCCTGGCCCGGACGATGCTGGAGTTCTCCACGCCGCTGACCGTCGAGGGGCCCGTCCTCGACGTCGTCGGCACGGGCGGCGACCGCGCCCACACCGTCAACGTCTCCACCATGGCCGCCATCGTGGCCGCCGCGGCGGGGGCCAGGGTCGTCAAGCACGGCAACCGCTCGGCCTCCTCGCTGTGCGGGGCCGCCGACGTCCTGGAGCACATGGGCATCAGGCTCGACCTGACGCCCGAGCAGACCGCGCGGGTGGCGCGCGAGGCGGGCATCGCCTTCTGCTTCGCGCCCGTCTACCACCCTGCGCTGCGCTTCGCCGGCCCGGCGCGCAAGGAGATCGGCGTCCCCACGGTCTTCAACTTCCTGGGCCCGCTGACCAACCCGGCCCGGCCCAGCGCCCAGGCCATCGGCGTCTACGACGCCCGCATGCTGCCCGTCATCGCCGGCGTCTTCGCCGAGCGCGGTGTGTCCGCCCTGGTCTTCCGCGGCGACGACGGGCTCGACGAGCTGACCATCACCGGCACCTCCACGGTGTGGGTGGTCCGCGACGGCACGGCCACCGAGTCCAGGTTCGACCCCGCGATCCTGGGCATCCCCCGGGCCGACGCGGGCGCGCTGCGCGGTGGCGACGTGCAGTTCAACGCCCAGGCCGTGCACGACGTGCTGGGCGGCAAGAAGGGGCCGGTGCGCGACGCCGTCCTGCTCAACACCGCCGCCGCGCTGGTCGCCCACGACGGCGCCGGCGACGACCTCGACACGGCGATGATCAAGGGCTACGAGCGCGCCACGCAGGCGATCGACTCCGGCGCGGCCGCCGACACCCTGCGCCGCTGGATCGAGGTCAGCAGCTCCTACCGCCCGTCGTGAGCGTGAGCGCGCCCCTGAGGCGCGCTCACCTCCTTCGTCGGTACGCAGGTGCCCGGGGGCCCTGGCAGAGCCTCCACGGCCTGCTCAGGGCCGGGTGGCGGTCAGTCGGCTCAGAAGGTGATGCTCGGGCCGTCCTTGAGCGTGCTCCACTTGAGCCAGTCCTTCCAGTTCTCCTGCCAGTGGCCCCACCCGTTGGTGGGCTCCAGCTTGCGCGGCGAGCCGGTGATGATGATCGGGTCCCCGATCAGGGTGTTCTTGATGAACCAGGCCGCGTTCTCCGGGCTGACGTTCACGCAGCCGTGGCTGACGTTGGAGTTGCCCTGGGAGCCCACCGACCAGGGCGCGCTGTGCACGTACTCGCCGCTGTTGGAGATGCGCACGGTGTTGTAGACGGTGAGCTGGTAGTAGCCCGACTGTCCCGGGCCGATGCCGGGCGAGGTCATGACGGTCACCGGCTCCCGCGACATCGCCAGGTGCACGCCCGAGGTGGTGTAGTACTTCCACTGGCCGCCCTGCCCGGCGCTCATCGGCATGGTGCGGATGCGCTTGCCGTCCCGGCGGACCGTCAGCACGTGCTCGTCGGTGCTGCCCCGGGTGATCTGGGAGCGGCCGATCTTGAAGTCGAGGGTGACGTCGCGCTTGCCGTACAGGCCGGGGCCGCCGCGCACGCCGGCCAGCTTCGCCTCCAGCCGCACCTTCGTGTACGCCGGCCAGTACTCCTCCGGCCGGAAGTCCACATGGCTGTCGTCGAACCAGTGCCAGGCCCCGTCCACCGGCTTGGAGCTGCGGATGGTCAGGTTGCGCTCGACGGCCACCCGGTCGCTCACGGGCTTGTCGAAGGCGATCATGACGGGCATGCCGACGCCCACCGTCAGCCCGGTGTCGTCCTTGTTGGGAGTGATCGTCTGGATGTCGAATGTCTTGTCGCCCTTGACCGTGGTGAACGTGCTGGAGGTCTCGTTCTGCTTGCCCGAGGCGTCCACGCTGACGACGGTGACCGTGTAGGCGGCGCTCGGCCGGGCGGTGGTCGTGCTGCGCCAGCGGGTGCCGTCACCGCTCAGGACGCCCTTCAGCCGGCCCGCCTTGCCGCCGTCCACCCGGACGCTCTTGATCGTGCCGCCGTGCGCGGCCACCACCACGGGCTGGTCGGTGGCCACGTTCACGGCCTTGTCCTGGGGCGTGACGCCCACCGCCGGCTGCCGCGCGACCGCGGTCAGCTCCTTCGTCTCGTTCGCCGTGCCGCTCAGCGAGCACGCCGTGAGCAGCGCCAGGGCCAGCAGGCCGGCCGATCCATTCGCCACGCGTCTCACGAGTGACCCCCTCGCCCAAGATCCAACCTTCTCCTCCCTTATTACCCTGAGTGATCTATTCACGACATCCGTGACCTGGTAAAGAACACGAAAAAGCGGGCGTCCTCCCCTATGGGAAGGACGCCCGCTTCGAGCCGCTTGTCAGTGCGAGATCAGTGCGAGAAGTTGCCCCGGTAGTACTGGAACACGAACCCGATCATGGCCATGATGATCAGGAACACGCCGATCAGGAACATCCAGAAGCCGATCACGAACCCGGCGAAGGCGAAGGCCGCCGCCAGGCACAGGAACAGCGGCCACCAGCTGCTCGGGCTGAAGAAGCCGATCTCGCCGGCGCCGTCGCTGATGTCGGCCTGCTTGTCGTCCTCCGGCTGGGCGCCGATGCGCCGCGCGGTGAACATCAGGTAGTAGCCCACCATGAACGCGAACCCGACCGAGATCGCCATGGCGGTGGTGCCCACGGGCTCACCGTGGCCGGTCGCGGCCTTGGTCCAGAACCAGTAGCCGACGTCGACACCGGCGAAGAACAGGCCGCACAGCAGGAACAGCCAACCCTGGACCTTCATCAGGCCTCAACCTCCTGGGCGGACTTGGCGGACATGTGCGGGTAGTGCAGGTCGAACGCCGGGCGCTCGGACCGGATGCGCGGCAGCGAGGTGAAGTTGTGCCGCGGCGGCGGGCAGGAGGTCGCCCATTCGAGCGAGCCGCCGTAGCCCCAGGGGTCGTCGACGGTGACCTTGACCCCCGACCGCCAGGTCTTCCAGACGTTGTAGAAGAACGGCAGCGTCGAGGCGCCCAGGATGAACGCGCCGGCCGACGAGATCATGTTCAGGTCGGTGAAGCCGTCGGCCGCGCTGTAGTCGGCGTACCGGCGGGGGAAGCCGACCATGCCCAGCCAGTGCTGGACGAGGAAGGTGGTGTGGAAGCCGATGAACAGCAGCCAGAAGTGCACCTTGCCCAGCTTGTCGTCGAGCATCTTGCCGGTGAACTTGGGCCACCAGAAGTAGAAGCCGGCGAACATGGCGAACACGACCGTGCCGAAGACCACGTAGTGGAAGTGGGCGACGACGAAGTAGGTGTCGCTGATCTGGAAGTCCAGTGGCGGCGAGGCCAGGATGACGCCGGTCAGGCCACCGAGCAGGAAGGTGATCAGGAAGCCGACGGAGAACAGCATCGGCGACTCGAACGACAGGTGCCCCCGCCACATCGTGCCGATCCAGTTGAAGAACTTCACGCCCGTCGGCACCGCGATGAGGAACGTCATGAACGAGAAGAACGGCAGCAGGACCTGCCCGGTCGGGAACATGTGGTGCGCCCAGACCGTGATGGACAGACCGGCGATCGCGATGGTGGCGCCGACCAGGCCGATGTAGCCGAAGATCGGCTTACGGCTGAAGACCGGCAGGATCTCGGTCACGATGCCGAAGAACGGCAACGCGATGATGTACACCTCGGGATGGCCGAAGAACCAGAACAGGTGCTGCCACAACATCGGCCCGCCGTTGGCCGGGTCGAAGATGTGCGTGCCGAGCTTGCGGTCGGCCTCCAGGGCCAGCAGCGCGGCGGCCAGCACGGGGAAGGCCATCAGCACGAGCATGCTGGTCAGCAGGACGTTCCAGGTGAAGATCGGCATGCGGAACATGGTCATGCCGGGCGCGCGCATGCAGATGATCGTGGTGATGAAGTTCACCGAGCCGAGGATCGTGCCGAGACCCGACAGGGCCAGGCCCATGATCCACAGGTCGCCGCCGATGCCGGGCGAGTGGATCGCGTTCGACAGCGGCGTGTAGGCGAACCAGCCGAAGGAGGCCGCGCCGCCCGGCGTGAGGAAGCCAGACACCGCGATGATGCTGCCGAACAGGTAGAGCCAGTAGCTGACCATGTTCAGGCGCGGGAAGGCCACGTCGGGGGCGCCGATCTGGAGCGGCATCAGCTCGTTGGCGAAGCCGGCGAACAGCGGCGTCGCGAACATCAGCAGCATGATCGTGCCGTGCATGGTGAACAGCTGGTTGAACTGCTCGTTGCTGGTGATCTGCAGCCCGGGCTGCGCCAGCTCGGCCCTCATGATCAGCGCCATGACGCCACCGATCAGGAAGAAGGCGAACGACGTGATCAGGTACAGGTGTCCGATGATCTTGTGATCAGTCGAGGACAGCCACTTGGCGATGATCTGGCCCTTGGTGACGGGCCGGACCGGTGCGCGAAGCGGTTCTTGGATGGCGGTCACTGGGCACTTCCAGCCTGGGTCGCGATGTACTGGTCGAACTCAGCCTGCTTGACGAGCTTCACCGAGAACAGCATCCGGCTGTGGTCGACGCCGCACAGCTCGGCGCACCGGCCGGCGTAGACGCCCACGCGGTCGTCGCCGAGCGTCTTGATCTCGAACTTGCGCCCCGGGTTGCCCTCCGGGATGCCGGGGATGATGTCCCGCTTGAACAGGAACTCGGGCACCCAGAACGAGTGGATGACGTCGTCGGTCGAGAGGTCGAACTCGACCTTGGTGTTCGTCGGCAGGACCAGCTGAGGGCCCTGGTGGTAGTCGTGCACCGGCATGCCGGACACGGGCTGCGTCGTCTTGCCGTTGTAGGTCGTGGTGAAGCGCCAGCTCCACTGGTACGCCTCGACCTTGACCTTGACGGGCGCGTCGCCCGCGACCTCCGTGAGGGCCTTGCTGTCGCGGGCGGTGAAGAAGAAGAACACCGACACCATGACGAGCGGGACCACCGTGTAGAGGATCTCGATCGGCAGGTTGTAGCGCACCTGGGGCGGCAGTTCGGCCTTCCCCTTGCGCTTGCGGTGGAAGATCGCGGCCCAGACGATCAGGACGATGACGACGGCGCCCGTGGCGAGTGCGGCGATCCAGGCCCCGTTCCACAGATGCTGAACGACCTTGGCCTGCTCGGTCACGCCCTCGGGCAGCAGGCCGTTGGACCAGTCGAACTTGGGAACGTCATTAGCACACGCCGTAGCAGTGGCCAGCAGCAACGCCAAAGCGGCGGCGCGCGGCACCCTGCGCCGGGCCAACGAACGCCGCGTCGTACGGCGAGTCGGACTCACGGATCGCCTACCCCACAGATGAAGCCCAAGAGTCTTTCCCTTGGGTGCTCGTATTTCCAAATGCACAGCTGATTGCAGACACATTAGCGTGCAGGTGTCCCGCCCTACCGCGCGACCCCTCGATGGTGCCGCAAGTGGGACGATGAGTCTCGTGGCGTATTTCGACGCGGCCTCGAGCGAGCCGCTCCACCCTCAGGCACGCGAGGCGCTGCTGGCGGCGATCGACGTCGGCTGGGCCGACCCCGCGAGACTGTACACCCAGGCCCGCCGCGCTCACCTGCTGCTGGAGCAGGCCCGCACGGAGGTGGCCGAGGCGCTCGGCGCGCGCCCCGACGAGGTGTCGTTCACCTCGTCCGGCACGCAGGCCGCGCATCTCGGCGTGCTCGGCACCCTACACGGCAGGCGCAGGGTCGGGCGTCATCTGATCACCAGCGCGGTCGAGCACTCCAGCGTGCTGCACGCGGCCGGCGTGCACGAACGCGACGGCGGCACGGTCGAGACCGTGGGCGTGAATCTCGAAGGCCGGGTCGACCTCGACGCGTTCGCGCGGGCGGTCGCGGCTCCCGGCACCGCGCTGGCCTGCCTGCAGACGGCCAACCACGAGGTGGGCACGGTGCAGCCGGTCGCCGAGGCCGCCGCCGCGTGCCGGGCCAACGGGGTGCCGCTGCTGGTCGACGCCGCCCAGACGGCCGGCCGCATGCCGATACCGCCGGGCTGGTCGGTGCTGACCGCCAGCGCCCACAAGTGGGGCGGCCCGGCCGGGGTCGGCGTGCTGGCGGTGCGCAAGGGCACCCGGTTCCGCTCGTTCCTGCCCGAGGACGAACGCGAGCGGCGGCGCGTCCCCGGCTTCGAGAACGTGCCGGGCATCGTGGCCGCGGCGGCGGCGCTGCGCGCGATGAGCGCCGAGGCGGCGCAGGAGCAGGCGCGGCTGTCCACGCTCGTCGCCCGGATCAGGGAGACCGTGCCGAAGGTCGTGCCGGACGTCGAGGTGATCGGCGACCCGGTCGGCCGGGCGCCCCACATCGTGACCTTCTCGTGTCTCTACGTCGACGGCGAGGCGCTGCTCACCGAGCTGGACAAGGCGGGATTCGCCGTATCGTCCGGAAGCTCGTGCACCGCTAGTACGCTTCGTCCATCGCACGTCCTCGAAGCGATGGGCGTGCTGACGCATGGGAATGTCCGGGTGTCGCTGCCCAGGGGCACGTCCGCGGCCGAGGTCGACCGGTTCCTGGCCGTGCTGCCCGATCTGGTGCGCCGCATCCGGCACGACGCAGGAGTCGCATGACCGAGGTAACTCAGCCGTCATTGACGATCGACGCGCTCGGGAAGAAGTGCCCGATCCCGATCATCATGCTCGCCGAGCAGATCAACCACGTGCCGCTCAACGCCGTGGTGGCGGTGCTGGCCGACGATCCGGCGGCCTACACCGACGTGCCGGCGTGGTGCCGGCTGAAGTCCCACCGCCACGTGGCCTCGTACGAGCTGCCCGAGGGCGGCTGGGCGATCCACGTGATGCGCAACTACTGACGGTTTGTGGGTAGGGCCCTCCCCTGACGGCACATCGACCATTCGGGGGAGACCATGGCCAAGGGGAACGAGACCGCCCGTGACGTGATGAGCACGGGCGCGGAGTGCATCGCCGCGCACGAGACGCTCGACCGGGCGGCTCAGATGATGCGCAACAACGACGTGGGCGCGCTGCCCGTGTGCGGCCCCGACGACCGGGTGACCGGCATCATCACCGACCGCGACATCGTGATCAAGTGCGTCGCGGCCGGTCACGACCCCGCGCAGGTGACGGCGGGCGAGCTGGCGACCGGCCTGGTCTGGGTGACGGCGGACGCCACCGTGCAGGAGGCGCTGTCGCGCATGGAGCAGAACCAGATCAAGCGGCTGCCGGTGCTGGAGAACGACCGCATCGTCGGCATGATCAGCGAGGCCGACCTGGCCCGGTGCCTGCCGGACGACCAGCTCGCCGAGTTCGTGCACCGGGTGTACGCCAAGCGCTGACCACCCGTACGGGGATCGCCCCGCCACGCCTGCGGCGGGCGGGGCGTACGCGTGTCAGGGGTGGTAGCAGCGCACGTGGCCGGCGATGTCGGCCGCGGCCTCGGCGCCGTAGGCGGCCGTGAAGCGCTCCAGGAAGACCTTCTGCCCCAGCTCGTACTCCTGGCCGCCGACGCGCTCCAGCACGTGCGTGGCCGTCAGGTTGCCGATCTGGCCGCAGCGCTCCAGCGGCAGGCCCCAGGCCAGGCCGGACAGGAAGCCGGCGCGGAAGGCGTCGCCGACGCCCGTGGGGTCGGCCTTGCCGCGCTCGGGGGCCGGGGCGACCTGGATGGACGGCTCGCCCTTGCGGTCGATGACGGCGCCCTTGGGGCCGAGCGTGGTGACGCGGACGCCGACCCGGTCGAGGATCTCCTCGTCGGACCAGCCGGTCTTCTGCTCGATGAGCCCCTTCTCGTAGTCGTTGGAGAACAGGTAGGCGGCGCCGTCGACGAGCTGCCTGATCTGCTCGTCCTCCATGCGGGCGAGCTGCTGGGAGATGTCGGCGGCGAAGGGGATGCCGCGCTGGCGGCACTCGTCGGTGTGCCGCAGCATCGCGTCGGGGTCGTTGGGGCTGATCAGCACCAGGTCGAGGCCGCCGACCCGGGCGGAGACCGGCTGCAGCTCGATCAGCCGCGCCTCGGCCATCGCCCCGGTGTAGAAGGAGGCGATCTGGTTGTGGTGCTCGTCGGTGGTGCACAGGAAGCGCGCGGTGTGCTGCGTCTCGGAGATGTGCACGGACTCGCAGTCGACGCCGTGGCGCTCCAGCCAGGAGCGGTAGTCGGCGAAGTCGTTGCCGACGGCGCCCACCAGGATCGGCTTGAGGCCGAGGCAGCCCATGCCGAAGGCGATGTTGGCCGCGCAACCGCCGCGACGGATCTGAAGGTCGTCGACCAGGAACGAGAGCGACACCCGGTCGAGCTGCTCGGCGATGAGCTGATCGCCGAAGCTTCCTGGGAACGTCATCAGGTGGTCTGTCGCGATGGAGCCGGTTACGGCGATGCGCACGGGATTCTTCTTCCTCGTTGTCAGCAGGCCAATGAGCCCCACGAGAATACGCGAAGGTCCCGCTCGCACAAAGGCGGGCGGGACCCCACGGGCCGAAGCCGTGACCCCTTAGTTGAACGAGTCGCCACAGGCGCAGGAGCCGGTGGCGTTGGGGTTGTCGATGGTGAAGCCCTGCTTCTCGATCGTGTCGACGAAGTCGATGCTGGCGCCCATCAGGTAGGGGGCGCTCATGCGGTCGGTGACCACACTGACACCGCCGAAGTCCGTCACCACGTCACCGTCCATGGAACGGTCGTCGAAGAAGAGCTGGTAGCGCAGGCCGGAGCAACCACCCGGCTGCACGGCGACCCTCAGCTGCAGACCTTCCTCACCCTGCTGCTCCAGCAGGCTCTTGACCTTCGCGGCGGCCGCGTCAGTCAGGATCAGGCCCTGCGTCGTGGTCTCGCTGCTCTCAACCGTCATCTGCTGACTCCCTAACCCGGCTGTCTGTTTCCGACGTCCTACTGATGACGCTACCAACACCTCGCCCATGCCACACATTCCCGGGTCCCCTACCCCCGGAATAACCACGTTCGTCCATGTGTCATAGTGAGTATCGTCAAAACGACGATAAGGGGGTATGGCGATGGCCACCCAGACTGGGCTGCCGCTCTTCGTCCTCGGGCAGGGCGCCGATCCGCACAGCGAGAAGGGCGTCGACTGCCCCGGCGAGCTGCCGCCCGCGTCCGACCCTGACCTGGTCGAACGCGCCCGCAAGGCCAAGGAGGCGCTGGGCGGCCGCCTGTTCGTGCTGGGCCACCACTACCAGCGCGACGAGGTCATCCAGTTCGCCGACGTGACCGGCGACTCCTTCAAGCTCGCCCAGCAGGCCGCCGCGCGGCCCGAGGCGGAGTTCATCGTCTTCTGCGGCGTGCACTTCATGGCCGAGTCCGCCGACATCCTCACCGGCGACGCCCAGAAGGTGGTGCTGCCCGACCTCGCCGCCGGGTGCTCCATGGCCGACATGGCCACGTTCGACCAGGTGGAGGAGTGCTGGGAGGCCCTTGAGGACGCCGGTCTGGCCGGCGAGGTGGTCCCCGTCACGTACATGAACTCCAGCGCCGACATCAAGGCGTTCTGCGGGCGCAACGGCGGCGTGGTGTGCACCTCCTCCAACGCCAGGAGGGCGCTCGACTGGGCCTTCGAGCAGGGCCGCAAGGTGCTGTTCCTGCCCGACCAGCACCTCGGGCGCAACACGGCGGTGCTGGAGATGGGCATGTCCCTGGAGGACTGCGTGGTCTGGAACCCGCACCGTCCCGACGGGGGGCTGACCCGCGAGCAGCTCGACCGGGCGCGGATGATCCTGTGGAAGGGCCACTGCTCGGTGCACGGCCGCTTCACGGCCGAGTCCGTCGACGACGTGCGCGCGCGCATCCCCGGCGTGAACGTGCTGGTCCACCCCGAGTGCCGGCACGAGGTGGTGCTCAAGGCCGACCACGTGGGCTCGACCGAGCACATCATCAAGACCCTCCAGGCCGCTCCCGCCGGGTCGAGCTGGGCCGTCGGCACCGAGCTGAACCTGGTCAAGCGGCTGGCCACGATGTTCCCCGACAAGAACGTGTCGTTCCTGGACCGGACGGTCTGCTACTGCTCCACGATGAACCGGATCGACCTGCCGCACCTGGTGTGGGCGCTGGAGTCGCTGGTGCTGGGCGACGTCGTCAACCGGATCACGGTGGACGAGGACACCGCCCACTGGGCCAGGGTCGCGCTGGACCGCATGCTGGCGCTCCCGTAACGCCCTCCCCCGACGGGCCGGGCCCGCGGCGAGGAGCGCCCGCCCTCGCCGCGGGCCCGGCTCTTTCCTGCTCCTTCGGGCCTGGTCAGGCGAAGTCGTAGCCGACGCGGACGCCGACCGTCAGCGTCTGGCGGCCGGGGCTGACCGAGGACGAGCTCTCGGCCGCCGCGGCCATCGCGACCAGCGGCTGGGGGCCGCCCCTGACCTCCTCGGAGATCGACACGACCGGGCCGAGCGGGCGTCCGGCCAGCTCGGCGTAGTGGGCGGCCTTGGTGGCGGCGTCCCTGAACGCCCTCGTCCTGGCCTCGCCGAGCACCGACGCCGGGTCGGACAGCTCGAAGGTCACGCCGTTGAGCCGGGCCTCCTCGCCCACGCCGGCGACCGTGTCGATGACGGCGTCGGCCCGCGACAGGTCCCTGACGACCACTTCGACGCCCTGGGCCGCCCGGTAGGCGGAGACCTTCGGGTAGACCTCGTACTCGGGGCCGAGCGAGAGCTCGACCGTGCGCACGTCGTGGGCCGCGACGCCGGCCCCGGCCAGCGCGTCGGCCAGCCGGGCCGCGGCGGCCCTGACCGCCGTGAACGCCTCGGACGCCGACGCCCTGCGCACCTCGACGCCCGCCAGCAACCGCAGGACGTCGGGCGCGGCCTGCACGCTGCCCTCACCGACGACGGAGATGTCCACGCCTAGCCCCCCTCGACTGGGTTCGCCTCGATCCTACGGGCGTGTCCTGCCCCCGCCCACGGCCGGTTCACCCGGCGGCTCACACGGCGGCTCACACAGCGTCGACGATCGCGCCCGGATCGTCCAGCTCGACCTGGTGCCCCGAGCGGGGCAGCAGCACCAGCTTGGCGTCGAGGCAGGCCGCCAGGCTCTGCCTGCGGGCGTCCCGGCCGCCCACGCCGAGCACGGTGACCGGGATGTCGGGAAAGGGATGGACGGCCCGGATGTCGCGGAGGTCGGCGGCCATGTCGCGGCGGGCCAGCCACTCCCCCGCCACCGCCGCGGGCACCTTGCCCATCCGGTACACGCCGAAGGGGTCGCCCATGCCCGTGACCAGGCGGTGCGCCGGCGGCCCGGCCAGGCGGGCCAGCACGTTCGCGCCCCACGTGCCGCCGAGCGCGGGCAGCCACGCGCCCAGGACGGCGGCGAGCGCGAGCGGCCGGCGCACGGGCGGCGGGCTGGGGTCCACCAGGACGAGCTTGGCCACGCAGAGCGGGTGCAACCGGGCGAACGCCTCGGCGTGCCAGCAGGACAGGCCGTGCGCGACCAGGGTGACCTGGGACGGCTGCGCGGGGGCCAGCGCGGCCAGCCGGGCCACCTCGCCGTACAGGGTGGGCCGGTCGGTCGCGGGCGGGCTGAGGCCGAGCCCGGGACGGTCGAAGCGGACGACCCGGTGGCAGGCGGCCAGGCCGGCGGCCACGGCGTCCCAGTGGAACCAGGCGCCGCCGAGACCCGCCGTGATGAGCACGCCGGGGCCCGCGCCCTGGTCGAGGACGTGCGGAGGGCCGGCGGGGGCCTCGTCGTCGTCGTGGACGAGCAGCCTGAGCGCCACGTACACGACCCAGACAGCGACCATCGTGAGCTGGATCCGGTGGGCGACGCCGGCCAGCCGCCCGGCGGCCAGGGCGGCCAGCATGAGCCCGGCGGCCCCCACGTTCAGGCCGGTGAACAACCACGACACCCACGAGCGCCAGCGTGCGGAGAGCACCGCCATCGCGGTCAGCAGGGCCGTCGTGGCCAGCGCGCCGGCCACCATGTGGAGCCGGTGCGAGACCCCCTCGCCGCGGCAGGAGGGGTCGCTGAGCACGGCGCAGTCGAGCGGGACCAGGCCGGAGACGACCGTCAGCAGCCCGAAGGCGGCCAGCGCCAGCCAGCCGGCCCACTCGCGCGCCACCCTGGGCAGCGTCGCCACGGCGGCCAGGCAGGCCAGCCCGGACAGCACGTCGCTGGCCCGGAACAGGCGCGTCCACGGCTGGTCGCGGGCGGCCAGCTCGCTCACGTAGCCGTCGGTCCGGTCCACGGCGGGCGTGGTGAACTGGCCGGTGATCCAGGCGCTGTACAGCACGGCCGCCACGATGAGCGCCGCGGCCGCGGCGACGAACAACCTTCGCTCCACGTGATGATTAGAACACCATCCGTGGTCAAAGGCCCGGGGCACCCCATACCGGGAACCATCGGCCGAGGTCGGCCTCCAGTGGCAGCTCGCCGTCCAGGACGCCTCTGGCCTGCAGTTCGAGGGCGTTGTCGCGCCTGTTCCCGGGCAGCGGCGCGAACGGGTAGAACGTGCCGCGCTTGTACAGGTAGACCACCGCCAGCCGCCGGCCCGCCGGATCGGCGAACGACACCAGCGAGCACAGCAACGAGGGCCCGAACCCGGCCGACTCCAGCGAGGAGTTGACCGCGTGCAGCTCGGTGACCAGGTCGCTGACGTCGTCCGGCGCGCGGCGGACCAGCAGCCAGGTGTAGCCGTAGCCGTCGTCGGACTCCTCGACGCGCCCGCCGAGCAGCGCCTTGACGTCGCTCTCCAGCGTGGCGAACGCGCCGCCCTCCGCCGCCCTGAACGACACCGAGCCGAGACCGGTGGGGACGAGACCGGTCGCGGCCTGGAGCGTCACGGCGGCGGACGGCAGCGCGAACAGCGCGTCGAGGTTGGGCTTGACCGGCTTGGACCGGCCCAGCAGCGAGTCGAGCCAGCCCATACGGCCTCAGCCCCTTCCGAGCTGCTTGGAGATGGACGCGAGCAGTTCGAGCCGGCGCTCCAGCGGCGGATGCGTGGAGAACAGGTTCGCCAGCGTCTCCCCCTTGGCCAGGGCCGGCGCGAAGTAGAAGGCGTTGAACGGCGCCGCCTCGCGCAGGTCGGTGGTCGGGATGCGGGCCATGTCGCCGGTGACCTTGGTCAGCGCGCTGGCCAGAGCCGAGGGACGCTGCGTGAGCAGCGCTCCGGCCCGGTCGGCGGCCAGCTCGCGGTAGCGGGACAGGGCTCTGGTGAGCAGGAAGCTGACGGCGTACACGACGAGCGAGACGAGCATGATGATCAGCCCGACCGGCACGCCGCCCTGGCCGTTGTCCCGGCGCCCGCCGAAGCCGGCGTACAGGGCGAACCTCGTCATCAGCCCGGCGACGATGCCGAGGAACGAGGCGATCGTCATGACGGCGACGTCGCGATGGGCGACGTGCGACAGCTCGTGCGCCAGGACGCCTTCGAGCTCCTGAGGCTCCAGGCGGCGCAGGATGCCCGTCGTCACGCAGACGACGGCCCGCTTCTGGTTGCGGCCGGTGGCGAAGGCGTTGGGGACGTCGGAGTCGGCGATCGCCACCCGCGGCTTGGGCATGTCCGCCAACGCGCACAGCCGGTCGATCAGGCCGTGGAGCTCGGGGGCCTCCTGTGGGGAGACCTCCCGTCCGTGCATCGCGAACAGGGCGATGCGGTCGGACAGGAAGTACTGCACCAGCAGCAGCCCCCCGGCGAGCACCAGCACGGTCAGCGCGCGCACGCCGAAGGCGATCAGCACGCCGACGAACGCCACGTAGAGCAACCCCAGCAGGAACATCGTCACGACCATGCGGCGGGTCAGGCCGCTGTCGGACGCGAACCGCGTGCCCACGGGACTCAGCCCGGGATGAGGCCTTGGTCGCCCAGCATCTCCCGGACCTCCTCGATCGAGGCGTCCGCGGGGGGAAGGATCAGCTCTGACGGCTCAAGGCTGTCGTCGGGAAGCGCCTTGCCCACATGGCGCACCTTGTCGAGCAACGCGTGCAGCTTGACGCGGAAGGCCCCCTCGTCACCGGTCTCGATGGCGGCCTCCAGCTCGCTGTCGAGCTCGTTGAGCACCGCGATGTCGTCCGCCGAGATCTCGACCTGGCCCTCGCCCATGATTCTGACGATCATGCGTTCTCCCCGGGCTGACGCAGCTGCTGGGTGTGACCCTGCTGCGGCTGGGCCTGCTGCTGGGGCTGCCCCTGCTCGATGGCGCTCTTGGGCGCCGGGCCCTGGCCCAGCTCGGCCTTCATCCGGGCCAGCTCCAGCTCGACGTCCATGCCGCCGCCCATGCGGTCGAGCTCGGCCTGGATGTCGTCGCCGCGGGTGCCGCTGAAGTCGTCGAGCGCGCCGCTGGCCAGCAGCTCGTCGATCGCGCCCGCCCGGGCCTGCATCTGCGCCGTCTTGTCCTCGGCGCGCTGGATCGCCAGGCCGACGTCGCCCATCTCCTCGGAGATGCCGGAGAACGCCTCGTTGATGCGCGTCTGGGCCTCGGCGGCGGTGTAGGTCGCCTTGATCGTCTCCTTCTTCGTGCGGAAGGAGTCGACCTTGGCCTGCAGCCGCTGGGAAGCCGTGGTCAGCTTCTCCTCCTCGGCCTGCAGGTTGTCGTGCTGGACCTTGAGGTCGGCCATCTGCCCCTGCAGATTGGACCGCCGCTGCAGGGCCTCGCGCGCGAGGTCCTCGCGCCCGACGGACAGCGCCTTGCGACCCTGGTCCTCGTAGCGCCTGGCCTGCGCCTCCAGGCCGTTGATCTGCAGTTCTACCCGCTTGCGCGAAGTGGCCACGTCGGCCACCCCTCGACGCACCTTCTGCAGCAACTCGAGCTGCCGCTGATAGGAGTAGTCAAGCGTCTCGCGCGGATCCTCCATCTTGTCCAGGGCCTTGTTGGCCTTGGACTTGAAGATCATCGAAAGTCTCTTCATCACGCTCATGCGCGTCGGCCGTCCCCTTCTAGGTCGTGCTGGTGTTCACCCAATGCAGCGCAGCCGCCTTGGGATTACCCTACGCATAACGCACGGGGGCGTCACTAAGTTGCAGTCCAGGTAGGGTTGACGTGTGTTGCGACGCCGATCCCAAACCTCCGTGGACGACACCCCCGTCCCCGTTGACGATCCTAAGCCCCAGGGTAAAGGTCGTCCCACACCCAAGCGCCGGGATGCCGAGGGCAGACGACGCCAGCCGGTCTCCGCGCCGAAGGACCGCAAGGAGGCCTATCGGCAGATGCGCGCCAAGCAGGCCGCCGAGCGCGACCGGGCCCGCAAGGGCATGCTCGCAGGTGACGAGCGTTATCTTCCGGTTCGCGACAAGGGTCCGGCGCGCAAGTTCGCCCGCGACTGGGTCGACTCGCGGCGCCTGCCCAGCCAGTACTTCCTGCCGTTCTCGCTACTGATCCTGCTGGCGACCTGGATCCCGTGGCCGATCGAGATCCGCGCCAAGGTGCTCAACATCGTGATCGCGGTCGGCTGGCCGATCATGATGGTCGGCGTCCTGGCCACCTCCCTCTACGTGGCGTGGAAGGTGAAGAAGGAGGTCGCGGCCAAGCTCCCGAACGAGAGCGTGAAGGGCGTCGGCTTCTACGCGGCGATGCGCGCTTTGCAGATCCGCAAGCTGCGCTTCCCGCCGCCCACGGTGCTGCCGGGCGGGAAGCCCGCGCCGCCCAAGAAGTAGCCCCGCTTTCCCGATTTTTCGGGAAAGCGACTTATCGGCGACGCCCGCGTGCCCATCACCGCCCGGTGGTGGGCACTCGTGCTTCCCGCCTTTCGCCGTACGTCCCCGCTCAGCGGGCCGGTTTCCAGCGCAGGACGCCGCCGGTGACCACAGGGCGGCGGCCGTCGATCGCGCCGCCCCGTTCGAGGGCGTCGGCGACGGTCCGCAGCAGCGTGTACGACGACCGCAGCCGCCTGCCCGTGACCCCGGCCACCGTCCCGTCGGCCGAGCTCACGGTGGCGTACGCGATGGCGCCGTCGGCGGCCGTGTAGGACAGGATCGGGATCAGCAGGCCGTCCCAGGACCCGGCCGGACGGCGGGCGCACATCTCGCGCCAGGCGTCCCTGATGCCGCGGACGGTGAGGTGGTCGCCCGCCCCGGGGCGGAAGCCCAGGACACCGGGGCCGCGCGCGCCGTTGTGGCGCAGCAGGGAAGCGCGCAGGGCGTCGGGGAAGTCCACGCCCATCTGCGACTCGGCCACGGCGATCGTGCGCGCCCTGACCGGGCCGCCGAGCGCGCGGTAGGTGCGGGGGGCGTTGCTCCTGAGCCAGCGTTCGATGCGCCGCCACTGGGCGTCCACGGCCCGCTTGACGTCGGGCGCGACCCTGCGGGGGTCGATCGGGCGGCGCCGGGGCGCGCAGTTGGGCGCCTGGGCCGCGGAGGCGGCGGGCGTGGGCTGCGCTGTCGCCACGGGCTCGGCCGGCGGCTCCACGGCCGTCACGGCCGTATCCGGTGTCACGGGCTCGGGGCCCGCCGGGGGCGGTTCCTCCTGCTCGGTGACGGCGCGCACGAGGGCCAGGGCGCCGCGCTGCACCGACGTCCCCATCAGGGCGAACCCCAGCGTCAGCGTCACGACGACCGCGACGGCCAGCCACGACAGGACCGTTCCCGCACGTCGGCGCCGCGGTGCGGGCGCCGGGACGGACGGCGGCGGCTCGGCCCGCGGCAGGCGGGCCCGGCGGCGCAACCGCACCGCGAGGGCGATCAGGACGGCCGCGGTGAGAGCCTGGCGGACGAGCTTGAGCACGTCGCGCACCCTATCCCGAATCGAATCGGCTCATGTGACGCTCTAAGGTCGAACGTATGGAATTCCGACACCTCGGCCGCAGCGGTCTCATGGTCAGCGAGATCAGCTACGGCAACTGGCTCACCCACGGCTCCCAGGTCGAGGAGGACGCCGCCAAGCTGTGCGTGCAGGCGGCGCTCGACGAGGGCATCACCACCTTCGACACCGCCGACGTCTACGCGGGGACGAAAGCCGAGGAGGTGCTCGGCCGGGCGCTCAAGGGCGTCCGCAGGGAGTCGCTGGAGATCTTCACCAAGGTCTACTGGCCCACCGGCCCCGGCAAGAACGACCGCGGGCTGTCCCGCAAGCACATCACCGAGTCGATCAACGCCTCGCTGCGCCGCCTCCAGACCGACTACGTCGACCTGTACCAGGCCCACCGCTTCGACAACGAGACGCCTCTTGAGGAGACCCTCAAGACGTTCGACGACCTCGTACGCCAGGGCAAGGTGCTCTACGTCGGCGTCAGCGAGTGGACGGCCGAGCAGATCGGCCGCGCGCTGAAGATCGCCGACGAGATGGGCTTCGACCGGATCGTGTCGAACCAGCCGCAGTACTCGATGTTGTGGCGGGTCATCGAGGCGGAGGTCGTGCCGCTGAGCGAGCGCGAGGGCCTCGGCCAGATCGTCTGGTCGCCGATCGCGCAGGGCGTGCTCACCGGCAAGTACCTGCCCGGCCGGCAGCCTCCGCAGGGCTCGCGGGCGACCGACGCGAGCGGCAGCGCCATGATCGCGCGGTACCTGAACGACGACGTGCTCACCCGCGTGCAGGAGCTGCGGCCCATCGCCGACGACCTCGGCCTGACCATGGCCCAGCTCGCCGTGGCGTGGGTGCTGCAGAACCCGAACGTCTCCAGCGCCATCGTCGGCGCCACCCGCCCCGAGCAGGTGCGCGACAACGTCAAGGCGGCCGGCGTCAAGCTGGAGGACGACGTGCTCAAGCGCATCGACGACGTGCTCGGCACGGTCGTGGAGCGCGACCCGGCCAAGACGGTGAGCCCCGCCATCCGTCCGTGACCCGGTAAGTCCATGACCCGGTGAAACGAAAAACCCCTTGAGCCACAATGCGCTCAAGGGGTTTCCGTTTTTTCGCGGATCACTCCGGACGCAATGACAATCCCGTGTATTCGACGCGGTCCTCGTCGAGCAGCGCCACCTGCTCGACGCCGGATTCGAGCAGCTCACGCCAGTTCTCCCCGAGCCAGGACTCCGCATCGGCCTGACTCGGGAAAACCTCTCGCGGCAAAGGGCGGTCCGTCACCTCACCACCATTTGCATTTTCATAACGCCACCGCCATGTCATGCCATACGCTCCTTCTCCGCGGGTTCGCCGGCGCCTTCCCTCCGACGGCACTGGAACCCTACTCCCGAGCTCGGAGGTCCATCGATGCTGCGCGCGGGCCGTGTTGCCGCGGCGGTCGTCCTGGGGGCGGCCGCCGTAGTCCTTCTCCCCTCCTCCGCGCTCGGCTCACCCTCCTCGCGGCCCGGCGGTCCCGCGCCGGGGGCCGTGCGGCTGTGGGGGGTCTGGCGCAGCGACGGCACGGCGTGGCTGGCGTCCACGGCCGCGTACCAGCCGGCGGACGGCTCGGTCGTCGGGTGGCGCTTCGGGGTCTCGGCCGACGGGTCGGTGGGCGAGCCGCCAGGGGGTGAGCTGCCGTCGTTCCCGGCGGTGTGCGTCCAGGACGCGGCCGGTTCCGGGCACAAGCGGGTGGCGGTCGCGGTGGACTTCGGGGACGGGGAGGGCGACGTCCCGCCCGGTGACCGGCCGCCGGCGCACCCGCTGCTGCGCTGCGTGACCGGCGCCGAGGACGCGACCGCCGCCCAGCTCCTGGCCTCGGCGGCCAGGGTCGGCGTGAACGGGCGCGGCGAGGTCGTGTCGGTCAGCGGCTACCCGTCCCAGGGCGCGGGGACGGCCCTCTCCCAGGGCGCGGGGACCGCCCCGTCCCAGGAGGCGGGCGTCGCCGAGCGTGCCGCCGCGCCCGCGAGCGCGTCCGGCGGGGTTCCGGCGCTGCTGATCGCGGGCGGCGCGGGGGCGCTGTTGCTGCTCGGCGGCGCCACGGCCCTGGCCGCCCGCCGCCGCCCCGGTGGGGCCGGTCGGGCCGGTCGCGCTGGTCGGTAGCCTCTGGGCGGTGAAGATTCTTCTCTCCGGAACCGGGGGTGCAGCGGGCTGGCCGGAGGACGGGTGCCCGTGCGCCTCGTGCGCCCGCCTCCCCCAGGGCCGTCGCCGCCCCTTCGAGCTGCTCGTGGACGACATGGCGCGGTTCCCCTTCACCGGCGGCGGCGCGTTCGGCGGCGGGCTCGGGCTGGTGACGGCCGACGGCGCGGCGGTGCTGTGCCTGCCGCCGGGCCGGGAGGCCCCCTCGGACGGTCCCGCCCGCTACGACGTCGTCGTACTGGACCTGCTGGACCGCCCGCAGCGGCTCGGTGAGCTGCGCCGCGCCGGGCTGGCCGACGAGCGGACGACCGTGGTGGCCGCGTGGCTGGACCACCGGATCAGGTCGGAGGAGGAGCTGGCCAGGCGGCTGCGGTTGTGGGGGGCGGTGGCCGTGCCGGACGGGACGGTCCTGGAGAGCGGCGGAACGGTCCGCGAGACGCCGCCGCGGCGGGCGTTGCTGCTCGGCGGGTCCAGGTCCGGCAAGTCGGCCGAGGCCGAGCTGCGGCTGGCGGCCGAGCCGTACGTCACCTATGTCGCCACCGGCGGCGACGGCGCGGCGGACGGCGAATGGGCGGCGCGGGTCCGGGCGCACCGGGAACGGCGGCCCGCTCACTGGGACACGGCCGAGACGACGGACCTGACCGAGGTCATCGCGACGGCGAGCACGCCCTTGCTGATCGACGGGCTGGGCACGTGGCTGGCGGCGGTGTTCGACGAGCACGGGGCCTGGGACGGCGACCGCACGCCGGTCGCCCGGCGCTGCGCGGAGCTGGTCGAGGCGTGGCGCGGCACGCCGGTGCCGCTCGTGGCGGTCTCGGACGAGGTGGGGATGGGCGTGGTGCCCGCCACGTCCGCCGGCCGGGCCTTCAGGGACGCGCTCGGCAGGCTCAACGAACGGCTCGCCGCCGAGTCCGAGTACGTCGCCCTGGTGGTCGCGGGACGTCTTCTGGAACTGTGACCCCGTGGCCCCCGGGAGCCGGGGCTACGGGCGTACGGCCCTGGCGTACCAGCGGCCGTCGAGGCGGTCGACGTGCAGCGGGCGGCCGAAGCACTCGGACAGCAGATCGGGGGTGAGCACCTCCGACACCGGCCCGGCGGCCAGCAGCCGCGAGTCGCGCATGAGCAGCGCGTGCGTGGTGGTCGCGGGCACCTCCTCCAGGTGGTGGGTCACCGTGACCGTGGTCAGCACCGGACGGGTGGCGGCCAGCTGCTCGACCGCGGTGATCAGGTCCTCGCGGGCCGGCAGGTCGAGCCCGGCGAACGGCTCGTCGAGCAGCAGCACGGCGGGCTCGGCCATGAGCGCCCTGGCCACCCTGACCCGGGCCCGCTCCCCTTGCGAGCACACCCGGAACGGGCGCTCGACCAGGTCCTTGCAGCCCAGGTCGGCCAGCAGGCGGGTGGCGCGCTCGCGCTCGTTGTCGCCGTACTTGTCCCACAGCGGGACGCTCGTGCCGGTGTGGCCGGTCAGGACCACCGTGTGGGCGGTGGCGCCCTCCTCCTCCAGCAGGTCTTCGTCGATCAGCCGCTGACTGGCCGCGACCAGGCCGATGTGGCGGCGCAGCTCCCGCAGGTCGACCCGGCCGAGCCGGTGGCCGAGCACGCTGACCGCGCCCTCGCTCGGGTGGCGCACCGCCCCGGCCAGCGAGAGCAGGGTGGTCTTGCCCGCGCCGTTGGGGCCGAGGATCACCCAGTGGTCGCCGTACGCCACCTGCCAGTCGATGCCGTCGAGCAGCGTTTTGCCGACAACCCGGACAGCTACACCTTCGAGTTCAAGCACGTGCATTCCCGCCACATTAGTCGGCCCTAGGATCGGTCGTTATGCCGCTTGCTGAGCTGACCCATGGGCTGCGCTTCGCGATCGGCATGCTCAGCGCCGTTCCCGTGCGGGTCGACAGGGTCGATCGGGAGGTCGCCGGGCCGGCCATGGTGGCGGCCCCCGCGATCGGGCTGGGGCTCGGCGCGGTGGCGGGCCTGGCGCTGCTGCTGCCGGGGCCGCCGCTGCTGGGCGCGGCGCTCGCGCTCGGGCTGCTCGCCGCGCTCACCCGCGGCCTGCACCTGGACGGGCTGGCCGACCTCGCCGACGGCCTGGGCAGCGGCCGGCCCGCCGAAGAGGCCCTCGACATCATGAAAAAGTCGGACATCGGGCCGTTCGGGGTGATGACGCTGGTCATCACGCTGCTCGTCCAGGCGGCGGCGCTGACCGGGGCCGGCTATCCCGCCCTGGTGACCGCCTGCGTGGCCGGGCGGCTGGCGCTCACCTGGGCGTGCCGGGCGGGGGTGCCCGCCGCGCGGCCCGGCGGGCTCGGGGCGATGGTGGCGGGCACCGTGAGCGATCCGGCGGCGTGGCTGGCCACGGCGGCCGCCCTGGCCGTGAGCGCCGGGCTGGGGCTGGCGGCCGGGACGTGGGCGCCGCCGGTCGCGCTGGCGGCCGGGCTCGGGGCGGCGCTGCTGCTGCTCCGGCACGCCCGGCGGCGGCTCGGCGGCGTCACGGGGGACGTGTTCGGCGCCCTGGTGGAGACCGGGACGGCGGCCGCGCTGGTGGTGTACGCGATCCTGCCCTGACCGGCTGACTGGCTGACCGGCGAACCGGCGGACCGCCCACGCGGTCGCCGCGCCCGGCTCCCGGCGCAGGCGGGGTCAGGCGACCGGCTGCGGGGCGCGGGCCGGGAGGCGGCGCAGGAGCACCACGCACAGCAGCGCGAGCGGCACCCAGCCGACCAGCCCGGTGAGCCCGGACACCGCGGTGTCGGGCGGGGCCGCGGCGTCCCCGAGCAGCAGCACGGCGGGCAGCACCGCGTTCAGCGAGCCGTGCGCGACCACGCAGGGCCACACGCTGCCCGTACGCAGCCGCAGCCAGCCGATCGCGATGCCGGCCAGCACGCAGAAGCCGATGAACTGCAGCGCCGCCCACGACCCGAGGCTCGGGTAGTTGTAGCCGAGCAGGGTGAGCGGGGCGTGCCACAGCCCCCAGATCGCGCCGGACAGCGCCAGGCCGCCGATCGGGCCGTACGTGGCGGACAGCCGGGGCAGCAGCCAGCCGCGCCAGCCCCACTCCTCGCCCAGCGCCGGGACCGCGTTCAGCACCGGGCCCGCCAGCACGCCGATGGCGATCTGCAGGTAGAGCGCCGGGCCCGGGTCGGCCGGCGGCTGCACGCCCGCGGCCGCGAGCTGGGCCCGGAACAGGCTGAACCGGTCGAGGTCGAGCGGGAACAGCCCGACGACGGTGCTGAGCCCGGCGCAGACGGCGATCAGCAGCGGCACGCCCAGCCAGGCGGCCAGCACGTACCGGCCGGTGCGGCCCTTGCTCTCGCCCAGCGTCAGGCCGGTCTCGGCGGCCCAGCGCCGCCAGGGCGCGCGCGACAGCGCCCACACCCCGAGCACCCCGGCGGCCGGCGTGAACATCATGACCGCGGCCAGCCCCTTGGCCGCGGGCGAGCCCAGGCCCGCGCCGAGCCAGATGGGCAGCGCCACCAGCCAGGACAGCCCGAAGGCGAGGACGAGGAAGACGGGAAGCTGTTTTCTCATGACCGTGCACGCTCCGCGACGAGGGCGTTGATGAGGGACGCGCCGCGCTCGGCGTCGTCGATGCTGATCGCCAGCCGCCCGCCGGAGCGGTAGCCGATGACCAGGCACTCGCCGCCGCGCAGCATGATGGTGGCCGCGCCGGGCAGGCCGCGGAAGCCCCAGCCGCCGACCTCGCTCGGCCTGCGGTCCTCGGTCCAGGCCCGGTCGATGCGCGACAGCGGGATCCTGCGCGCCGGGACGCCGAGCGGCCCGAAGCCGATGACGAGCGCGTCGTCGCCGACCCGTACGGACAGCGTCGCCGTCGCCAGCCCAGCGACCAGTACGATCACGGCGCCGGGCAGGGCGGAGGCCAGGGTCGCCGCCGACACGACGCCGGCCAGGCGCAGCCCGCAGAGCGCGACGACCGCCGCCGCGGCCACCAGCGTCAGCGCGACCAGCCAGGGGTTGACCAGCCGGCTGACCCAGACCGTACGGCGGCCGGGCCGCAGCTTCAGCGCCGGGGGCGGCTGCACCGCCTCGACCGGGTCGGGCCCGCCCCTGCCGAGGTAACCGGCGAGCACGCCCACGCCGATGGAGCCGAAGAGAACCAGCGGGACGTGCCAGCCCGGCAGGCTCGCGGCCGTCCAGTCGGGCACGTCGAGGTTGGCCGCCAGCGTGGAGGACTGCGTGCCGAGCATCAGGACGCCGCCGCCGAACAGGCCGCCCCACCACAGCGCCCGCCCGTTGCGGTGCCGCAGCGCCCAGCCCCGCGCGGCGACGGCCAGGAACGCGATCCACACCGCGGTCCACACCGCCGCCACGGTCAGCACGTGGGCCTGGAAGGACGCCGAGCCGTCGACCCCCGCCGCGCCCCAGTGGGTGGCCAGCGGGTCGGGCAACCGGTCGCGCAGCCCCATGGGGGCCAGGAGCAGGGCCGCCGTGACGGCCGCGCCCCACCCGGCCGCTGGGATTCGGGGGTTCATGGCAGATCCTCCAGGATGGTGATGAGGTCCTCACGGCGGTAGCCGTGCCTCTCGGCCTCCTCCAGCAGCTCCCGGGCGCGCTGCACGAGCAGCGCGCGCCCGTCGGCCTGGCCCGCGACGCTGACCCCGCGCCCCCGCCTGAACTCCAGCAGCCCCTCGTCGCGCAGGTCGCGCAGCGCGCGCAGCACGGTGTTGGGGTTGATGCCGAGCGCCCTGGCGAGGTCGCGGGCCGGCGGAAGGCGGTCACCGGGCGTGTAGGAGCCCTCGCCGATGGCGCGGCGGATGGCGCCGGCCACCTGTTCGTGGAGGGGCCGTGCGTCGTTGAGATCGAGCGCTAGCAACATGATGCTAATGAGACTAGCACCATGAAACAGAATGCACCCGACCAGCATTTGTAGGATGAACCCCTGTTTGTGAGTACGCAGAAACCGTGGATAGCATCGGTTTACGTGACCACTGTGCGGCTGAACTCAGCAGACCCAGTCTCTGTCGACACCGACGCCCTGATCGTCGGCTTCCGGCCCGGCCAGGACGGCCCCCGCCCGGCCACGGGCGCTGAGTCCCTCGACGCGGCTTTCGGCGGCAACCTCGCCACCTCCCTCAGCTCGCTCGGCTTCTCCGGCAAACCCGGAGAGCTGGCCAAGCTGCCCACGTTCGGCGCCGTCCAGGCCCCGGTGCTCGTCGCCGTCGGCCTGGGCGACTCCTCCGACCACGAGTCCCTCCGCCGCGCCGCCGGTGCCGCCGTGCGGTCGCTGGCCGGCACCGCGCGCGCCGCGCTGGCCCTGCCGGCCGACGACGACGCCCAGGCCGAGGCCGTCGCCCTGGGCGCGCTGCTCGGCGCGTACGGCTTCGACCGCTACCGCACGGGCGAGCCGCCGAAGGCCCCCGTCTCCGAGATCACCGTCCTGTCCGGGCAGGGCGGGTCCGCCGCCGCGCGGGCCGGCGTGCTGGCCGAGTCGGTCTCGCTCGTCCGCGACCTGGTCAACACGCCGCCGTCCGACCTGTGGCCGGCCAAGTTCGCCGAGATCGCCGAGCAGGAGGGCGCCAAGCACGGGCTGACCGTCGAGGTCCTCGACGAGAAGCAGCTCAAGGACGGCGGCTACGGCGGCCTGGTCGGCGTCGGCCAGGGCTCGGTCAACCCGCCGCGCCTGGTCCGCGTCGCCTACAGCCACCCCGAGGCGGGCAAGACGCTGGCGTTCGTGGGCAAGGGCATCACGTTCGACTCCGGCGGCCTGTCGCTCAAGCCGTCGGCCGCCATGGACTGGATGAAGTCCGACATGGGCGGCGCGGGCGCCGTGCTCGGCGCGCTGATCGGCATCGCCCGGCTCGGCCTGCCGGTCAACGTCGTCGGCTACCTCTGCCTGGCCGAGAACCTGCCGAGCGGCACCGCCCAGCGCCCCTCCGACGTCATCCACAGCTACAGCGGCAAGACCGTCGAGGTGCTCGACACCGACGCCGAGGGCCGCCTGGTGCTCATGGACGGCATCGCGCGCGCCGCCGAGGACGACCCCGACCTGATCGTCGACATCGCCACGCTGACCGGCGCGCAGATCGTCGCGCTCGGCTGGCGCACCGCGGGCGTCATGGCCAACGACGACGCCGTCCGCGAGCTGGTCGTCGAGGCCGCCACCGCCGCGGGCGAGGGCGCCTGGGGCATGCCGCTGCCGGAGGAGCTGCGCAAGGGCCTCGACTCGCCGGTCGCCGACATCGCCAACCTCCACCCCGAGCGCTTCGGCGGCATGCTCACCGCCGCCATCTTCCTCAAGGAGTTCGTGCCCGACGGGGTGCGCTGGGCGCACATCGACATGGCCGGACCGGCCTTCAACAAGGGCGAGGCGTACGGCTACACCCCCAAGGGCGGCACCGGCGCCATCACCCGCACCCTCATCGGACTCGCAGAGCGGCACGCGAGCATCTGAAACAAATGAAAAGATGACGGCATCACGAACACCCCGACAAGGAGCCTTCCTGTGGCCTATGACATCGTCGTCCTAGGTGGCGGCAGCGGCGGTTACGCCTGCGCCCTCCGGGCGGCCGAGCTGGGCAAGTCGGTCGTCCTCATCGAAAAGGACAAGATCGGCGGCACCTGCCTCCACAGGGGATGCATCCCCACGAAGGCCCTGCTGCACTCGGCCGAGGTCGCCGACGAGACCCGCGAGAGCGCGTCCTTCGGCGTCAAGGCGAGCTTCGAGGGCATCGACGTCCAGGGCGTGCACGCGTTCAAGGACAAGATCGTCACGCGGGCCTGGAAGGGCGTCCAGGGCCTGCTCAAGGGCGCGGGCGTGACGGTGGTCGAGGGCGAGGGCCGGCTGGTGGGCCCGCGCAGCGTGCAGGTGGGCTCGGAGGTCTACGAGGGCGCCAACCTCGTGCTGGCCACCGGCTCGGCCCCCCGCACGCTGCCCGGCCTGGAGATCGACGGCGAGCGCGTCATCACCAGCGAGCACACCCTGAAGATGGACCGGGTGCCGTCGTCGGTGATCGTCCTGGGCGGCGGCGTGATCGGCGTCGAGCTGGCCAGCGTCTACCGCTCCTTCGGCGCCGAGGTCACCATCGTCGAGGCGCTGCCGCACCTGCTGCCGACCGAGGAGGAGTCCAGCTCCAAGCTGCTGGAGCGGGCCTTCCGCCGCCGCGGCATCAAGTACGAGCTGGGCGTCTTCTTCGACTCCGCCAAGACCACCGAGACGGGCGTCGTCGTCACCCTGGCCAACGGCAAGACCCTCGACGCCGAGATCCTGCTCGTCGCGGTCGGCCGCGGCGCGGTGTCGGCCGGCATGGGCTTCGAGGAGCAGGGCGTCACGGTCGAGCGCGGCGCCGTCGTGGTCGACGAGCACTGCCAGACCTCGGTCCCCGGCGTCTACGCCATCGGCGACCTGATCCCCACGCTGCAGCTGGCCCACGCCGGGTTCGCCGAGGGCATCATGGTGGCCGAGCACATCGCCGGCCTCAACCCGCCGCCGATCGACTACGCCGGCGTGCCCCGCATCACCTACTCCGACCCCGAGGTCGCCTCGGTCGGCATCACGTCGGCGCAGGCCGCCGAGCGCGGCATCGAGATCGTCGAGCAGGTCTACGACCTGGCCGGCAACCCCAAGAGCCAGATCCTCGGCACCTCCGGAGCGGTGAAGGTCATCGCCCAGAAGGACGGCCCGGTCGTCGGCGTCCACATGGTGGGCCGGCGCATCGGCGAGCTCGTCACGGAAGGCCAGCTGATCTACAACTGGGAGGCGCTGCCCGCAGAGGTCGCCCAGCTCATCCATGCACATCCGACCCAGTCCGAGGCAGTCGGTGAGGCGATGCTGGCCCTGGCCGGCAAGCCGTTGCACGTACACAACTAGTCCAGCCCTCGAGATCAGAACGCGAGAGAAGAATAACGATGCCGGTCTCCGTACAGATGCCCCAGCTCGGCGAGAGCGTGACCGAGGGCACGGTAACCCGTTGGCTGAAGAAGGAGGGCGAGCGCGTCGAGGCCGACGAGCCGCTCCTCGAGGTCTCGACCGACAAGGTCGACACCGAGATCCCGTCGCCTTCCGCGGGTGTCCTCACCAAGATCGTCGTGGCTGAGGACGAGACGGTCGAGGTCGGCGCCGAGCTCGCCATCATCGACGAGAACGCCCAGCCGGGCGCCGCCGCCCCGGCCCCGCAGGCCGCTCCCGAGCCCGAGCCGGAGCCCGAGCCCGCCCCGGCTCCCCCGGCCTCCTCCATCCCGCAGCCGGCCCCGGCCCAGCCCGCTCCCCAGCAGGCCGCCCCGGCTCCGGCCCCGCAGGCCCCGGCCCCGCAGCAGGCCGCTCCGGCTCCGGCCCCGCAGGCGCCGGCTCCGCAGCAGCCCGCCGCCGAGCCCACGCCGCTGCCGTCCTCGGGCGACAGCCCCTACGTGACGCCGCTGGTGCGCAAGCTCGCCAACGAGCACGGCGTCGACCTCGACTCGATCAACGGCACCGGCGTCGGCGGCCGCATCCGCAAGCAGGACGTGCTGGAGGCCGCCAAGTCCCAGCGCGAGCAGGCCGCCGCCCCGGCCGCCGCCCCGGCCGCGGCTCCGGCCGCCCAGCCGGCCGCCGCCGCCTCGGCTCCCGCCGCCGCCCAGGCCCCGGTCGCCGCGGCGCCCGAGCCGGTCGAGGTGGACACCACGCTGCGCGGCCGTACGGAGAAGATGACGCGGCTGCGTCAGACCATCGCCAAGCGCATGGTCGAGTCGCTGCAGACCGCGGCGCAGCTCACGTCGGTCGTCGAGGTCGACGTCACGAAGATCGCCCAGCTCCGGGCGCGGGCGAAGGACGACTTCTTCCGCCGCGAGGGCGTGAAGCTGACCTTCACCCCGTTCTTCGCGATGGCCACCGTCGAGGCGCTCAAGCAGCACCCGAAGCTCAACGCCACGATCAACAACGAGACCAACGAGGTCACGTACTTCGACGTGGAGAACCTGGGCATCGCGGTCGACACCGAGCGCGGCCTGCTCGCGGCGGTCGTCAAGAACGCCGGCGACCTCAACCTCGCCGGCCTCGCCCGCAAGGTCACCGATCTGGCCGAGCGCACCCGCAACAACCAGGTGACGCCCGACGAGATCACCGGCGGCACGTTCACGCTGACCAACACCGGCAGCCGTGGCGCGCTGTTCGACACCCCGATCCTCAACCAGCCGCAGGTGGGCATGCTCGGCACCGGCGCGGTCGTCAAGCGGCCCGTCGTGCTCGACACGCCCGAGGGCGAGGTCATCGCGGTGCGTTCGATGGTCTACCTGGCGCTGACCTACGACCACCGCCTGGTCGACGGCGCCGACGCCGCCCGCTTCCTGACGACGATCAAGCGTCGCCTGGAGGAGGGCCGCTTCGAGGCCCAGCTCGGCCTCGCGTAGTCATCGCCCATGAAGGCCGGGTGGCTCCCCTTCCGGGGGGCCGCCCGGCCTTTGGCGTACTGTGGGAGCCATGGCGATCATCGTGACCGGGGCGTCGGGCCTGATCGGTACGGCCCTGGTGGGGGCGCTGCGCGACGAGGGGCGGGAGGTCGTCCGCCTGGTCCGGCGGGAGCCCGCGGGGCCGGGAGAGGCCTTCTGGGATCCCTCGGCGGGGGTGATCGACCGGGCCGCGCTCGAAGGGGCCGAGGCCGTGGTGCACCTGGCCGGGGCCTCGGTCGGCGACCGGCGCTGGACCGCGGACTACAAGCGCGAGCTGGTGCGCAGCCGCGTCGAGGGCACCCGGCTGCTGGTCGACGCCCTGCGCGCGCTCGGCAGGCCGCCCGAGGTGCTGCTGTCGGCCTCGGGGGTCGACTTCTACGGCGACACGGGCAGCCGGGAGATCGACGAGAGCCAGGGCAGGGGCCAGGGGTTCCTGGCCGAGCTGTGCGAGCGCTGGGAGCGGGAGGCCGAGCGGGCCGCCGAGGCCGGGTGCCGGGTCGCGCGGCTGCGCACTGCGATGGTGCTGAGCCGGCACGGCGGGGCGCTCGGGCGCATGTTGCCGATCTTCCGCGTCGGGCTGGGCGCGCCGCTGGGGACGGGCCGGCAGTACTGGTCGTGGATCTCCTTGGACGATTGGGTGGCCGCCGCACTACATATCCTGAAAAATCGGAATATCGAGGGTCCGGTCAATCTCGGGTCCCCTTCTCCGGTCACCAACGAAGAATTCACCCGGACTCTGGGTAAATGCCTGCGTAAAGGCACAGTCCCCATGCCCGTACCGGCGTTCGCCCTGTCCATCGGGGTGGGCGAATTCGCCCGCGCGGGACTCCTGCCGAGCCATCGCATGATCCCGCGGAAACTGCTTGACAGCGGCTACGGCTTCACGCATACCCGTCTCGACGAGGCGCTGCGCGCCGTACTGTAGGGTGCCGTTCGTCCTTCAGCACGCGGGAGATCCGACATGAGCAGGTCCGGGCAGTCGCACATTCTGGCCATCGGGGGCGGATCGTTCCGCCCGAGTGAGCGTCACAACTTCATCGAGGCGAGCGGGTTGCTGCGGTACGGCCTCGACCTGACCGGCCAGGACCGCCCCAAGCTCGGCCTGGTCGCCACCGCCCTCGGCGACTCCGCCGACTGGCTGCTGAAGATGTACGGCGCCTTCTCCGGCTGGGACGTCGAGCTGAGCCACCTGACGGTCTTCCCCATGCCCAACGTGGAGGACGCGCGGGCCTGGGCGCTCGAACAGGACATGATCTACGTCAGCGGTGGCAGCGTGGCCAACCTGATGGCGTTGTGGCGGCTGCACGGCCTCGACGAGGTCTTCGAGGAGGCGTGGCGGGCCGGCGTGGTGCTGTCCGGGCAGAGCGCGGGCGCCCTGTGCTGGCACGTGGGCGGCAACACCGACTCCTTCGGCCCGGCGCTGCGTCCGTGGGCCGACGGGCTCGCGCTGCTGCCGTACTCGTGCGGGGTCCACTACAACGCCGAGCCGCAGCGCCGCCCGCTGCTGCAGGAGTCGGTCGCCTCCGGCGAGCTGCCCGGCGGGTACGCCGCCGACGAGGGCGTCGCCCTGCACTACGTGGGCACCGAGTTCATCCAGGCGGTCACCGTCGACCCGCGGGCCTACGCCTACCGGCTGGAGTACGACGGCGCCAACGGCGTCAAGGAGTTCAGGATCGAGCCACGCCTGTTGACCCCCTGATTACCCGGACCGGGTGAGGGAACGGCACAATAGGCTCATGCGCCCCATCCACGGGGACGATCCCCACGCGCTGGCCGTCGTCCGCCTTGGTGTGGACGTCCCCTACGAGCAAGCCTGGTCGTTGCAGCGCTGGATGCACGGCAAGCGGGTCGCCGGCGAGCTGGGCGACGCGGTCCTGATCCTGGAGCACGCCCCCGTCTACACCGCGGGCAGGCGCACCCTGCCCGGCGACCGCCCCTCCGACGGCACCCCCGTCGTCGACGCCGACCGGGGCGGCCGGGTCACCTGGCACGGCCCCGGCCAGCTCGTCGCCTACCCCATCGTCGCCGTCGCCGACGTGACCCGTTACGTCTGCGCCCTGGAGGAGACGATGATCCAGGTGTGCGCCGACTTCGGCGTCACCGGCCGGCGGGTGCCGGGGCGGCCGGGCGTGTGGGCGTCCGGCGACGCCGCCCTGGGGCTGCCCGACCGGCAGCTCGGCGCGGTCGGCATCCGCGTCGCGCGCGGCGTGACGATGCACGGGTTCGCGCTCAACTGCGCCAACGACCCCCGGTGGTTCAACCGGATCACGCCGTGCGGGCTGCCCGACGCGGGGGTCTCCTCGCTCTCGGCCGAGACCGGCCGCCGGATCGTGGTCGAGGAGGTCATCCCGATCGCCGAGAAGCGCCTGGCCGAGGCGCTCGGCAGGGAGCCGTTCGACCTGCACGAGGAGGATCTGCTGCGCAGGTGACCAGATCGGCATCGAACAGCGGTTGAATCCGGATCTTTCCGGCTTAACATCGCCGTGTGAAGCGTTCCGCCGCTCTCGTTCTCGCGCTCCTGGTTCACCTGCTCACGCTGGCCTTCTTCGCGCTGGGCGCGTGGGCCGTGCTGGCGCATCTCGGCTCCCTCGTCGCGTGGCTGGTCGGCGGCGTGAGCCTGGCCCTGGGATGGGCGCTGCGGCCCCGTCTTCCCCGCCTGCCGGCCGACGCCGAGGTGCTCGACCGCGCCGCGGCCGGCGAGCTGTACTCGCTGGCCGACCGCGTGGCCGACCGGGCCCGCGTCAAGAGGCCGCGCAAGGTCGCGGTCCGGGACCTGGCCACCGAGACCGTCTATGACCATGTGGGCGTGCCGCGCACGCCGGTGCTGGTCATCGGGCTGCCGCTGTGGCTGGCCCTGACGCCGCGGCAGCGGGTGGCGCTGCTGGCCACCGCGTACGCGCGCACCCCCGCCGCCGAGGAGCTGATCGTGGACGGCGCCCTGTACACGCTGGCCTCCTGGCACGACGCGCTGCTCGGGTCGAGCGCTCCGCTGAAGATCAGGGAGGAGGCCCAGGCCAAGATCGCCGCTTCGTCGCTGGGCGCGCTCGACCAGCCCGGCACGACGTACGAGGCGGCGGGGTTCTTCGGCCGGCTGATCGGGCGGGTGCTGGGCGGCCCGGTGCTGCTGGCGGAGTACGCGCTGACGGCGCTGGCCCGCGCCGGGCGGCCCCGTGCCGAGGAGCGGCGCGAGGCGATCGCCCGGCGGGTCGTGTCCGAGGCCGAGCTGGACGAGCTGCGCGGCCTGGCCGCCGGCGGCTACCTGGCGCCCATCCAGGCCGCGGCGCTGCGCGGCGAGAGCGTCACGGCCATCAGGCAGGGCGCGCTGGCCCGCCACCGGCTCACCGACGACGGCGTGCTGACCTCTGCGCCGCACTCGGAGCTGCTGGGCACCGCCGGGTCCGCGCTGATCGACGAGGAGCTGCTGCGCCACTACACCAGGGCGATCCGCGGCTTCGGGCTCATCACCTGACCCTCGACCGGTCCGGTTCTGCGGCGGACGTAAGCTGGACGGGTGACCGTTGCTCCTGATGGCCGAAAGCTCCTCCGCCTGGAGGTGCGCAACGCCGAGACCCCTATCGAGCGCAAGCCCCCGTGGATCAAGACCAAGCTGAAGACGGGCCCCGAATACACCGAGCTGAAATCGCTCGTGCGCCGGGAGGGCCTGCACACGGTCTGTGAAGAGGCGGGCTGTCCCAACATCTACGAGTGCTGGGAAGACCGCGAGGCGACCTTCCTCATCGGCGGCGACCAGTGCACCCGCCGGTGCGACTTCTGCCAGATCGACACGGGCAAGCCCAAGGAATACGACCGCGACGAGCCGCGCCGGGTCGCCGAGTCCGTCCAGCAGATGGGCCTGCGCTACGCGACCGTGACCGGCGTGGCCCGCGACGACCTGCCCGACGGCGGCGCCTGGCTCTACGCCGAGACCGCCCGGCAGATCCACTCCCTGCTGCCCGGCTGCGGCGTCGAGCTGCTGGTGCCCGACTTCAACGGCAACCGCGACCAGCTGGAGGAGGTCTTCTCCAGCAAGCCCGAGGTGTTCGCGCACAACGTCGAGACGGTGCCGCGCATCTTCAAGCGCATCCGCCCCGCCTTCCGCTACGAGCGTTCGCTCGGGGTGATCACGACGGCCCGCGAGGCCGGGCTGGTCACCAAGTCCAACCTGATCCTGGGCATGGGCGAGACCCGCGAAGAGATCGTCGAGGCGATGCGCGACCTGCACGCCGCCGGCACCGACCTGCTGACGATCACCCAGTACCTGCGGCCGACGCCGCGCCACCACCCGGTGGAGCGCTGGGTCAAGCCGGAGGAGTTCGTCGAGCTGCAGGCCGAGGCCGAGGCGATCGGGTTCGCCGGGGTGTTGTCGGGGCCGCTGGTGCGCTCGTCGTACCGCGCGGGCAGGCTCTACCAGCAGGCCATCGCGGCCCGCCAGACCACCTGATCCAGGCTGACCCCAGCCGATCCTGCTTGATCTTGCTTGAGCGGAGCCCCGGGCCGTTTGCCCGGGGCTTTTCGCGTCCCTAGCATGGCAGGGCTGCCGAGGGAGGGCGAGGCCGTGGCGACCGTGATCCGCACCAGCGACCTGCCCGCGCGCAGCCGTCACGACGCCTGGCGCGGCATCGTCTGCGACACGCTCGGGCCGCTCGACCTGCGCATCGATTCCGGCGCGCCGCTGCGGGGCGAGATCGAGCTGGGGCAGTTGGGCCCCGTGGGCGTGGGCCGGGTGCGCACGTCCACGCCGCACAGCGTCCACCGCACGGCGAAGTTGATCCACCGCGACAACCCCGAGCTCTACCGGGCCGTGCTGGCCGTCTCGGGCAAGCCGGTGCTGCGCCAGGACGGACGCGAGATCCGCCTGGACAAGGGCGAGTTCGCCATCTACGACTTCACCCGCCCCTACGAGATCGCCTACGACTCGGCCGTGCAGCTGGCGGTGTTCAGCTTCCCGCACGAACTGCTGCCGCTGCCCTACGCCGACGTGGCCCGGCTGACCGCGGTGCCCGTCTCGGCGCGCGAGGGCGCCGGCGCGCTGGCCGTGCCGCTGCTGCGCCGGGTCACCGAGGACTACGACGACTACACCCCGGCCAGCGCGGCCAGGCTGGCGACGGTGGTGATGGACCTGGTCACCACGGCCCTGGCCGAACGGGCCGAGCAGGCCGCCGCGGTGCCCGAGGACGCCCGCCGCCGCGCCCTGCTGCTGCGCGTGCGCGCCTTCATCGACCAGCGTCTGGGCTGGTCCGACCTCGATCCGGCGATGGTGGCCGAGGCGCACCACGTCTCGGTGCGTTACCTGCACCGGCTGTTCGAGTCCGAGAACACGACGGTGGCCGCCTGGATCAGGCACCGGCGGCTGGAGCGCTGCCGCGCCGACCTGCTGGGCGCCCGCCACCTGCCGGTCGGCGAGGTCGGGGCGCGGTGGGGGCTGCCCGACTCGGCGCACTTCAGCAGGCTGTTCAAGCGGGCGTACGGGCTGCCGCCGGCCGAGTTCCGGCGCGCCAACCCCGTGCGCTGATCGTCAACCGTCCTGGCACGGGGATCCAAGACGCGCGAGGTCGTGGCCAGCAGACTGAAGGTGTCGCAAAACACCTCAGACGCCTAGGAGCACGACATGCAGCTCTTCCTCAACCTCCCGGTCAAGGACCTGGACCGGTCGCAGAAGTTCTTCACCGAGCTCGGCTTCACGATGTACGGCATGGCCGAGGGCATGGCCTCGATGCTCGTCAACGAGCAGACCCAGGTCATGCTGCTCACCGAGCCGACGTTCTCGACGTACGTCACCAAGGAGATCGCCGACGCCACCACCAGCACCGAGGCCATCCTGGTGCTCGGCATGGAGAACCCGGCCCAGGTGGACGAGCTGGTGGACAAGGCGCTCGCGCTCGGCGCCACCCCGGCCGGCGTGCCGCAGGAGGCCGGGTTCCGCTACCAGCGCGGCTTCGCCGACCTCGACGGGCACCACTGGGAGGCCCTCTGCCTGGTCCAGCCCGCGTGAACGGCCACGCCACCTCGGCGGACGGCACCGTGCTGGCCTACGACAGCTACGGCGCCGGGCCCGCGGTCGTGCTGGTCAACGGCGCGTTCGGCGACCGGGCGCACCCCACGCTGGCGGGCGTGGCCGCCGCGCTGGCGCCCTGGTTCACGGTCGTCAACTACGACCGCAGGGGCCGGGGCGGCAGCGGCGACACCCGGCCGTACGCGGTCGAGCGGGAGATCGAGGACCTGGCGGCGGTGATCGGCGCGGCGGGCGGGACGGCCATGGTGTTCGGGGGCTCGTCCGGCGCGGCGCTCGTGCTGGAGGCCGCCGCCCGGGGCCTCGGCATCACGAGGGCGGCGGTGTGGGAGCCGCCGTACCACGTGGACGAGGACGCTCCCCCGCTGCCGGACGACTTCGCCGCGCAGCTCGACGCGCTGGTCGAGGCGGGCCGCTGGGAGGAGGCGGTCGAGCGGTTCATGGTGGAGGCGGCCGAGGTGCCGGTCGAGGCCGTGGCCGCGATGCGGGCCGACGCGTCGTGGGCGCACCTCAAGGACGTGGCCCGCACGCTGGCCTACGAGGCCGCCGTCCTCGGGCCGGGCAACCGGCTGCCGGCCGCCACGCTGGCCGCGATCGCCCAGCCGCTGCTGGTGCTGAGCGGGGAGCGGAGCCCCCGGTGGATGGCGGGCGCGGCGCTGGCGGTCGCGGCGGCCGTGCCGGGGGCGCGGCACCGGGTGCTGGAGGAGCAGGCCCACGCCGTGACGCCGGAGGCGCTGGTGCCCGAGTTGCTGGAGTTCTTCGCCCGGTGACAGGCTTTGCATAACGTAAAGGCCACAAACCTATCGAGTGCTCGGTTTTCTGGTGAACACTGATGCCGTGGAACTCGACGAACTGATCGCCCGGCTCGACCTACCCACCAAGATCCGCCTGCTCACCGGGGCCGGCATGTGGTCCCTTCCGCCGATCCCCGAGATCGGGCTCGACCGGCTCGTGATGAGCGACGGCCCGATCGGCGTCCGCGGCGAGCAGTGGACCTCCGCCGACCCGTCGATCGCGCTGCCCAGCCCGACCGCGCTCGCAGCCACCTGGGACGTGGAGCTCGTCCGGCGGGCCGGCGCGCTGCTGGCCCAGGAGGCCCGGCGCAAGGGCGTACACGTGCTGCTCGCGCCCACGATCAACCTGCACCGCTCGCCGCTCGGCGGCCGGCACTTCGAGTGCTTCTCGGAGGATCCGTACCTGACCGGCGAGATCGGCGCGGCCTACGTCGAGGGCGTGCAGGAGGGCGGCGTGGCCACCACGCCGAAGCACTTCGTGGCCAACGACTTCGAGACCGACCGCTTCACCGTGGACGTGCGGGTCGACGAGAAGACGCTGCGCGAGGTGTACCTGCGGCCGTTCGAGCGGGTGGTGCGGGCCGGCGCGTGGGGCCTGATGACGGCCTACAACGCGGTGAACGGCACCACCATGACCGAGCACTCCGCCCTGGTCAACGGCGTGCTGAAGGACGAGTGGGGGTTCGACGGGCTCGTCGTGTCCGACTGGACGGCCGTGCGCAGCACCGAGGCCGCCGCCCTCGGCGGCACCGACGTGGCCATGCCCGGCCCGTTCGGCCCGTGGGGGGACAAGCTGGAGGCCGCCGTCCGGGAGGGGCGGGTGCCCGAGTCGGTGATCGACGACAAGGTCCGGCGCGTCCTGCGGCTGGCCCGGCGCACGGGCGCGCTCGGCGGCGGCGAGGACCGGCCCGCCCCCGGCCCCGTCGACGGCCCCGTCGACGGCCCCGTCGACGGACTCGCGCTGGCCCGCGAGGTGGCCGCGCGCGGGTTCACCCTGCTCACCAACGACGGCGTGCTGCCGCTGCGGGACGTGCGCACGCTCGCGCTCATCGGCTCGGCGGCCGGCGAGGCCCGGGTCATGGGCGGCGGCAGCGCCCAGGTCTTCCCCGACCGGATCGTCTCGCCGCTGGCCGGGCTGAGCGCGCTGGAGGGCGTCGAGGTCCGGCACGCCGTCGGGACCGACCCGCGGATCCGCCTGGCGCCGCTGGCCTGCCCGGTCGTGGCGCAGTTCCTCGACGCGAGCGGCGGCCTGCTGGCCGAGCATCCGCTGGCGGCGGCCGAGGCGCGCTGGGTCGGCCAGCTGCCGCCGGACGTGGACGGCGAGCGGCTCGACGCCGTGCGGCTGCGGGCGGCGTACACGCCGGGCACGTCGGGCCGGCACGAGCTGTCGGTGGCGGGCGTGGGCGCCTTCACCGTCACGGTGAACGGCGAGACCGTCCTCGACGCGACGATCGAGCCGGAGGGGGGCGATCCGGCGGCCGCGTTCCTGTCGCCGCCGGAGCGGCGCTTCGCCGTCGAGATGGCCGCGGGCGAGCCGTACGAGCTGAGCGTGACGCATCCGGCGGGGGCCTTCGGGGGCATGGCGTTCGTGGCGTACACGCTGGGCCACGCCGACCCGGCGCCGGGGCCGGACGAGCTGATCGCCGAGGCCGTACGGGTGGCCGCGGACAGCGACGTGGCGGTGGTCATGGCCTCGACCACGCCGGAGGTCGAGAGCGAGGGCTTCGACCGCGAGACCCTGGCGCTCCCCGGCCGCCAGGACGAGCTGATCCGCGCCGTGGCCGCGGCCAACCCGCGCACGGTGGTCGTGGTCAACGCGGGCTCGCCGGTGGAGATGCCGTGGGCGGACGAGGTCGCGGCCGTGCTGCTGACCTGGTTCCCCGGGCAGGAGGCCGGGTCCGCGCTGGCCGACGTGCTGTCGGGCCGCGCCGAGCCCGGCGGCCGCCTGCCCACCACGTGGCCCGCGACGCTCGCGGACGCCCCCGTCACGGACGTCACCCCCGTGGACGGCGCTGTGGTCTACGACGAGGGCACGTCCATCGGGTACCGGGCCTGGGAGCGGTCGGGGCGGGTTCCGGCCTTCTGGTTCGGCCACGGCCTCGGCTACACGACGTGGAGCTACGACTCCATCGCCGCCGAGGGCGCGACCGTGACCGTCGCGCTGACCAACACCGGCGACCGCTTCGGCCGCGAGGTCGTGCAGATCTACCTCTGCCGGGGCGCCGACCGCCGCCTGGCCGGGTTCGACGTGGTCGAGGCCGGGCCGGGAGAGACCGTGATCACGACCGTCTTCCTGCCCGACAGCGCCTTCCAGGTGTGGGAGGACGGCTGGCGCACGGTCGAGGGCGAGTACACGGTCCAGGCGTCGCACCACGTCGCGGACCCGAGGCTGTCGATCGCGGTGAAGATCTAGCGACAAAGGCCGGTCGCGTTTTCCATAGTGCACCAGTTGGTTTGTATCCTTCTGAGCATGGCAAAGTCCGAGGATCCAGAGAAGCCGGGGCGCATCAAGCAGCTCCGCATGATCGCGCAGATCATCAAGCAGGCCAACCCCAAGGGGATGCCGATCGTCTTCCTCTCGGCGGTGGGCACGCTGGCTGTGGTCGTCGTGATCGGCCTGGTCACGGACTACCTGTGGTATTCGGTGTTCATCGGCGTCCTGGCCGCGCTCACCGTCGGGCTGGTCGTCTTCGGCCAGCTCGCCCAGAAGGCCCAGTACTCGATCCTGCACGGCCAGACCGGCGCCGCCGCCGCGGTCCTGCAGGGCATGCGGGGCAACTGGCAGGTCACCCCGGCCATCGCCGTCAACCGTGACCAGGACCTGGTCCACCTCGTCGTCGGCTTCCCGGGGGTCGTGCTGGTCTCCGAGGGGCCGGGCAACCGGGTGGCCAAGATGCTCGCGGCCGAGAAGAAGCGGGTCGCGCGCGTGGTGCTGGGCGTCGAGATCTACGACATCCAGTGCGGCGACGGCGAGGGCCAGGTGCCGATCGCCAAGCTCCAGCGGCACATCATGAAGCTGCCGCGCAACCTGAAGAAGCCCTCCGTCAACGAGGTCAAGGACCGGCTGCGCTCGCTGCCGAAGAACCTGCCGATGCCGAAGGGCCCGATGCCCAAGGGGGCCCGCATGCCGCGCGGCCCGAAGATGCGCTAGTGCTGTCGGTCTCCTCGCGGGCCAACCGCCACTGGTGGGACGGCAACGCCGACGACTACCAGGTCGAGCACGGCGGCTTCCTACGGGACACCGGCTTCGTCTGGTGCCCCGAGGGCGTCGACGAGGCCGAGGCGCACCTGCTGGGCGAGGTGCGCGGCCGGCGGGTGCTGGAGATCGGCTGCGGCGCGGCGCAGTGCGCGCGGTGGCTGGTGACGCAGGGGGCACAGGTGGCCGCCTTCGACATCTCCCACCGGCAGTTGCGCCACTCCCAGCGCATCGACCTCGACACCGGCCTGCGCGTGCCCGTGGCGCAGGCCGACGCCGAGTCGCTGCCGTACGCGTCCGGCGCCTTCGACCTGGCGTGCTCGGCGTACGGGGCGCTGCCGTTCGTGGCCGACCCGCTGGCGGTCTTCCGCGAGGTGCGCAGGGTGCTGCGGCCGGGCGGCCGGTTCGTGTTCTCGGTGAGCCACCCGATCCGCTGGGCCTTCCCCGACGATCCCGGCCCGCGCGGGCTCACCTCCGACCGCTCCTACTTCGACCGCTCGCCCTACGTCGAGCAGGACGACGACGGCACCCCCTCCTACGTCGAGCACCACCGCACGATGGGCGACTGGATCGGCCTGCTGGCCGCCTCCGGGCTGACTCTCACCGGCCTGCTGGAGCCGGAGTGGCCGCAGGGGCACGAGCGGGCGTGGGGCGGCTGGAGCCCGCTGCGCGGCCGGCACATCCCCGGCACGGCCATCTTCACCTGCGCGAATACCTAGCCGCCAGCGCGGCGAAGACCTCCTTGGGCTCCCAGCGGGTCTCGTCGAGCATCCTGACCACGCCGTAGGAGCCGAGGTCGTCGGCGCCGCGCCGGTTGTAGGCGGCGAAGGTGAACCAGAACACGGCCGCCAGGCCCTCGGCCTCGAAGACGTCGAGCAACTCCTCGAAGTAGCGGACCTGCTCGCCCTCGTCGGGCACGGCCCCCTCGGGCACCAGGTACGCCGAGCCGCCCCGCTCCCCCGCGCCCTTGTACGCGCAGGTGCCGAACTCGGTGGCGGCCACCGGCTTGCCGTGGGCGAAGTGGGCGCGCACCTCCGCCGGGAAGTCGGCGGCGTTGTAGGCGGCGCGGTAGGCGTCGACGCCGACGATGTCGAAGGGCGTCCAGTCGACGAACTCCCAGGGGCCCGACGCGTACGTGAGCCGGCCGCCGAACCGGGCCCTGACCGCCGCGGCGGCCTCGGCCAGGAAGGCGTTGAAGCGGGGCGCGACGTCGGCGGCCGTCGTCTGCCACCAGGCGAGGTCGGCCGTCGTCATGGCCTGCAGGCGCTCGGCGTACGTGGCGCCGGGGATGAAGCCGTGGCAGAACGCGCTGGTCTCGCACCCGGCGACCAGCACCACCTCGGCGCCGGTGCGGCGCAGGGACTCGGCGCGGGCGGCGCAGTCGGCGTAGAGGGCGACGGCCTGCTCGGGGGTGGCGTCCACGGGGAAGGGCGCGAACCACACCTCCAGACCGGCCGCCGCGGCCCGCTCGGCCGCGACGGAGAGCCGGTCGGGGTCGCCGCCGGAGACGCGGACGGCCGTGCAGTGGAGCTCGTCGGCGATCACCCGCATCTCGCGGGCGACGACGTCGGGGTCGAAGGTCCGGCGGCTGAGCTGCGGGCCGTTCAGAAACCCAGTGTCGTAGTTAATCCCTTTTTTCACTATTTTCCCTCTTTTATGGATGAAAAGCCGTTTTCGAGGAGGTCGAAGGCCGTCTCGACGTCGTCCGCCAGCAGCCGGCCCGCCTCCTCCAGCGCTCCCCCCGCGGCGAGCCGATGGAAGAACGTCTCCTGGAGCGTGGTGACCGCGGCGGTGATCTGGGCCGCCATGAGCTGGGCGGTCAGGCCGCCCGCGGGCACGCCCACGGCCTCGGCCAGCGCCGCCGCCAGCGCGTGCCGCTCCCCCGCGTGGGTCTGCTGGACGGCCGCCAGCAGCGCCGGGGTGGCCGCGATCACCCGGACGCGGGTCAGCAGCCCTTCCACGTCCACTTCTTTCGCACCCTGGGCGGCCATCGCCCGATAGTGCTCGCGCAGCGCGCCGAGCGGCGAGACGCCCGGCGCCCGGCCCGCCACGATCGCGGCCGTGTCCTCCGTGACGCCGTCGAGCGCCAGGCACTCCTTGCTGGGGAAGTACGCGAACAGCGTGACCTTGGCGACCCCGGCCGCCTCGGCGATCTCGTTGACCGTCACCGCGTCGTAGCCGCGCTCGGCGAACAGCCGCAGAGCCGTCTCCGCGATGCGCCGCCGCGTCTGCTCCTTCTTGCGCTCCCTGAGCCCCGCCATCATGACTCCACAATAACCGTACCGGGTAAGAAAACAAACCCGGTACGGATTTCTACTCCGCGGTGCTCATCGGCGCGCGGGCGGCCAAACCGGCGGTGGCGGCCAGCATGGCGGCGCTGAGCGCGAAGACGCCGAGCACGCCGGTCGCCCCCGCCACCACGCCCGCCACGGCGGGCACCAGCACCTGGCCCAGCCGGTTGCCGGTCAGGCGCAGCGCGAGCGCCGTCCCGCGCTCGCCGGCCCGCGCGCGACCGGCCACCCAGGACAACGTCAGCGGCTGGCCCAGCCCCAGCGCGAACCCCATCAGCGCGACCACCGGCACCGCGGCGGCCGGGCCGCACAGCGGCAGCGCGGCGACGGTGACCGCGGCGGCGACGGTGCTGGTCACCAGGACGGCGCGGCGGCCGTACCGCAGCACCAAGCGTTCCATGGCGAGCCTGCTCACCATCGTGGTGGCGGCCCGCAGCGCCAGCAGCGCGCCGACCGCGACCACCCCGGCGCCGCGGCTCTGCCCCCAGGCCGGCAGGTACGCCAGCACCAGGTCGATCGTGGACACGGTGGCCAGGCTCGTCACCAGGGCCTGCCACATGCCCTCCTGGCCGAGCGTGCCGCGCAGCGGGAAACGCCGGACGGCGGCCCGCCCGCGCGCCGGGCCCGGCCCGCCGGTCCACAGGCTCGCCACCCCCGCCACCAGCCCGAACCCGGCCGCCACGACGAGGGCGGGCCCGACGCCGGCCGCACTGCCCGCCTCGCCACCGGTGGCGAGCGTGCCGCCGGCCACGAGTGCCGCGGCGGACGGCCCGGCGAGCTGGCCGAGCGAGGTGAACACGGTGAAGCGCGCGTAGGCGCGGTCGTGGCCCCCGGCGGCCACCCGGTTGGCGATGACGGCCTGCTGGGCGACGACGGACAGCAGGTGCCCGAGCCCGAACAGCGCGTTGAGCAGCACCAGCGCCCACAACGAGCGGGCCACGGCCAGGGCCAGGGCGCTGCCGGTGATCAGCGCGGCGCCCAGCAGGGCCGCGCCGCGCTCGCCGGAGGCGTCCACCCAGCGCCCGACGGAGACGGCCGCGAACAGCGGGAGCACCGAGAACCCGGCGGTGATGAGCCCGATGCCGAGGTTGCCCGCGCCGATCTCGATGGCCCGGTAGCTGACCATCGGACGGGCCGCGAACGTCGCCGCCTGCACGCACACCGCCGCCACCATGAGCGGGCCGAACCACCGGCCCGTCCCGGCCCGGCGGGACGTCACATCCGGACGACCATGGTGTTGGACACCCGGTCGTGCACCCCGCGGTGGTCACGGTCCCAGATCAGGGCCGGCAGGGCCAGGCCGAGCAGGACGGTGCGCACCAGCACGGGCAGCAGGCGGGGGGCGCCGCCGTCCATGGCGGCGACGCGGACGCCGGCCAGCCGGTGGCCGAACGTCTGGCCCATGAAGCCGACGAGCAGCAGGTATTGGAGCGCGAACACCAGCGCCGGCGCCCACGGGGACTCGGCCGGGTTCATCCTGAGCAGCAGCTGCACGACGACCCAGGTGCAGATCATCCAGTCGATCACGAGCGCGGCGATCCTGCGCCCCCACCCGGCGACCGATCCGCTGCCCTCCTCGGGCAGCCCGAGACGCTCGCCCGGGTATCCGAGGTCGATTCCGGCGGACCGGACGCCGCCCAGCCAGGTCTGCGTCCACCGAGGCTCGTTGCTGCTCATGCCGTCAACGGTATCCGGCCCCAGGGGCGGTCGGCATCGTGACCCAACCGCGCTCTGCCGTCGCCATCATGGTCGCCATGCCACACGGGGATGACCTTGACGCGCGCTTCAACGAGGTGATCGCGCAGATCGACGAGGGCGAGCGCCGCAGGATGCGCTCGTCCGCCGCCAAGGGGGCCAAGGAAGGCGTGACGCGGCAACGCGCGCCACGCCCGCCGCGGCGGGACCGCTTACCCGCCGATCACGTTCGGGTCGACCACGGCCCGCGCCGGCTCGGGCGCATGTCGGTCGCCCTGATCGCGTTGTGCGCGATCGTGGGCGCCGCGGGGCTCGTGGTCACCTACCGCCCCGACCTGCTCGGCGGGAACCCCGGCCCGGAGGCCCTGTCCGTGCCCGCGAACCGCGTCGACGCGGACGACCCCTTCGCCGGCTCGCCCGCCGAGCGCTACGCCGACGGCGCCGCGGGCCTGGTGATGCCGGCGGCGAAGGCGCTGGGCGGCCTGTCGAAGGCGGAGGTGGCCAAGGGCCTGGAGCGCACCCGCGCCCTGCTGGCGGCCGCCCTGCTCGACCGTGAGACGCTGCTGGGCGGCCGCCCCAAGGCGTTCGCCCGGCTGCTCGACGCCGACCAGCGCGAGTCGTTCCACAAGGACCTGGGCGGCAAGAAGTACGACAGCCGCCAGATGGTCAACAGCTTCGCCCCCGGCAGCGCCGAGCTCGCCACCGACGTGGTCAAGATCAACGGCACCGCCCGCCTCGGCACCTTCCGGGAGGACGGGCTGCACGGCGTCAAGGTCGACGTGAACTACCTGGCCGTCTACGCCGTGCGCCGCCCCGGCGCGCCGGCCACCACCATGCGGCTGGTCTCGCAGCTCACCGGCGAGGTGCAGCTGTACCGCTCGGACGGCAAGCCGGCCCTGTGGGTGAAGTGGGGCATGAGCAGCACCCCGGCCGACTGCGACATCGACGACGGGTTCGTCCACCCCGTCTACGAGGACGACGCGCCCGGTACGGTCGCCCCGACGGGCCCGGCCCACGACCCCTACGACCTGGACGACCGGCCGGATTTCGACGGCGGCTGCGACACGTCCCAGGGGACGTGACCCTGCGTAACACATGCGAAACAATCGAGACACCGTACGGAAACGGCCGCGACTTAGCGTCGGCATGATGGCCAGTCCCTCAGGGAGGTTCGAGAGTGTTCAACTCCGCCGACGACGTCCTGAAGTTCATCAGTGACGAAGGGGTGCAGTTCGTCGATGTCAGGTTCACCGACCTGCCGGGGACGACGCACCACTTCACCTTCCCGGTCGAGAACTTCGGCGCGAACGTCTTCACCGACGGGCTCATGTTCGACGGCTCGTCCATCCGCGGCTTCCAGGCGATCCACGAGTCGGACATGCTGCTGCTGCCCGATCCGTCCAGCGCGGTGCTCGACCCGTTCCGCCAGCACAAGACGCTCAACCTCAACTTCTTCGTGCACGACCCGCTGACCGGCGAGGCCTACAGCCGCGACCCGCGCAACGTGGCGCGCAAGGCCGAGGAGTACCTCAAGGGCACCGGCATCGCCGACACGGCCTACTTCGGCCCCGAGGCCGAGTTCTACATCTTCGACGACGTGCGCTTCGAGACCAAGGCGAACGCCGGCTACTACTACATCGACTCCATCGAGGGCGCCTGGAACACCGGCAAGCGGGCCGAGGGCGGCAACCTGGGCTACAAGCCGCGTTACAAGGGCGGCTACTTCCCCGTCCCGCCGATGGACCACTTCACCGACCTGCGCTCGGAGATGGTGCGCAACCTCATCGAGTGCGGCATCGACGTCGAGATGCAGCACCACGAGGTCGGCACCGCGGGCCAGGCGGAGATCGACTTCAGGTTCGGCACGCTGCTCAAGACGGCCGACAACCTGATGCTCTACAAGTACGTCATCAAGAGCACCGCCCTGGAGTACGGCCACACCGTCACGTTCATGCCCAAGCCGATCTTCGGTGACAACGGCTCCGGCATGCACTGCCACCAGTCGCTGTGGAAGGACGGCTCGCCGCTGTTCTACGACGAGGTCGGCTACGCGGGCCTGTCCGACACCGCCCGCTACTACATCGGCGGCCTGCTGCGGCACGCGCCGTCGCTGCTGGCCTTCACCAACCCGACGGTCAACTCCTACCACCGCCTGGTCCCGGGCTACGAGGCCCCGGTCAACCTGGTCTACTCCCAGCGCAACCGCTCGGCCTGCGTGCGCATCCCGATCACCGGGTCCAACCCGAAGGCCAAGCGCATCGAGTTCCGCGTGCCCGACCCGTCGTGCAACCCGTACTTCGCCTTCTCGGCGATGCTGATGGCCGGGATCGACGGCATCCGCAACAAGATCGAGCCGCCGGAGCCGGTCGACAAGGACCTCTACGAGCTGCCGCCGGAGGAGGCCCGCCAGGTGCCGCAGGTGCCCGGCTCGCTGCCCGAGGTGCTCGACGCGCTGGAGGCCGACCACGACTACCTGCTCGAAGGCGGCGTGTTCACGCCCGACCTGATCGAGACGTGGGTGTCGTACAAGCGGGAGAACGAGGTCGACCCGATCCGCCTGCGGCCGCACCCGCACGAGTTCGAGCTGTACTACGACGTGTGAGGCCGCGGTTCTCCCCTCGGGAGAACCCGGAACCGAGGGGGCCCGGCGCCGATGACGGCGCCGGGCCCCTTCTCGCTCACCCCCGCGAAACGGAGCCGCCGCGCCCTTCGGGCGGGTCGATCGCCTTCCCCAGAAAGGTCGCCTGGGGGACCTCTCCGCCGCCGACGACGAGACTTCGCCGGGCGGCCGCGTAGTACGCGTCCCGGGCCTCGTCCACCCGGCGGACCGCCGGACCCCACGACTCCCAGTCGTCGGTGACGCCCCGGGTGAAGTCGTTCAGCCGCTCGATCGCCCCGCGCCACGCGCGGGCCGCCTCCACGGTGGCCGCGTCGCCCAGGAGCAGGACGCCCTCCCACGTCCTGGTCCGGCGGTTCTCCGCCTCCGCGTAGAGCCGGCCGACCTCCTCGGCGTCGATCGGCTCGCTGCGCGACCCCGGCCGCTTCCTCGCGGTCGCCCTGTGTGCCAGGACCGACAGGTCCTTGAGCGTGCCGGCGTACTGCATGTAGGCGTCGAGACGCTGGGCGTCCCATCGCGTCCGCAGCTCCCGGTTCCATCGAGCCCGGTCGGCCGCTCTGGTCGTGGCCAGGGTCGCCAGGGCGCCGACGACGACGCCCAGCAGCGCGGGCAACTGGGCGAGCAACTGGCTCATGGGGAGAGCGTGGCACCCGTTCCGCGCCCCCGCAACGGCCGGTCGCGGGGGCTCTGGCGGGGTTCGCCGAACGCGGTTACCTTGATCCCAGATCACGCAACCGGCCATCGGCCGAACGCGCCCGAAGGATCTGGAGGACCGTCATGAGGATCAGACGAGGGCTGTTAGCCGCGGTGCTGGCCGCCGGCGCGCTCTGTCTCGGTTCGACCCCGGCTCACGCCATCCCGCCGCCGCCGCCCGGCGGCGACCTCCTCGTCGTCTTCGCCTACTTCAACGGCGACCAGCTCGTCGGCCAGCGCTGGTTCGGCTGCGGCCAGCCCGCCGGCGAGTGGGGCGTCCTGTCGGGCACCCAGAAGGTCTACTTCACGCCCTGCTGAGCCGTGCGCGGGGACCGCCCCGTGGTCAGAAGTCGAAGCGGGGCGCCGACGCGGTGAGGATCTCCGACTTCGGCGACACCGGCCACAGGGCGGTCAGCTCGTCGTAGAGGGCCGTGGCCAGGCGTTCGACGTCCGCGCGGGCCGTCTCGTGCAGGGCCTCGGCCACGATGAGCACGTCGGTGGTGCTGTCGCGGACCGCCGACAGGCCGCTCTGCCGGTTGGTCCAGCGGCGCGCGTGCGCCTGGCCGTCCGCGTCGGCGAAGATCACTTCTCCGGCGGCCGGGTGCTCCGTCTCGCCGGAGAAGGTCAGGTACGTCTCCTCGCCCGAGGCGTACCGCACCTCGACGAAGCCGGAGACGCGGGAGACGTCGAACACCGCCACCGGCACGGCGAAGGCGATCGAGACCGCGTTGCACAGGTCGATCAGGGGATGCAGGCGCGGCAGTGCGCCCTCCTTCCTGAAGCGGCGCAGCAACGACTCCGACGCGCACCGGTACTGCGTCGGCTTGAGCCCCATCCGGGTGAACGCCCGCCGCCACGCCTGGATCTCGGGCAGCTCGCTCTCGGGGCCGGCCCGCCGGGCGGCCAGGTCGCCGTAGCGGGCCACCTGGTCGTCGACGCGGGCGGCGGCGTCGACGCCCGCCACGTGGAGCGCGAAGGGCACCAGGTCGGGGAAGTCCCGCCAGATGTCCGCGGAATGCTGGAAACGCACTGTCACCTCGCCGGTCGTCTGACTCGTGCGCCTCACGATACTGCGGCGGCCGCCCGCCGTCCCCGCGCGGCGTGCCGGGCGCGGGCGGCGGTCAGGGCGTAGCAGCCGAACGTCGCCGCCGTCAGGACGGCCGCGGCGAGCAGGGGCCGCCCGACGACGCCCAGCACCGCCACGCCGAGGGTGGCGCCGACCTGGCGGGAGGCGTTCAGCACGCCGCCCGCGGTGCCCGCCGTGCCCGCGGGGGCGGCGTTCACCATGCCCGCCATCAGCGCCGGGAACACGAACGACAGCCCGAACCCCATGACCACCAGCCAGGGCGCGAGCACGTCGGTGAACGCCACCCCCGCCAGGCCGGCCGCGAGCAGGGCGAGACCGCCGAGGATCGGCGGACGGGGGCCGTAACGGGCCACCAGGCGGCCGGTGAGCAGCGGGTTCACCGTCATGGGCAGGGTGAGCGGCAGGAAGGCGAGCCCGGCGGCGACCGGGGACAGGTGGCGGGTGTCCTGGAGGAGGAGGGTGAGCACGAACAGCGCGCCGGAGAAGGCGAAGTTGGCGACCGTCCCGGCCAGCAGCTCGGGCCAGGTCGCGGCGAGCAGGCCGCCGGGCAGGGCGGGGGCGTGGCTGCGGCGCTCCACCAGCACCAGCGCCGCCAGGACGGCCACGGCCAGCCCGGCGGCGAGCGCGGAGGTGTCGATCAGGGCCTCGGCGACCAGGCCGAGCAGCACGCAGGCCAGCGCCTGGACCTGCCAGTCGATCCGCCGGGAGCCGCGCGGGGAGGCGACGTCCCGCATGATCAGCAGGCTGGCCACGGCGAAGGGCACGTTGACCAGGAAGACCGCGCGCCAGCCGGACAGTCCGACCAGGAGGCCGCCGAGCAGGGGGCCGGCGGCCAGCGCCGAGCCGGTGACGGCCGCCCACAGGCCGGTGGCGCGGGCGCGGGCGGCGGGCGGCGGGAACATCTCGGCGAGCAGCCCGAGCGAGCCGCCGGTGCACAGCGCCGCGGCCACGCCGAGCAGCGCGCGCAGCACGACCAGCACGCCGAGGTCCGGCGCCGCCGCGCTGAGCAGCGACAGCGCGCCGAACAACGCCACCCCGGCCTTGAAGACGCGGGCCGCGCCGAACCGGTCGGCCACGGCGCCGGCGGTGAGCAGCGACGCGGCGAAGGCGACGGTGTAGGCGTTGACCGCCCACTGCTGCCCGGCCAGCGAGCCGCCGAGGGAGGCGCGCAGGTCCGGCAGCGCGATCGTCAGCACGGTCGTGTCGAGGATCACCAGGAAGTAGGCGAGGGAGAAACCGAACATTCGCATGCCCACAGCCTGGTCAAACGCCGCTTTTCCCCTCAACAGGCGGCGCCGTACGGGGCATTCGGCACAACCTTATGCTGCTCTATATGGACTTGCGGCAGTTGAGGGGCTTTGTCGCCGTCGCGGGGGCGGGCACCGTCACCGGCGCGGCGAACGCGCTCGGCCTGGCCCCGGCGTCGGTGTCGGAGCAGGTGCGCAGGCTGGAGGGCAGCCTCGGCGTGCCGCTGTTCGAGCGCACGCCCCAGGGCATGCGGCTGACCGAGGCCGGCGCCGCGCTGCTCGGCCGCGCGCAGGGCCTGCTCGACCACGCCGAGGAGGTGCGCCGCGCGGTCACCGGCCGGCGCCGCCGGGTGCGCGTCGGCGCGCTGGAGATGCTGGCCGCCGCCCGGCTGCCCGCCGTGCTGCGCCGCCTGTCCGAACGCCGCCCCGACCTGGACGTGGACGTACGCTCCCTGATGCGGCAGGACCTGCTGGCCCAGGTGGCCGCCGGCGACCTGGACGCGGCGCTCCTGCTCGACCTCGGCCCGCGGATCGGCGGCCTCGGGTTCACCCCGCCGCCCGGCATGGACTTCCTCGACGTCGGCGAGGTCGCGCTGACGCTGGTCGCCGCGCCGGACGGCGAGCGCGAGCCGCTGCTGGTGAGCCCGCCCGGCTGCTCGATCCGGCTCGCGGCCGACCAGACGTTCGGCCCGGACGTGCCGCGCAGGGAGCTGACCAGCATCGCCACCGCCCGCGAGTGGGCCAGGCAGGGCTTCGGGCAGGCCCTGCTGCCGGACTTCGCGCTGGGCGCCGACCTGCGCTCCGGCGTGCTGGTCGCGCTCGACTGCCGGGCGCCCGCGCTGGCCCTGCGCCTGGTCTGGCTGCGCGGGCGCGAGGAGTCGCTGCGGGACGTGCTGTACGCCATGAGCGCCTGAATCGGCGGCCTGCTCACTGGTCCTTGCGCCGGGCCTTGATGCCGGTGATGCGGCGGAACACGTCCCACCAGAAGGGGGCGCCGAACAGCAGGGCCACGTACGTCAGCAGGTAGCCGGGCCAGTGGCTGGGGGTGGTGAGCCGGCTCCACCAGGTGGCGCCGTTCCAGTGCAGCGTGGGGTCGCCCTCGGCCGGGATGGCGATGCTGACCAGCGCGTGCTGGAGCATCTGGACCATCGCGGGCTCGCTGAGCGTCTCGGTGATGCACGGCACGGGGTCGGACTGGCCGCACCGGGCCTTGAGCTCGTCGTAGGCCGCCGGGCCCGCCTCGGCCACGGCGGTCACCGAGGCGCGGAAGGCGTTGTCGCGCAGCAGCGTCTTGCCGTACTCCAGGCCGTCCATGGTGAACAGCAGCGTGACCAGGAGGCCGAGGACGGCCACCACCCACTTGACGTAGCGCTTGTACAACATCGACAGGCGTTCCATCTCGCCGTCGAACCAGGTCTCGACGCCCTGCCGGAACCGGTCGAGGTCGCGCTGCGCGGTCTCCCAGACGCCGCGCAGGTGGCCGTACAGGGGGCTGCCCATCTCCTTGAGCTTGGCCAGGAAGCCCTCGACGCCTTCGGGCTCGGCGGCCGCCAGCTCCATCAGGGCGACGGCGAAGCGCCCCGGCGGGATGTTGGCGATGCTCGTCCGGCCCTTCGTCGGGTGGTCGATCTCCTGGACGCGTTCGTACAGCAGCTTGACCATGGCGTCCTGCGCCTTGGGCTCGGCGACCGGCAGCGTGCCGGGCTCGGCGGGCGCGGGCTGGTCGCTGTGGACCGGCCGGGGATCGCGGGAGAACGGCAGCGCGGCGAACACGTCGCGCACCTTGGCGGGCAGCCACGACCTGCCCTGCGCGTCGGCGCCGTCGAGGGTGTCCCTGAGGTAGGCCCACAGGAACTTGCTGCGGATCGCGAGCAGGCGTACGAACGCCTCGTTGACCCCGCTCACCAGCAGTGAGAGCAGCAGGAACGACACCACCAGGCCGAGGGCCAGGTCCACGTAAACGGATAACACCTGCGCCTTGATACACCCGGCGGCGGACCGGGATCAACCCCCGTAGAAGACGCGCTCGACGACCTGGCGGGCGCGGCGGGTGACGCGGCGGTAGTCGTCGAGGAAGTCCTCCGAGCCGTCCGGCGGGTAGCCGAGCGTACGGGCGATGAGCCGGCGCTCCCCCGCCTCGGCCGGCACGCTGTCCCCCGGCCTGCCCCGGACCAGCATGATCGCGTCGCGGACCCGGGAGGCGAACCGCCACGCCTCGGCCAGCACGCGCTCGTCGGCCGGGTCGAGCAGCCCCTCGGCCGCCGCCGCGCGCAGCGCCCCGATGGTACGGGTGGTGCGCAGGGCCGGCACTTCGCCCGCGTGGCAGAGCTGGAGCAGCTGGGCCACCCACTCCACGTCCGACAGCCCGCCGGGGCCGAGCTTGGTGTGCAGGGCGGGGTCGGCGCCGCGCGGCAGCCGCTCGGCCTCCATGCGCGCCTTCAGCCGCCTGATCTCCCTGATCGCGTCCTCGCGCAGCCCGCCGGCCGGGTAGCGCAGCTCGTCGATCACGGACGTGAACGCGTCGCCGAGCGAGGCCTCGCCGGCCGAGAAGCGGGCGCGCAGCAGCGCCTGCGCCTCCCACGGCGACGACCAGCGGGCGTAGTAGGCGCGGTAGGAGGCCAGCGTGCGCACCAGCGGCCCCTGGCGGCCCTCGGGGCGCAGATCGGGGTCGATGAGCAGCGGCGGGTCGGGCGCGGGCAGCGACAGCAGCCGGCGCAGCTCGTTCGCCACGGCGAAGGCGGCGTCGGTGGCCTCCCGCTCCTCGACGCCGGGCAGCGGCGAGTGCACGAACATCACGTCGGCGTCGCTGGCGTACGAGCACTCCATGCCGCCGAGCCGGCCCATGGCGATGACCGCGAACCTGGTCACGTCGGGGGCCTTGGTCAGCGCGGCGTCGAGCGCGGACTGCAGGGTCACGTCGGTGAGCGACGACAGGGCCGTGCCGACGGCCTCGATGTCGAGCAGCCCCGAGATGTCGGCGACGGCCGTGCGGAACAGCTCCCTGCGGCGCAGCCCGCGCACGGCCGCCACCGCGGTCTCCGGGTCGCCGGCGTGCCGGGACACCGCGGCCGACGCCTCGCCGCGCAGCGACTCGGGCGGGCGCACGGCCAGCTCCGCGTCGGAGCCGAGCATGGCGACCGCGTCGGGGGCGTGCATGAGCAGGCCGGTGGCGTAGCGGCCGGTGCCGAGCACCCGCGCCATGCGGGCGGCCACCGCCGTCTCGTCGCGCAGCAGCCGCAGGTACCAGGGGGTGCTGCCGAGCTTGTCGCTGACCTGGCGGAAGCCGAGCAGCGCCGCGTCGGGGTCGGGCGTGTCGGCGAACCAGCCGAGCATGACGGGCAGCAGCGTGCGCTGGATGGCCGCGCGCCTGGACACGCCCGTGGTCAGCGCGGCGATGTGCCGCAGGGCGCCGTTGGGATCGACGTAGCCGAGCGCCTCCAGCCGGGCCGCCGCGGCGGCCGTGGACAGCCGCGCCTCCGACTCCGGCAGCCGGGCCACCGCCTGGAGCAGCGGACGGTAGAACAGCTTCTCGTGCAGCCGCCGCGCCTCCATGGCGTGCCGGCGCCACCGGGCGGTGAACTCCCCCACCGGGTCGGCCTGCATGCCGAGGGCGCGGCCGAGCCTGCGCAGGTCGGCCTCGTCGGTGGGCAGCAGGTGGGTGCGCCGCAGCCGGTGGAGCTGCAACAGGTGCTCGACCTGGCGCAGGAACGAATACGCCTCGGCGAGCCCGCGCGAGTCGTCGCGGCCGACGTAGCCGCCGCGAGAGAGCGCGGCCAGGGCCGGGAGGGTGGCCCGGCGGCGCAGCAGCGGGTCGAGCCGGCCGTGCACGAGTTGCAGGAGCTGGACGGCGAACTCGATGTCGCGCAGCCCGCCGGGCCCCAGCTTGAGCTGCCGCTCCCCCTCGGCGCGCACGTGCGACTCGACGCGGCGGCGCATGGACTGGACGTCCTCGACGAAGTGCTCGCGGGTGGCGGCCGTCCAGACCAGGTCGTTGACCGCCTGGACGTAGGACTCGCCGAGCTCCTGGTCGCCCGCCACCGGACGGGCCTTGAGCAGCGCCTGGAACTCCCAGGTCTTGGCCCAGCGGCGGTAGTAGGCCAGGTGGCTGGCCAGGGTGCGGACCAGCGGGCCGGACCGCCCCTCGGGGCGCAGGCCGGCGTCGACCTCCCACAGCGAGCCCTCCTGGGTGGCCGCCGTGCAGGCCCGCATCATGGCCTGGGCCAGCCGGGTCGCCGACCGCAGCGCCTTGGTCTCGTCGGCGCCCTCGCGCGGCTCGGCGACGAAGATCACGTCGACGTCGCTGATGTAGTTGAGCTCGCGCGCGCCGCACTTGCCCATGCCGATGACCGCCAGGCGCGCCTCGGAGTCGTCGACCTCGGCGCGGGCGATCGCGAGGGCGGCCTCCAGCGCCGCGCCGGCCAGGTCGGACAGCTCGGCCATGACCTCCGGGAGCGTGGCCTGCCCGGTGAGGTCGCGGGCGGCCAGGTGCATGAGCCGGCCCCGGTAGGCCACCCGCAGCGCCACCAGCGGGTCTGGGTCGCCGGCGCGCGGCTCGGGCTCGCCGGGCTCGGCGCCGACGGCGCGCAGCAGCGCGGCGCGCGCCCCGCCCAGCTCGGGCTCGGCCAGCAGGGCCGTCTGCCCGGGGTGGCGGACCAGGTGCTCGCCGAGCGCGGCGCTGACGCCGAGCACGGCGAACAGGCGCGCCCTGAGCCGTTCGTCCTCGCGCACCGCGGTCAGGACGGCCGGCTCGCGCTCGGCCAGCCGGGTCAGCGAGACCAGGGCCAGGTCGGGATCGGCCACGGCGACCAGGAACTCCAGGAGGTCGTCGAGGTCGGCCGGGGTGCGGTCGAGCAGCTGGGCGGCTCTGGCACCGTCGGCGAAGCCGAGCTTGGCGAGGCGTGCGGCGGTCGATTCGATCCTGGGCACCTGCTCATCTTGACAGGTCACTTCGGGAAAGCCGTAGAGTACAACGCAACGTAGCGTTGTGTTTTGCTGAGGAGGGGGACGACATGAGCCGGATGCCCGCGGCGGTGACCTGGGGACTGCTGGCGGCCTGGGCCGTGCACGACGCCGAGGAGCTGGCCACCATGGCGGGATGGGCGCGGCGGGCCCGTCCCCGGCTGGAACGGCTGTACCCGGGGGTGCCGTGGGAGCGGCTGGAGGTGTCGCAGGCGCGGGTGAACGTGGCCATCGGGCTGATGGGCGGCGTGGTGGCGGGGGCCTCGGCGCTGGGGGCGCGCAGCGGCGGGCGCAGCCCGGTGTTCCAGGCGATGCTGGCCGGGTTCGGGTTGCACGGGGTCGTCCACCTGGCGCAGGCCGCCGCCACGCGGGGGTACACGCCCGGCGTGGTGACGGCGCCGCTGGTGGTGATCCCGTTCTCGGCGTGGGCGTGGCGGCGGTTGCGGCGGGCGGGAGCGGTGGCGGCGCCGGGGCGGTCGGCCGCGTACGGGCTCGCGGCGCTGCCGCTGACGGCGGGGGGCGTGCACACGATCGCCCACCTGCTCACCCGCCGCCACGACCGGGCCGCCGCGTCCTCGGCCGCCGACGGCCTGGGCCGCGACCGCTGGTTCTGACCCGCACCGGCGTCTCGCCCCCGGCCGCCCATGGTTCCGGGGCGGCGCAGCAGTGGCGGCGGGTCGAGGGGCCGTCAGGCCGGGCCGGAGGCTTCGACCACCCGGGCGAACGCCTGCGCCACCGGGCGCCAGGTCGCGACCAGGGCGGGCTCGGCGGCCTTGACGGCGGCGTTCAGGTCCTCGGCCGCCGCCAGGTCGGACTCCGCCGTCCAGGAGGTGAAGATCTCCGGGGTGGCCTCGGGGTGGAACTGCACCGCCCAGGCGCGCTCGCCGACCCGGTAGGCCTGGTTCGGGTACTGGGCGCCGGTCATCAGCGGCACCGCGCCCGCCGGCAGCCGCGTCATGGCGTCCTGGTGGTACTGGATTGCGGTCGCCCTGGCCGGGACGCCGGACAGCAGCCGGTCGGAGGCGGCGGCGGGCAGTGCGACCACCTCGCACGCCCCCACCTCCAGGCCATTCCCGCCGCGCTCGACCGTGCCGCCGAGCGCCATGGTGAGAAGCTGGGCGCCGAGGCAGATGCCGAGCGTGGGCGTGCCCTCCTCCACGGCGCGGCGCAGCAGGGCGCGGGTGGCGGGCTGCCAGGGGCTGCGCTCGTCCTCCCAGGCGGCCGCGGCGCCGCCGAGCACGATCAGGCCGTCGGCGGCCCGCTCCGGCACCGGCTCGCCCCGGTACGGCCGGACGACGTCGCAGGTCAGGCCCAGCCAGTCCGCCAGGTAGCCGAGCCCGGCGCCGGCCTCGTGCTCGATCACGGTGATGCGCATATCGGGTAATTTATCCCCATTTTTTGGTGAAGACGCTCTTACGCCCGCCGCGACGACGGGCGGTGATTCCCGGCCCCGGACGGCGTCCCTAGGATCCGGCTATGAGATTCGACGAAGTGGACGGGCTCCGCGTCGCCACGTTCGGCACCGGCCCCCGCAAGGTCATCGCGGTCCACGGCATCAGCGCCTCGCTGATGGCCTGGGGCGCGGTCGGACGGCGGCTGCCCGAGGAGTGGTCGCTGATCGCGATGGACCTGCGCGGCCGTGGTCACAGCGCCTCCCTGCCCGGCCCGTACGGGCTGCCCCGGCACGCCGAGGACGTCCTGCGCGTCGCCGAGCACGTCGGCGCGGGCCCGGACGCGGTCCTGGCCGGCCATTCGATGGGCGCGTACGTGGCCGTGCTGGCCGGGGCCGAGCGCGCCTTCGACCGGGTCGTCCTGGTGGACGGCGGCCTGCCCCTCCCCCTGCCCGAGGGCGAGGATCCCGACGCCGCGCTGGCGGCCACGCTCGGCCCCGCGCTGGCCCGGTTGCGCCGGACGTTCGCCTCCCCGGAGGAGTACGTGGACTTCTTCAAGGCCCACCCGGCCTTCGCCGGCCACTGGAGCCCCGACGTGGAGGCGTACGTGCGCTACGACCTCGACGGGCCCGAGGGCGCGCTGCGCTCGCGGGCGGTCGGCGAGGCCGTGATGGCGGACGGGCGCTGGATGCGTACCCAGTCCGACGAGATCGGCGCCGCGCTGGCCGCGATCAAGGCGCCCACCTACCTGCTCCGGGCCCCGCGCGGCCTGCTGAACCAGGACACCGGCATGCTCCCCGACGAGGTCGCCCGCACCTGGACCGCCCGCGTGCCCGGCCTGCGCGACGAGGTCGTGCCCGACTGCAACCACTACACGATCCTGTTCGACGAGCAGCCGGTCACGACCGTCCTGGAACGGATCACCGGGGCATGAGAAAGGCCCCCGAGCCGAGTTCGGGGGCCTTTCACAGACGCAGGTCAGCGTGGAGCGATCCACGTGGCGCGGGCGGCGGCCACCAGGGTGCCGTCGTCCTCGTAGATGCCGCTCTCGCCGTACATCTTGCGGCCGTCGCGGCCGGTCGGACGGGCCACGACGGAGTAGCGGCCACCCGGCAGCACCGGGCCGTTGATCTGCACGACCAGGCGGCCGAGCAGGGCCGACTCGCCGGGGCCGAAGTGCGCCCAGCCGGTGATGCAGTCGAGCACCGCGCCCACGATCGAGGCGGGCACGCCGTCCTCGCCGCTCACCGTGAACGGCACCCGCCACCCGGCGGCGACCAGGTCGGAGCCCTCCACCGGGCCGGGGAAGATGCGCAGGCCGTCGCCCGGCTCGCGCAGGCCGCAGGCGAAGCACTCGGCGAACGGGTGGGCCTGCAGGCCGACGAACCCGGCCTCGGCGCGGGCGGCGTCGGTGAACGGCACGAACCCGGGCCCGGTCAGGGTCTCGGCGACGGGGATGGCCTCGACCAGGACCTTGTCGCCGTCGGACAGCGAGACGCTGTTGGCGACGTGCTCCAGGCGCAGCTCGGTCTCCAGGGGCGTGGGCGCGTGCAGCGTGACCTCGACCGCTGATCGGCCGCCGTTCAGCGCCTCTGCCATGGTGCCCGCGATCCAGCCGCCGTTGGCGACTCCCACCGGGCCCCGGAAACGCTCGGGAACGGTCAACACGGTCTGCAGGGCAGCCGTCGTCATGCCACACCCTCCAATATCGCCCCAGAAGGCGAGAAGTCCGGAAATATCGTAAAGAGTAGGCCGATTTTACTGGACTCCCGGATTACCACGATGCTGGGGGTCCCTGAGCGACGGCCGACTCATGCCATAACGCCACAGGCGTGGCCGAAACTTCCCCGGCCGCCCCCGGCCATCCCCTCCCAGGGTCGGCGCCGTCCATGGCACGGATGTGACTCGGGGGTGAGGAACAACGAAAATCGGCCCCAACCCGGAGCCGCATCTGTATCCGGGGTGAGACCGATCAAGGCGTCGGCAGTACCTTATCCCGTGATTTCCCCGCCCCGGGCCCATTCCCGGTGAATCCCGTCGGACCGTTCCGGCGGCCGGGCCCGCCCGCCGCGCGTCCCCGCGCCCTATGCTGACGCGAACAGGGGTCGAAGCGAATCCGATCGGGCGGGGTGGGGCTGTGCAGCGGGCGACGTTACGCTTTCCGCCCGGGTCGCTGGTCGTGCTGACCGGGCTGCCCGGCGCCGGCAAGACCACGCTGCTGCGCCGCCTCTACGGCCTGCACGGCGCCGAGAGCGCGCCCGTCGCCGCCGACGCGGTCGTGGTGATCGACTCGGGGCAGTCCCGCCTGCGCTGGGACGGCCGGATCCTCTGGGCTCCCCGTCCGGTGCGCCGCGCCGTGGTGTTCGCCACCCACCTGAGCCGCATCAGCCGGGCGCTGGCCGGCGGGCGGGCGGTCCTCGCGCACAACCGGGGCTGCGCCACGTACGTGCTGAAGGGGTTCGCCTGGCTGGCCCGCAGGCAGCGGGCGAGCTTCCACCTGCTGCTGCTCGACGCGCCGCCGGAGGCGGCGGTCGCCGGGCAGCACGCCAGGGGCCGGGTGGTCGCGCCCCGCACGTTCGCCCGCCACCGCCGCCGCTGGGAGAGCCTGCTGGCGCGGGTGACCGGCGGCGACCCGGCCCCGGCCGTCAGCGCGCACGTGCTCACCCGGGCCGAGGCCGACCTGCTGGAGCACATCGTCTTCGACAGCGCCGACCGCGCCCCCGCCGACTGACGGCGTCCGGGGGGGACGCGGACGCACGAGGAAGGACCACGACCCATGAAGCAGTACGTGCTCACCCTGTTCGAGCCCGACGGCCCGCCGCCCGAGCCCGCGGTCCTGGAGCCGATCATGCGCGACATCGGCGCGGTCGAGGCGGAGATGCGCGCGGCCGGCGTGTGGGTCTTCTCCGGCGGCCTGGCCCCGGCCGAACAGGCGTCGGTGATCCGGATGCGCGCGGACGAGCCGTTCACCACCGACGGCCCCTACACCGAGGGCAAGGAGCACGTCGGCGGGTTCACCGTCATCCGGGCCCCCGACCGGGACGCCGCGCTGGAGTGGGGGCGCCGGCTCGCCCGCGCCGTGGCCGTGCTGCCGGTCGAGGTGCGCGAGTTCAAGGGCTGAACCGGGCGGGTCTCCCCCGCCCGGCCTCACAACACCGGCAGGTAGCGGCCCAGCTCGAACTCGGTGACCGTACGGCGGTACTCGCGCCACTCGGCCCGCTTGTTGCGCAGGAAGAAGTCGAAGACGTGCTCGCCCAGCGTCTCGGCCACCAGCTCGCTGCGCTCCATGACGGCGATGGCCTCGTCGAGCGAGCCGGGCAGCGGCTGGATGCCCAGGGCCCGGCGCTCGGCGCTGGTCAGGGTCCAGACGTTGTCCTCGGCGGCCGGCGGCAGCTCGTAGCCCTCCTCGATGCCCTTGAGCCCGGCGGCCAGCACCAGCGCGAAGGCCAGGTACGGGTTGCACGCCGAGTCGAGGGAGCGGAACTCGATGCGGGTCGAGCCGCCCTTGTGCGGCTTGTACATGGGCACCCGGACCAGCGCCGAGCGGTTGTTGTGCCCCCAGCACACGTAGGAGGGCGCCTCGCCGCCCTGCCCCGCGATGGCCTCGGCGCCGCCCCACAGCCGCTTGTAGGAGTTGACCCACTGGTTGGTGATGGCGGTGATCTCGGCGGCGTGCCGCAGCAGGCCCGCGATGAACGAGCGGCCGATCTTCGACAGCCGGTAGTCGGTGCCGGCCTCGTGGAAGGCGTTGCGGTCGCCCTCGAACAGCGACATGTGCGTGTGCATGCCCGAGCCGGGGTGCTCGGTGAACGGCTTGGGCATGAACGAGGCCCAGATGCCCTGCTCCAGGGCGACCTCCTTCATGATCAGCCGGAACGTCATGATGTTGTCGGCCGTGGTGAGCGCGTCGGCGTAGCGCAGGTCGATCTCCTGCTGGCCGGGGGCGCCCTCGTGGTGGCTGAACTCGACGGAGATGCCCATCGACTCCAGCATCATGATCGCCTGGCGCCGGAAGTCGTGGCCGGAGCTGTGCGGCGTGTGGTCGAAGTAGCCGCCGGAGTCGATCGGCTCGGGCCGCTGACCGGCCTCGGGACGGTTCTTCAGCAGGAAGAACTCGATCTCGGGGTGGGTGTAGAAGGTGAAGCCCATGTCGGCGCACTTGGCGAGGGTGCGCTTGAGCACCCAGCGCGGGTCGGCGTGCGACGGGGTGCCGTCGGGCATCAGGATGTCGCAGAAGATGCGCGCCGCGCCCGGCGTCTCGCTGCGCCAGGGCAGGATCTGGAACGTCGAGGGGTCGGGCTTGGCCAGCATGTCGGACTCGTAGACGCGGGCGAAGCCCTCGATCGCCGAGCCGTCGAAGCCGATGCCCTCGGCGAAGGCGCCTTCCAGCTCGGCGGGCGCGATCGCGACGGACTTGAGGAAGCCGAGGACGTCGGTGAACCAGAGCCGGATGAACCGGATGTCGCGTTCCTCTAGCGTGCGGAGCACGAACTCCTGCTGGCGGTCCAAGGCGTCCCCTCGTTGAAGACAGTGCGGGTCTTGATATCAGCATGCCGTGCCCGTGTTTCGCACACGTTACGGGGGGTGCCGGTGCGAGCCTCACTGACAAAGGGGCCGCCCAGATCTACTGTGATCACGCAGTTAGTCTCGGGGGAGGCATTGGTGGCTATCGACCTGCTCAATCACAAGCTCGATCGGGCGTTCGACCACATCGACGCGAACGGCAACGGCGTCGTCGAACGGGAGGACCTGCTGGGGCTGGGCGCACGCCTGCTGGTGGGTTTCGGGGAGTCCCCCACCTCGGTCACCGGCAACCGGCTCGTCGGCAGCTTCGACGGCATCTGGTCGACGTTGTCGCGGGCGCTCGACCGCGACGGCGACACCGGCATCGCGCGCACGGACTTCCGCGGCGGGATGACGGCGGCGTTCGTCACCGGCGACCGGTGGGAGCCGGTGTTCCGGCCGGCGACGGTGGCGGTGGCCCAGCTCTGCGACGGCGACGGCGACGGCCTGATCCGGCCGGGCGAGTTCCGTACGATGCTCAGCGCGTTCGGCACCGCCTACGACGACGTGGACGAGGCGTTCGACCGGCTCGACCGGGAGGGCAGAGGCGCGCTCACCGTCGAGGAGCTGATCCGCGCGGCCGAGGACTACTACCGCAGCTCAGACCCGAACGCCGCGGGCAACTGGCTTTACGGTCCGCTGTGAACACGGCCGTGAGCACCACCGTGTTCGCCACGGTGCGCACCGCGCTCCGCTCGGTCCTGCACTGGAAGCCGATGTTGCCGCTGCCGCGCAAGGGCGGCTCGCCCGCGCTGGCGCTGCTGCCGCTCGTCGAGCGGGTGCCGGCGATGGCGGCGCCCTGCCGGATGCACCCGGCCGTGTACGCCATCGAGGCCGCGGTCATCGACTGGGCCAGGCGGACGGGCCTGCGCGCCGACGCCGGGGTGGGCTTCCACCGGATGGCCGGGCGCGCGTTCGCCGAGTTCGACGCGGCCGCGGCGGCGCTGTTCGCCCAGTGGCTGACCTGGCTGTTCCACCTCGACGACGAGCTGGACGAGGGGTCGTGCCCGCTGGACATCTTCGGCGGCATGCTCAAGGGCGCGGCCCGGCACCCGCTGGAGGCGGCCTTCGCCGACCTGTGGCGGGTGACCAGCGCGCGGATGAGCGACCAGTGGCGGGCCCGCTTCGCGGTCAACCTGCGCCGCCAGGCCGACGCCTGCCGCACCGAGGCCGACAACCGGGCCGCCGGGCGCATGCCGACGCTGGAGGAGTACCCGGCCCTGCGCAGGGGCACCGTGGGCCCCTACCTGTACGACCTGGTGGAGCCGTGCCTGCGGGTCGAGGTGCCGGCCTGGGTGGTCCAGTGCGACCCGTGGCGGGAGCTGGTGGACGCCTGCAGCGACGTCACGGCCTGGTGCAACGACGTCGCCTCGCGGCCCAAGGAGCGTGGCGACGCGCACAACCTGGTCGAGCTGGCGGTCCGGCAGCTCGGGCTGGGCGAGCGCGAGGCCGTCGCGTGGGTGCTCGACCGGATCGCCGGGCGCTGCCAGGACATGAACCGGGCGGCCAGGCGGCTGCCGCTCGACGACCTCCCGCCCAAGGCGGCCAGGGACGTCAGCAAGGTCGCCTGCGCCTACCTGGCCGCGCCGCGCGCCCACCTGGACTGGCTGCTGGAGTCGTCCCGGTACGCCTGAGCCGGCCGGAGGGGACCCGGTCAGGCGGCGGCGCCGGCGAGCATGTCGCCGGCCGCCGTCCGGCGGTAGACGACCTGCTTGCCGAGGCGCAGGCCCACCGCCAGTCCGCCGTCGCTGAGCACCCCGAGGTGCTGGCTGACCGCGCCCGGGGTGAGCGACATCCGGGCGGCCAGCGCCGAGGTGGTGCTCGGCTCGGCCAGCGCGAGCAGGATCTGCGCCCGGCTGCGGCCGATGAGCGCGGCCAGCGCGCCGGGGGCGGGCGGCGGGCCCTGCTCCCACAGCGTGCCGACGCCGAGCACCGGATAGACGAGCATCGACTGGTACGGAGCCGACATCACGGCCACCGACGGCCAGTAGAACGCGCTCGGCACCAGCAGCAGCCCGTCGCCGTGCAGGCCGCCCGCGTGGCACCAGGGCCGGTCGATGAGCAGCCGCTCCCCCGTCCACTCCACGGCGGGGCCGAGCCCGGCGAACAGCTCCCTGGCCCCGCCCTGGGCGAGCTGGCGGGAGCGGCGCAGCACGTCGCGTTCGAGCAGCCCGTAGACGCGCGGCCAGAACTCCTCGAAGCAGGCCCGCCAGTACGTCTCCAGCGCGTCGGCCACCCGCGCCACGCCGGCCGCCGGGTCGGCCATGAACCGGTCGAGCAGCGCCCGGCCGGTGCCCGCGATGGTCGCGGCCTCCGTGCGGGCGCGTTCCGGCGGCGTGCCGCGGACCTGCTCCAGCTCGGCGGCGAAGTCGGGCAGCGGCGTCTGCGGGGGCGGGGTGATGAAGTCGGCCAGGTAGCCGGTCGGCGGCACCAGCGCGAACAGCTCGTCGAGGTCGAGCCCGGCCAGCCGTGGGCGCACGGCCTTGACCCAGGGCAGGTGGATCGACTGCCTGGAGGGGTCCTGGAGGGTGCGCAGGCTCGCGACCAGCTCCCACATGGGCGAGAACGCGAACCGGATGCGCGCGACGTCCTCCGGCTTGAGGTCCCAGGTGACGGCCATGGTTTTAGTGTGCACTAAATCGATGGCGCCTCGGCCGTCCAGACCTGACCCTTGGTCCGTGTCTAGCACCGCTGTTGAGAAGCCTTCCTTCCTCCGCTCCCAGGTCGGCGGACTGCCGCGGCCCTTCTGGGCCCTGTGGAGCGGCACCCTCGTCAACCGTCTGGGCACTCTGGTCATGCCGTTCACCGGCGTGTACCTGACCCACTCCCGCGGCATGTCGGTGACCGCCGTGGGCCTGGTCATGGGCGTCTACGGCGCGGGCTCGCTGCTGTCGCAGATCCTCGCCGGCGTGCTCACCGACCGGATCGGGCGCCGGGTCACGCTGGCGGGCGGCATGCTGGCCACCGCCGCCACCATGCTGGCGCTCGGTTACAGCACCTCGCTGCCGGCGATCGTCGCCTCCATGTTCGTGCTCGGGCTGGTGATCGACATCTACCGGCCGGCGTCCAGCGCCCTGGTGGCCGACCTGGTGTCGCCGTCGGAGCGGGCCCGCGCGTACGGGCTGCTGTTCTGGGCGATCAACCTGGGTTACGCGGTCGGCATGACGGCCGGCGGCTGGCTGGCCAGCGTCGGGTTCGCCTGGTTGTTCTGGATCGACGCGGTCTCGTGCCTGGTCTTCGCCGCGCTGGTGTGGCGGGCGGTGCCGGAGACCCGGCCGCCGGCGCGCGAGTCGTCCGGCGGGTTCGGCGTCGTGCTGCGCGACCGGCTGATGGTGGCCTTCACGCTGGTCGTGCTCGGCAACGCGCTGGTCTACCTGCAGACCGTGACCATGCTGCCGGTCGCGATGACGTCGGTGGTGAAGCTGACGCCGGGGCAGTTCGGCCTGGCCATGGCGCTGAACGGGGTGCTGATCGTCGTCGTGCAGCCGCTGGTCTCCGGCTGGCTCGGGCGCAGGGACCCCTCCCGCACGTTCGCGCTCGGGCTGGCGGTCATGGGGGCCGGGTTCGCGCTGACGGCCTTCGTCACCACGACGTTCTGGCTGGCCGTCACGATCGCGGTGTGGACCGTCGGCGAGATCATCACCGCGGGCATCTCCGGGACGATCGTGGCCGCGCTGGCCCCCGAGCACCTGCGGGGGCGGTATTCGGGGCTGTTCGGCTTCGCCTGGTCGCTGGCCTCGGTGCTGGCGCCGCTGATGGGCGGCCCGCTGCTCGCGGCCGGGCCGAAGACGCTGTGGTTCTCCGTGGGCGGCGTCGCGCTGGTCTCGGCGGCCGGCATGCTGGCCCTCGGCCCGGCGATCCGGCGGCGCTGACGCCGGCCTGAGGTCCGGGGCGGCGCTCCACGGAATCCGCCGCCGTTGAGAGAATTTTGATCGGATGTTGGCCGGTTCCCGATAATTTCCTGCCGATCACGGAAGGAAATGGTGGGATGCGCCACGCAGTATGGGCGCGCCGGGCGGTGACGAGGCTGGCCACTCCCCGCGTCGCGATCGGGATCGCCACGTTCGCCGTCGTGCTGGAGCTGGCCGACATCTGGGTGACCGCCCAGTTGCCGCCGTCGGCGCACACGCCGCTGCCGTTCGCGCCGGAGGACATGGCGGGCACGGCCTTCCCGGTCTTCGGCGCGATCCTCGTGCACAGCAGGCCGCGGCTGGTCATCGGCTGGCTGCTGTGCCTGGGCGGGGCGAGCGCCGCGGCCAACATCCTGTCGGCCAACCTCTACCAGCTGCTCGACGGACGGCCGGGGCCGCGCTGGCCGGTCGTCAACCTGACCTGGAACGTCTGCGAGCTGACCCTCGGCGTCCTGCTGCCCCTGCTGTACCCGGTGGGCAGGCTGCTGTCGCGGCGCTGGCGGGCGGTGGTCGCGCTGGCCGTGGCCGGGCAGGCGCTGGACTGGGCCGGGCTGCTGACCGGCCGGCCGGAGCTGCGCGAGGCCGGGCACGGCACGCTGTCGGCGAGTATGGTGCTGGCCTTCGCCTCGCTGGTCGTGCGCTTCCGGCGCGGCGACGCGGTCGAGCGGCGCCAGCTCCTGTGGCTGCTGGTGGCCCTGCCGGGCCTGCTGGTGCCCTGGATGCTCGGCGCGGACGTCTGGTGGGTGGCCTCGCTGGCCATCCCGCTGATCCCGGCGGCCATCGCCGTGGCGGTGCTGCGCTACCGGCTGTTCGGCATCGACACGCTGATCAGCAGGGCGCTGGTGGGCACCGGCCTGGCCATCGTGATCACCCTCGTGTACGTGGCGGTCAGCGCGGCGCTCAGCCTGTTCCTGTCGGAGGTGGACCGGATCGCCGGGATCCCGGCGGCCCTGTTCGCGGGGGCGTTCTTCCAGCCGATGCGCCGCGGCCTGCAACGCGGCGTGGACCGCCTGCTGTACGGCAGCACCGGCGTCCCCGGCACGCTGGCCCGGCGGCTGCGGCACCGGCTCCAGCACACCGACCCGGTGCACGGCCTGCTGGCCACGCTCGACGTGCTGCGCGAGGGCCTGTCGGTGACCGGCGTGGCGGTCGAGGCCGACGGCGCGGTCACCACGTCCGGCGTGGTGGGCGCGGCGGCCAGGACGGTCCCGCTGGTGTGGCACGGCGAGCCGGTCGGGCTGCTGCTGATCGGGCCGACGGACCGGCGCAGGTTCCCCGCGGCCCACGACGAGCGGGTGATCGCCACGATCACGCCGTACATCGCCGACGCCGCGCACGCCGTCCGGCTGACGGCGGCGTTGCAGCGCTCGCGCGAGCGCATCCTGACCGCGCGGGAGGAGGAACGGCGTCGGCTGCGCCGCGACCTGCACGACGGGCTCGGCCAGTCGCTCACCGGCATGGCCATGTCGATCAACGCCGCCCGGCTGACCATGCACAGCGCCCCCGAGCAGGCCGACCGGCTGCTGGCCGGGCTGCGCGCCGGCATGGACGCCGTGACCGGCGACATCCGGCAGCTCGTCTACGGCCTGCGTCCGCCCGCCCTGGACGAGCTGGGCGTGGCCGGCGCGATCGAGGAGCTGGCCGGGACGCCGATCGAGACGTCGGGCGAGCTGACCGGCCTGCCCGCCGCGGTCGAGGTCGCGGCCTACCGCATCGTGCAGGAGGCGCTCACCAACGCCCGCAAGCACGCCGACGCCTCGCGGATCACGGTGGCGTTGCGCCGCGACGACCGGCTGCGCGTCACGGTCGCCGACGACGGGATCGGCCTGCCGCCGGACGCGCGGCCCGGCGTCGGGCTGGGCTCGATGCGCGAACGGGCCGCCGAGCTCGGGGGCACCTGCGCCGTACGAGCGGGACCGGGAGGTGGCACGGTTGTCCACGCCGAACTCCCCCTGTGACAATTCGCCATATCCCCGGACGTGTTCTCCCTCTACGCTTACCCCTGACATGCTGACATTCACCGCACTGGGACCGTTCCACGCCTGGAGCGACGGCGTCCCCCTCGACCTCGGCGGCCAGCGGCAGCGGGCGGTGCTCGCCCGTCTGCTCGTGGCGGGCGGCCGGGCCGTGCCCGTGCACACCCTCATCGACGAGCTGTGGCCGGGCGATCCGCCCGCGCAGGCCCTGTCCACCATCCAGGGTTACGTCTCCCGGTTGCGGCGCGCGCTGGAGCCCGGCCGCGCGCCGCGCGAGGAGGCCGAGGTGCTGGTCTCGGCCGCGCCCGGCTACGCGCTGCGGGCCGCGCCCGAGCAGGTGGACTCGTGGCGGTTCGAGGGCCTGGTGAAGACCGAGGGGCCGCCGCCGCAGGTGTGGGCGGCCATGGACAGCGCGCTCGGGTTGTGGCGCGGGCCGGCGCTGGCCGAGTTCGCCGAGCTGACCTGGGCGGCGACCGAGGCGGGCCGGCTGGAGGAGCTGCGGCTGATCGCGGTCGAGCGGCGCGCCGACGCCGGTCTCGCGCTCGGCCGGGCCACCTCCCTGGTGGCCGACCTGGAGGCGCACGCCTCGGCCCATCCGCTGCGCGAGGAGGCGTGGCGGCTGCTGGCCCTCGCGCTGTACCGGATGGGCCGCCAGGGCGACGCGCTGGCCGCGCTGCGCCGGGCCCGCGCGGTGTGGCGGGACGAGCTGGGGCTCGACCTGTCGGCCGGGCTGCGCCGGCTGGAGGCCGACATGCTGGCCCAGCGGCTGGAGGAACCGCCGTCCCCGCCGTCGCCGCCGTCCGCCGCGTCGTCCGCCGGGCCGTCCGCCGGGCCGGCTGCGGCCGCCGGCGAGCGGGTGCTGCGCGTGCTGGTGGCCGACGACCAGGCGCTCGTACGGGCGGGGCTGCGCGCCATGCTCGACAGCGAGGACGGCGTCGCGCTGGCCGGGGAGGCCGCCAACGGCGAGGAGGCCATCGCGGGCGTGCGCGCGCACCGGCCGGACGTCGTGCTGCTCGACATCCAGATGCCGCACCTGGACGGCCTGGCCGCCGCCCGCCGGATCCTGGCCGGGGAACGCCCGCCCAAGGTCGTCATGATGACGACGTTCGGCAGCGACGAGAACCTGTACGCGGCGCTGCGCGCGGGCGTGAGCGGCTTCGTGCTGAAGACCTCGGCCCCCGAGCAGTTCCTGGCCGCCATCAGGGCGGCCGCCGTCGGGGACGCGCTCATCGACCCGTCGGTCACCACCCGGCTGATCTCGGCGTTCGCCGGCCGCACCGACCCGGCCTCGCCGCCGGCGCTGGCCGGGCTCTCCGACGCCCGGCTCGACGTGCTCAAACTCGTCGCGCGCGGGCTGACGAACCGGCAGATCGGCCAGACGCTCGCGCTGCCCGAGGAGGAGGTGTCGGTGCTGGTGAAGTCGCTGCTGGACCATCTGGGGCTGTTCGACCGGGCGCAGCTGGTGATGGCGGCCTACGAGTCCGGATTGGTCACTCCTGGCGACATGGGACACTTTTCGTCGCTTTGACGATAAAAATCGGGTCGTACTAGGCTAATGACGTGGCACAACTGCGCATAGCCCTGGCACAGACGAATCCAACCGTCGGCGACCTGACCGCCAACGCCGAGCGGCTGGTCGCGTGGACCCGTGACGCCGCCGAGCGGGGCGCTCACCTCGTCGTCTTCACCGAGATGTTCCTCACCGGCTATCCCGTCGAGGACCTGGTGCTGCGCACGTCCTTCGTGGACGCCAGCGTCAGGACCCTGGAGGAGGTGGCGCGCAGGCTCGACCGCGAGGGACTGGGCGACCTCCCCGTGGTCGTCGGCTACGTCGACCGCGCCGGCCTGGCCCCCCGCGTGGGGCAGCCCAAGGGCGCGCCGCTGGACGCGGCCGCGCTGCTGCACAAGGGCGAGGTCGTCACCCGCACGGCCAAGCACCACCTGCCCAACTACGGCGTGTTCGACGAGTACCGCTACTTCGTGCGCGGCGACCGGTTGCCGATCTTCCGGCTGCACGGCGTGGACGTGGCGATCGCGGTCTGCGAGGACCTCTGGCAGGAGGGCGGGCCGGTGTCCGTCGTCGGCCAGGCGGGCGCCGGGCTGCTGGTGGTGCCGAACGCCTCGCCGTACGAGAAGGAGAAGGACGACGTACGGCTGGAGCTGTGCGCCCGCAGGGCGCGCGAGGCCGGCTGCGCGCTCGCCTACGTCAACCAGGTCGGCGGCCAGGACGAGCTGGTCTTCGACGGCGACTCGATCGTCGTGGACGGCTCGGGCGAGCTGGTCGCGCGGGCCGGGCAGTTCCGCGAGGAGCTGCTGGTCGTGGACCTCGACCTGCCGGTCGCCGACGCCGAGCCCGGGACGTTCCCCTACGACGCCCTCGACGGCACCACGATCACCGTGGAGCGCCGGGTGCTCTCGCAGGAGCCCGTGGCGCCCTACCCGGCGGCGCCCGCCCCCGTCGCCGAGCGGCTCGACCTGCACGCCGAGGTGTACTCGGCCCTGGTGCTGGCGGTACGCGACTACGTGGCCAAGAACGGCTTCCAGTCGGTCATCCTGGGCCTGTCCGGCGGCATCGACTCGGCCCTGACGGCGGCCATCGCCTCCGACGCGATCGGCCCGTCCCGGGTGAACGTCGTGCTCATGCCCTCGCGCTACTCCTCCGACCACTCGCTGGCCGACGCCGAGGACCTGGTGGCCAGGCAGGGCATCAACTCCAGGATCGCGCCGATCGCCGAGATCGTCACGGCCTTCGAGAAGGAGATCGAGCTGTCCGGCCTGGCCGCGGAGAACCTCCAGGCCAGGGTGCGCGGCATGATCCTCATGGGCCTGTCGAACGAGCACGGCCACCTGGTGCTCACCACCGGCAACAAGAGCGAGCTGGCGACCGGCTACTCCACCCTCTACGGCGACTCGGCCGGCGGCTTCGCCCCGATCAAGGACGTGCCGAAGACGATGGTGTGGGAGCTGGCCAAGTGGCGCAACGCGCACACCTGCGAGGGCTTCCTGATGGCCGTCGAGCAGCCGATCCCGGAGAACTCGATCTCCAAGGAGCCCAGCGCCGAGCTCCGTCCCGACCAGCGCGACACCGACTCGCTGCCGCCGTACGAGGTGCTGGACCGGCTGCTGGACGACTACGTGGAGAAGGACATGGGCTCGCAGGAGCTCATCGCGGCCGGGCACGACCCGGCGCTGGTCACGCGGGTGATCAGGCTGGTGGACCTGGCGGAGTACAAGCGCCGCCAGTACCCGCCGGGCCCCAAGATCACGCCGAAGAACTTCGGGCGCGACCGCCGTCTGCCCATCACCAACCGGTGGCGCGAGACGACGACCTGACTCACCGCCCTCGTCCACCCGCGGGACGACGGGCCGCCCCGCCCGCCTTCGTCCGCAGGACGACCGGCAGGCCCGCCCGCCCCTCCACCCCGGAGGGGCGGGCGGATTGTCGGTCGTGCGTGGCAGGGTGGGGCCGTGGCACAACCGCTCAAAGACCTGATCAACGCCCGGTCCGTCTCGGTGCTGGCCGACGGCATGGCCGCCGTGTGGCCGGCGTTCCCGCGCGCCCGGTTCACCGAGCACGCCCTGGCCGGGCTCGGCCCGCTGGAGCTGAAGGGCCGCGTCAGGCACGTCTCCGCGGCCCTCCACGACGCCCTCCCGCTGCCCTACCCGCGGGCCGCCGAGCTGGTGCGGGCCTGCGCCGCGCGCGGGGAGCTCGACCTGTGGAGCGGCTGGCCGCTCACCGACCACACCGCCGTCCACGGGCTCGGCCACCTGGAGGCGGCGATGGCCACGCTGGCGGCGCTCACGCCGTACTCGACGGGCGAGTTCGCCGTGCGCCCCTACCTCGACCGCCACCGCGACGCCGCTCTCAAGATCATGTACGGCTGGGCCGAGTCCCCCGACGAGCACCTGCGCCGCCTGGCCTCCGAAGGCTCCCGGCCGCGCCTGCCGTGGGCGCCGCGGGTCGGCTGGCTGATGGCGCCCGGCCCCACCCTGCCCCTGCTCGACCTGCTGCGCGACGACCCGAGCGAATACGTCCGCCGCTCGGTCGCCAACCACGTCAACGACCTGGCCAAGGATCATCCCGACGCGGCGCTCGCCGTGCTGGCCCGCTGGCGGGCGGGCGGCGGCTCGCACGTCGAGCGGGTCGTCCGCCACGCGGTGCGCGGGCTGCTGCGGTCCGGGCATCCCGAGGCGCTCGCGCTGCTGGGCGCCACGCCGGGCAGCGGCTCGGCGCGGGCGCTCACCCTGGAGTCCGACACGGTCGCCGTCGGCGGCAGCCTGACCTTCACCGTCACGGTCACGGCGGGCGCGCCCGGCCCGCTCGTGCTCAAGTACGCCGTCCGCAGGGCGGGCTCGCGCCGCGTCTTCCACCTGGGCGAACGCTCGGCCACCGCCGAGGGGGCGGCGTTCACGCTGCGCAGGAGCCATTCCTTCCGCCCGGTCACCACCCGCAACGAGCCGCCCGGCCCGCGCGAGCTCGACGTCATCGTCAACGGCCGCGTGGCGGCCACCGTGCCCTTCACCCTGACCGACGCCCCCGGCCCGGCGGCGCAGGCGGCTCAGAGCATGGCGCGACAGTAGGGGCCCAGGCTCCCCGGAACGCGGAACGGAGGCCGTCCCGAGGGGCGGGCCTCCGTGGCGGGTGCGGGCGGCTCAGGGCTCGGCGCGGTCTCCGGCCAGCCCGAGCAGGACCATGTCGACCACCCGTTCGGCCAGGTCGGCCGGGAGGTCACCGGCCGGACCCCACTTGGACTGCCACATCATCGTGCCGGAGAACAGGGACATCACCAGGTCGACGTCGAGGCCGGCCCGGAGCTCGCCGGTGGCGACGCCGCGCTCGACCACCGAGCGCAGCGCCTCCCTGCGCGGTTCGACGGCCCGCTTCACGAAGCGTTCCATCAGCCGGGGATAACGATCGGCCTCGCTCATCGCGATGTTCATCACGCACCGGGTGCGGGCCTGGCCCGCCTCCCGGCGCATCGCGTCGAGCAGGGAGATCAGGTCGTCGCGCACGGAGGTGCCGGACAGCGGCGGGAGCGGCGCCTTCAGCGTGGACAGGGCGTCGACGACCAGGTCCTCCTTGTTGGACCAGCGCCGGTAGATCGTGGTCTTGCCGACGCCCGCCCGCGACGCGATGGCCTCGATCGACAGCTCCGACACCCCCATGCCCTCGCCGATCAGGTCGAGGGTCGCGTCGATGATCGCCTTCTCGGCCTTCTCGCTACGCGGACGGCCCGCCGGGCGGGCAGTCCCTGAATCCTGGATCGTCATCGCGGCCTCACACTACCGCTGGTTCCTTCTGTTCCGCCTGCTGGACCGGGCGCGCCTTGCCCGGCATCCACTTGGCCACCACCGCGACGCCCACCAGGCCGATCACGGCCGACACCATCGCCGTGACGTGCATGCCGTCGACGAAGGCGGCGAAGGCGGGCTTGATCAGCGCGTGGCCGCGCTCGCCGAGCTTCCCGGCGAAGTCCATCGTCGCCATGATCGACTCACCGGCGGCGTGCGGGGCGCCGGCCGGGAGCGCCGAGGCGATCTCGCCGCGGTAGCTGCTGGACAGGACCGAGCCGAGCACGGCCACGCCGAGCGCGCCGGCGACCTGGCGGACGGTGTTGCTCATGGCCGAGCCCACACCGGCCTTCTCCCTGGGCAGCGCCTCCATGATGGCGGTGGTCGCGGGCGGCATGATGTTCGCCATGGCCGCGCCCTGGACGAAGAAGATGATCTCGATCAGCACCACGGGCGTGTCGACGTCCATCAGCGCGTAGCTGCCCAGCGCCGCGGTCACCACGAGCATGCTGACCGTGGCCGACAGCTTGGCGCCGAAGAGCTGGTTCACCCGCTGGCTGAGCGGCGCGAAGATGAGCTGCGCGGCGGCGAACGGGATCATCAGGGCCCCCGCCTGGATCGGGCTGAAGCCCAGCACGATCTGCAGGTAGAAGGTCAGGAAGAACATCCCGCCCATCATCGCGAAGAAGACCAGGCCCATCATGCCGATGGCCGAGCTGAACCGGACGTTGCTGAAGTTGCGCACGTCGAACACCGGGTTGTCGATGCGACGCTCCCACCACACGAACACGCCCAGCACGAGCAGGCCGGCCACCGTCGGAACGAGCACCTCGGCGCTGGCCAGGGTGCCCAGGTCGCCGCCGCGGATGATGCCGTAGACCAGCGCGACCAGACCGATGATCGACAGCAGCACGCCCACCGGGTCGAGCCTGGACGGCTTCGGGTCACGCGACTCGGGCACGAAGGCGGCGATGAGGAACATGCTGATCACCACGATCGGCACGTTGATCAGGAAGACCGAGCCCCACCAGAAGTGCTCGATGAGCAGGCCGCCGGTGATCGGGCCGATCGCCACCGCGAGCCCCACGCCGCCGGCCCAGATGCCGATCGCCTTGCCACGCTCGCCGGGCGGGAACACGTTGGAGATGATCGCCAGCGTGGCCGGCATGATCGCCGCGCCGCCGATGCCCATCGCCGCCCTGGCGAGGATCAGCTGCATCGGGTCCTGGGAGTAGGCGCTGGCCAGCGAGGCCAGGCCGAACAGCGCCATGCCGATGAACAACATGCGCTTGCGGCCGGTGCGGTCGCCGATCACGCCGAAGGTGAACAGCAGCCCGGCGAAGACCAGCGTGTAGGAGTTGATCGCCCACTCCAGCTGGCCCTGCGTCGCGCCCAAGCCGGCATGGGGGTCGGCGATGGTCTTCATCGCCACGTTGAGGATCGTGTTGTCCAGCACGACCGCCAGGAGGCTGAACACCAGCACTCCCAGGATGCCCCACCTGCGTGGATGCCCCGCGTTCTGATCCATGAGAACGTCCTTAATTTCGATACGACCAAGTTTCGCAACGACACCGTATCGCAAGGTATTCCGATACGCAACGGTCTCGTTTCGTAACTTTCGACTGACGGACGGAGTGCGCACAGGGAAACAAACGGGAAACCCCGTTCACCCCCCGCACAGGCCGTCACAAGGCCCTGCGGACACCGCTGACAGGCTCCCCCGGCCCGAACGGCCGGGAGGCTGGAACCACCCCGGATCAGCTCTTGGTCGCCGCCGGAGGCAGTACGTGCTCCTTGGCCTCGACCGGCGGGCCCGCGACCGGCGGACGCCGCCGCCACAGCGGCAGCGCGACCACCACCATGACCACCCCGACCAGGCCCGCCACGACGAACGCCCACGTCGGCCCGCTGCCGTCGATGATCGCCCCGGCGATCGGCGAGGACGCGGCACCGCCGACGAGCAGGGCCGTGCCGTGCAGGCCCATCGCCTCGCCCCTGGCCGCGGCGGGCACCCAGCGGCTGAGCACGTCGACGGTGGAGGACAACGCCGGGGCGCACAGCAGGCCGGCCGGCAGCATCGCCAGGATCAGCCAGCGCCAGTCGGCGCCGGCCAGGCCCACGGGGATGGTCAGCAGGCCCATGCCCGCGATGAGCACCAGGGGCGAGAACCCACGCGACAGCCCGCCGTAGACGAAGCCACCGACCAGCGAGTAGAGGCACCAGATCGCCACGGCGAGGCCCACCCACTGCGTCTCGCCCGCGGTGTTGATGGTGGCCACCAGACCGAGCTCGGTCGCGGTGAGGATGAACGTGGCCGCCGCCGTGGTGCCGAGCAGCGCGACGAAGCCCGGCGTGAGCCACTGCCGCCGCGGCACCTTCACCACCGGCTCCTCCAGCTCGACGGCCGATCGGGTGGGCGGGTTGAACACGATCAGGCCGAGGCCCGCGGCCGTGATGCCGACGCCGATGAGGGCCAGCGTCGTCGTGCTGCCCAGCGTGGTGATGCCGGCCGCGGCGAGCGCCGGACCGGTCATGTACGACAGCTCGACCAGCATCGAGTCGAGCGTGAACCCGGTGCGCCGCTGCTCCGGCGGCACCAGCGCGGCCAGCGACTGCCTGGTCACGCTGAACACCGGCAGGTTGAGCAGGCCCGCCAGGGCCGCCGCGACGGCGAGGGCGGGCAGCGGCAGCGCCCACGCGCACGACCAGAACACCGCCTGGGCCAGGGTGGTGACGACGAGCACGGGACGCACCCCGTGGCGGTCGACGAACCGGCCCGACAGCGGCGAGCCGACGGCCATGCCGACCGTGCTGGCCATCGTCACCACGCCGGCCTCGACGTAGCCCAGGCGCAGCCCGAAGACCACGTGGAGGGTGAGCGCCATTCCCATGGCGGTGGCCGGGACGCGCGCGAGCATCCCCACCAGGAGCAGAGTGCGGACGCCGGGCAGCCGGAAGAGCCTGCGGTATTGGTCGAGAGCCATGGTGTGTCGTTTACCTCCGCGTCGATTGTGTCAAGAGGCACCGACAGTTTCGCCACCGGATTTCCCGCATGACATCATCGAAGGAGTCCGGGGACGTCACTGGGACGCCTCGAGACGTTTCTGGAGGGAGTTCCATGTCTTCCACCACGCTGTACGGCGGCGCGTCAGGGCGCCGGATCACCGTCCGCGACCTCGCGGCGGCCAAGGAGCGCGGAGAGCGGTGGCCCATGGTCACCGCCTACGACGCGATGACGGCCCGGGTGTTCGACCAGGCGGGCGTGCCGGTGCTGCTGGTCGGCGACTCCGCGGCCATGGTCGTCTACGGCTTCGACTCCACCCTCCCGGTCACCCTCGACCACCTCGTCCCGCTCACCGCGGCCGTGGTGCGGGGGTCGTCGCGGGCGCTCGTCGTGGCCGACCTGCCGTTCGGGTCGTACCAGGGGTCGCCGCAGCAGGCGCTGGAGTCGGCGGCCAGGTTCATGAAGGAGGCGGGGGCGCACGCGGTCAAGCTGGAGGGCGGCCGGCGGGTGCTGCCGCAGGTCGAGGCGCTGGTGTCGGCGGGCGTGCCGGTCATGGCGCACCTCGGGCTCACGCCGCAGTCGGTCAACGCGCTCGGCGGTTACCGGGTGCAGGGGCGCGGCCAGTCGGGCGACGAGCTGATGGCCGACGCCAAGGACCTGGAGCGGGCCGGGGCGTTCGCGGTGGTGCTGGAGTGCGTGCCGGCCGATCTGGCCCACCGGGTGACCACGTCGCTGTCGATCCCCACGGTCGGCATCGGGGCGGGGCCGTCCACGGACGCGCAGGTCCTGGTGTGGCAGGACATGATGGGGCTGACGCCGCGCCCGGCCAAGTTCGTCAAGCGCTACTTCGACCTGGCCTCGGAGATGGACCGCGCGGTGCGGGCCTTCGCCGACGAGGTGACCTCGGGGGCCTTCCCGGCCCCCGAGCACACCTACAGCTGACCGCGCGCCCCGCGCGCCTGGGTCGGGCTCACCCCGCCGCGCCGTAGAGCGTGGCGGGGTCGGTGTTGGAGCCGCAGACCACGACGGCCACCCGCTCACCCGCCGCGGGCCGGTAGGCCCCCGACAGCAGCGCCGCGTACGCCGCCGCGCCCGCGGGCTCGGCCACCAGCCGGTGCCGCTCCCACAACGTGCGCCGGGCCGCCACGATCGCGTCGTCGTCCACCAGGACGCTGTCCACCCCGGCCCCCGACAACACCTCGAACGCCAGCCCGCCGAGCTGCGTGGCGCCGAGCGCGTCGGCCGCCACGCCGCCCACCTGCACCGGCACCGGACGGCCGGCGCGCAGCGCCTCGTGCAGCGTGGGGATGGCGTACGGCTCCACCGCCACGATCCGCGGCGCGTCGCCCCCGGCGCGGGCCCCCAGGGTGATCCCGCCGGCGAGCCCGCCGCCGCCCACGGCCACCACCACCGTGTCCACGCCGCCGGTCTGCTCCATGATCTCCAGCCCGGTCGTGCCCTGCCCGGCCAGCACCTCGGCCTGGTCGTAGGCGTGCACGGCCAGCGCGCCCGTCTCGGCGGCGCGCTTGGCGGCGGCCTCCGCGGCCTCGGAGTAGATCGCCCCGGTCTGGGTGGTGTGCGCGCCGAGCGCCTTGAGCCCGGCCACCTTCACCGGGCTCGTCACCTCCGGCACGAAGATCTCGGCCCGCACGCCGAGCGCCCTGGCGGCGTGGGCGACGGCCAATCCGTGGTTGCCGCCGCTGGCCGCGATGACCCCGGCGGGGGGCAGCGCGCCGGCCGACAGGATGCGGTTGAAGGCCCCCCGCACCTTGAAGGAGCCCGAGTGCTGCAGCAACTCCAGCTTCAGTAAAAGGCCCGGCGAGATCTCCAGGACGGGCGTGCGCAGCACGTGCCCTTCGATCCGGCCGGCCGCGTCGAGGACGTCCTGGTAAGTGACGGTGGTCACGGCTCTCCTTCGGTCGTGCGCCCGCGATCGGCGGGCATGAGCCGACGCTATCCGAGCGCCTGGGCCACGTCTGCCCACAGGTCCTCGGGATGCTCGATGCCCACGGCCACGCGCACCATGCCCTCGCTCACGCCGTGCCTGGCCAGGTCCTCGGGGCCGAGGAAACGGTGGGAGGTGGTGGCGGGCTGCATGACGCGGGTCTCGACGCCGCCGAGCGAGGGGGCGATGCGCGCCAGCCGTACGGACCGCATGAACGCCTCCCCCGCCGCCCGCCCGCCGGCCAGTTCGAAGGAGAACACGCCGCCGAAGGCGGGCAGCAGCTTGGCGGCCAGCTCGTACGACGGATGCGCGGGCAGCCCCGGCCAGTGGACGGCCGACACGGCGGGGTGCTCGGCGATCCGCCGGGCCAGGAGGTCGGCGTTGGCGCAGTGGCGTTCCATGCGCAGCGGCAGTGTCTGGATCCCGCGCAGCGTCAGCCAGGCCGTGAAGGGCGCGGCCGCGGCCCCCAGTTCGGTGGCGAAGTGCCAGACCTTGCCGTACAGGTCGGGGTCGGCGAAGACGGCGATGCCGCCGATCACGTCACCGTGGCCGGACAGGTACTTGGTGGCGGAGTGCACGACGACGTCGGCGCCGTGCTCAAGGGGGCGGCAGAGCACCGGCGTGGCGAAGGTGTTGTCCACCACCGACAGGACGCCCAGCTCGCGGGCCGTGGCGCACATCGCGGGCAGGTCGGCGACCAGCCCCATCGGGTTGCTGATGGTCTCCAGGTAGACCAGCCGCGTCTCGGGCCGGACGGCGGCGCGCAGCGCGGCGGGGTCGTTCTCGGGGACGTGGGTGACGGCGATGCCGAACCTGCCGGCCAGGTCGTTGAGCATCGTGGCGGTGCCGCCGTACAGGGAGCGCTGGGCGATCAGGTGGTCGCCGGGCTTGAGCAGGGCGAGCAGCACGGTGTTGATCGCGCCCATGCCGGAGGCGGCGGCCAGCGCGGCGGCGCCGCCCTCCAGGCCGGACACCGCCAGCTCCAGGGCGCGCACCGTGGGGTTGGTGTCGCGGCCGTAGACGAAGGCGTCGTCGGGACGGGTCATCGCCACGCCCATCAGCTCGGGGTCGTCGAAGGCGAACCCGGCGCTCTGGTAGATGGGCATGCCGATCGGCCGGCTGCCCTCGACCGGGGGCTGCGGCAGGTGGACGGCACGCGTCTCAGGGCGAAAATCACTCATGTCATCGAATATCCCCCGGATTGGTGCCCGAATGCAGAGCCAATACCGGAGAATTGGTCCATGAATAGAGCCAATCCCGATGAGCTCGTCCACCTGCTGGGCCGGTGGGCCTCCGGGCGCGGGCCGCTCTACCTGCTGCTCGCCGCCCGGCTGCGGGCGCTCGTGGACGACGGCGTGCTGCCGCCCGGCGAACGGCTGCCGCCCGACCGGGTGCTGGCCGACCGGCTCGCCGTCGGCCGCGGCACGGTGGTCGCCGCCTACGAGCTGCTCCAGCAAGAAGGCCGGGTGACGCGCCGCCAGGGCAGCGGCACCCGCGTCGCGCCGGGCGACCCGCCGGCCACCAGGACGGCCGACGGCGTGGCGGCCAACCCGCTGATGCTGAACCTCCTGCACGACTCCGACGGCGTGCGGCTGCTGACCTGCGCGGCGCCGGACGACCCGCCGCCGGCGCTGTTCGAGGCGTACCAGGAGGCGGGGGCGCGGGTGGCGGGGCTGCGCGACCTGGGCTACCACCCGGCGGGCGACCCCGCGCTCCGCGAGGCGCTGGCGGCCTACTACGCCGCGCGCGGCCTGCCCACCACGGCGGACCAGATCATGGTGACGACGGGCGCGCAGCAGGCGCTCACGCTGCTGGCCGGGCTGCTGGTGGCGCCGGGCGACACCGTGCTGACCGAGGCGCCGACGTACCCGGGCGCGCTGGAGGTGTTCCGGCACGCGGCGGCCGTCGTCAAGCCCGTCAACCTGAGTGACGACCTGGGTGACCTGGGTGACGGCCAGGCGCGGCGGGCCGTGCGCGAGCGGCCGGCGCTGGTCTACAGCGTGCCCACCGCGCGCAACCCCGACGGCGCGGTCATGGACGACCGGGGCCGCAGGCGGCTGGCCGCCCTGGCCGCCGCGCACGACGTGCCGCTGATCGACGACGAGGTCTGCGCCGAGCTGTGCTTCTCGGGCGGGACGCCGGCGCCGGTGGCCGCCTTCGGCGGGGGCGAGCGGGTCGTCACCGTCGGCTCGCTGAGCAAGCTGGTGTGGGGCGGGCTGCGGGTGGGCTGGATCCGCGCGGCGGCGCCGCTGGTCTCCCGGCTGGCCAGGCTGCGGGCCGTGCACGATCTCGGCGGCGAGGTCTTCAGCCAGCTCGCCGCCGTCGCGCTGCTGCGCCGCCTCGACGAGGTGCGCGAGGCCCGCGTACGCGCCCTGCGCCGGCGGCACGACCACCTGTGCGCCGAGCTGCGGGCGCGCCTGCCGTCCTGGACGTTCGAGCCGGCCCAGGGCGGCCAGACCGTCTGGGTGCGCCTGCCCCGCGGCGACGCCGGGTCCTTCGCCCAGGTGGCGCTCCGGCACGGCGTCGCGGTGCCGCCGGGCGGCTCCTTCGACCCGCTGGGCGGCCACGCCGCCCACCTGCGCCTGCACTTCCTGTTCCCCGAGGAGGAGCTGTCGCGGGCGGTGTGCGACCTCGCGGCGGCCTGGGCGGCCTACGACGGCGCCGGGAAACCCGTCTCCCGGCACGCCCTCGTCGTCTGACAGGGTGGGGGCCATGGAAACGACCTTCGTGCTGGTGCACAGCCCTTCCGTCGGGCCCTCGACGTGGGCTCCGGTGGCCGAGTCGCTGGGGCGGCGCGGCCGGGCGGCCGTCGTCCCCGACCTGACCGGCGTGTCCGCCGGCGGGGCGCCGTACTGGCCGCGCGTGGCCGCCGCGGTGCGCGCGGCCGTGCCCTCCGACGGGCCGCTCGTGCTGGTGGCGCACAGCAATGCCGGGTTCTTCGTGCCGGTGATCAAGGAGGGGCTGGGCGACCGGGTGGTGGCCTGCGTGTTCGCCGACGCGCACATACCGCCGTCCCAGGGGCTGGTCAGGACGGCCGAGGAGGGCTTCCTGCCGTTCCTGCGCGGCCTGGCCGGCCCCGACGGCGTGCTCCCGCGCTGGACCGACTGGTGGGACGAGGAGGACATCGTGGCCATGCTCCCCGACCCCGCCCAGCGGCTGCTGGTCACCGGCGAGCAGCCGCGGCTGCCCCTCGACTACTACACGCAGCCCATCCCCGTGCCCGCGGGCTGGGACGCGGTCAGGTGCTCGTGCCTGTGGTTCGGGCCGCCGTACGAGGAGGTGGCCCGCGACGCGGCCGGGCGCGGCTGGCCGGTGACCCGGCTGCCCGGACTCCACCTGCACCAGGTGATCGACCCCGAGGGGGTCACGGACGCGCTGCTGAAGCTGTCCAGGAAGTCGTGAATTCTTCACTGTCGGCCCCCTGACCCGTCCGGCCATAGTCGGACACATGATCGAGGTGACCGAGCTCAGGAAGAACCACGGGACATTCGCGGCGGTCAGGGGCGTCTCGTTCCGGGTGGGCGAGGGCGAGATCTTCGCCCTGCTCGGCCGGAACGGCGCCGGCAAGACCACCACGGTCGAGGTGCTGGCCGGCTTCCAGCGGCCGGACGGCGGCGCCGTCCGGGTCGCCGGCCTCGACCCCTGGTCCGACCGCGCGGCCGTCCGGCAGCGCGTCGGCATCATGCTCCAGGAGGCCGGGTTCTTCCCCGACCTGACGGTCGCCCAGACGGTCGCGGTCTGGCGCGACTTCACCCCCGCGCCGCGCCCGGCCGGGGAGGCGCTCGACCTGGCCGGCCTGACGGACAAGGCCGGGACGAGGGTGCGCCAGCTCTCCGGCGGCGAGAAGCGCCGGCTCGACCTGGCGCTCGCCCTGCTCGGCCGTCCCGACGTGCTGTTCCTCGACGAGCCCACGACCGGCATGGACCCCGAGGCCCGCGCGAACACGTGGGAGGTCGTCTCCGGCCTGGCCGCGCGCGGCACCACGATCCTGCTCACCACCCACTACCTGGAGGAGGCCCAGCGCCTGGCCTCGGCCATGGCGATCATGGACGGGGGCGAGATCGTCGCGGCCGGCGGGATGGCCGAGATGCTGGCCGCGCGGGGCGGACGGGTGACGTTCCGGCTGCCCGCCGGGGTCGCCGCGGACGACCTGCCGCTGCCGGCCACGGTGGAGTCCGGCACCGCCGTCTGCCGGGCCGAGGACCCCGACCTGGCCGCGCAGACGCTGCTGACGTGGGCGGCCGGCCGCGGGCTGCGGCTGACCGGCCTGGAGGTCCGCGCGGCCACCCTCGAAGACCTCTTCCTCGACCTGCCCAGGAGCGCCCGATGAGCCTGACCGCCACCTACCGTCTCGGCACCCGCCTGTTCTGGCGCGACCGGGCCATGCTGGCCGCCTCGGTGATCACCCCGGTCGGGCTGACCGTGGGCATGCCGGCGCTGATGCGGCACGTCACCGGGGGCGGCGTGCCGTTCGCGACGGCGCTGTTCCACAGCTCGCTGGCGATCGTGCTGGCGCTCACCGCGTTCATGAACATCGCGGTCGCCCTGACCAACCGGCGCGACCAGCTCGTGCTCAAGCGGCTGCGCGCGGGGCTGCTGACCGACGCGCAGATCCTGGCCGGCCAGGTCGCCAGCACGGCCACGCAGACCTTCCTGGTGATCGTGCTGTGCGCGGTGGCCGTGCGGGTCGCCGCCGGGGTGCCGCTGCCGGACGACCCGCTGCTGTTCGCCGCCATGACCGCCGCGGGCTCGGCCGTCATGGCGCTGCTGGGGGCGGCGTACACGGCGGCGATCCCGCGGAGCGAGCTGGCCGGGGCGTTCACCATGCCGGTGTTCCTGGTCGCCGCGGTGTCGGCGGGCGCGATGGGGCCGATCCCGTTGCCCTCGTGGCTGAGCCCGGTGCTGGACCTGCTGCCCACCTCGGCCGTGGTGCACGCGGCGAAGACCGGTGAGGCGCTCGTGCCGGCGCTCGTCCTGGCCGGGTGGGCGGTGGTGGGCGTGGCCGCGATCCGGCTGTGGTTCCGCTGGGAGCCGCGCCGGTCCTGAGTCGGACATAATCGCTGCTGTGGTGGTCTCGTCCTCGGCGCAGAGGCTCGCGCGCGTGCTCATCACGGGCGTCTCGGTCGTCTATTCGCTGATCGGGCTGCTCTACTTCATGGGCGGACCGGCGATCGGGCTGGTCGCGGCGGCCGTGACGGTCGCCGTCGTCTCCACCCACTACGTCAACATGCGGGCCGCCCTGCGCGGCGGGCGCCCGCCGCTGTTCCCGGCCACGCTGGTGCTCCAGGCCGTCGTCACCTACGCGGGCGACTACCTGCTGCCGAGCGGCTGGTCGTCGATCGCCGCCCCGCTGCTGGCCGGGACGCTGCTGGTGTTCCTGGGGCTGCGCTGGTCCGTGCCGCTGGTCGTCCTCATGATGCTGTACGAGGGCGCCACCATGTGGATCGGCCCCCACTACGCCGTGGTCACCCTGTTCTACGTGATCGCCATCCCCATCACCGGCTCGATGATCTACGTCCTGGTCCGGCTCGTCCGCGTCGCCGCCGAGCTGGAGGCGGCCAGGGCCGAGCTGGCCGAGGCCGCCGTGCTCAAGGAGCGCCTGCGCATCTCCCGCGACCTGCACGACGGCCTGGGCCGCAGCCTCACCGCCATCGCGCTCAAGGGCGACCTGGCCGCCCGCCTGATGGACCGCGACCCCGCCTCCGCCCGCGGCGAGGTGGGCGAGCTGGTACGCGTCGCCCGCGAGGCCGCCCAGGACGTCCGCCACGTGGCCCGCGGCTACCGGGCGATGTCGCTGAGCGGCGAGACCGACCGCGCGGCGGCGCTGCTGGAGTCGTCGGGGGTGAGCTGCCAGGCGCACCTGGCCGACGTGACGCTGCCCCGGCGGGCCGAGGAGGCGCTGGCGTGGGGGGTGCGCGAGGCGGTCACCAACGTCCTGCGCCACAGCAGGGCCACCACCTGCACGATCACCACGTCGCTGCGGGACGGCCGGGTCCGCCTGGAGGTCGCCAACGACGGCGCGACCGGCGGCGAGCCCGGCGCTGAGCCCGGCGTGCCCGGCGGGGGCCTCACCGGGCTCGCCGAACGGGCCTCCCAGGCGGGCGGCACCTGCGCCGCCGCCCCCACGGACGGCGGCGGCTTCCTGCTGAGCATGGAGGTTCCGGCGTGATCCGGGTGCTGCTGGCCGAGGACATGCACATGATCCGGGCCGCGCTCACCGCCCTGCTCCGGCTGGAGCCGGACATCGAGGTGGTGGCGGAGGTCGTCCGCGGCGACGAGATCGTGCCGGTGGCCCTCGACGTCCGGCCCGACGTGGCGGTCGTGGACATCGACCTGCCGGTGACCGACGGCATCACCGCCGCCGCCGAGCTGCGCGAACGGCTCCCGTCCTGCCGGATCCTGGTGCTCACGGCCATGGGGCAGCCCGGCCACCTGCGCCGGGCGCTGGCCGCCGGCATCGAGGCGTTCCTGGTCAAGGACGCGCCGGGCGACCGCCTGGCCGAGGCCATCAGGCGCACCGCGGCCGGTCTGCGCGTGCTGGAGAGCGAGCTGGTCTCCTCGGCCATGGAGTACGGCGAGAGCCCGCTCACCCCCCGCGAGACCACCGTGCTCCGGCAGGCCGCCAGGGGCGCGACCGCCGAGGAGATCGCCGCCGGCCTGCACCTGTCGCCGGGCACGGTGCGCAACTACCTCACGGCCGCGATCACCAAGACGGGCGCCCGCAACAAGATCGACGCCGTCCGCGTCGCCGAGGACGCGGGCTGGCTCTAGACGTCGGTGACGCGCAGCCCGGCGTGGGCCTTGTAGCGGCGGTTGATCGAGATGAGGTTGGCGGTCAGCGCCTCGACCTGGTGGGCGTTGCGCAGCCGGCCGCCGTAGACGCCGCGCACCCCCGGGATCAGCTCGGCCAGCGCCTGCACGGTGTCGGTGGCCTCGCGGTCGTCGCCGAGCACCAGCACGTCGAGGTCGACCTTCTCCACGGCCGGGTCCATCAGCAGCACGGCGGACACGTGGTGGAAGGCCGCCACGACCCGGCTCTCGGGAAGCACCGCGGCGGCCTGCTGGGCGGCGCTGCCCTCTTCCACCGGCAGCGCGTAGGCGCCCTGCTTGTCGAAGCCGAGCGGGTTGACGCAGTCGACCACGATCTTCCCGGTCAGCTCGGCGCGCAACGACTCCAGCAGCGCCTTGTGCCCCTCGTACGGCACCGCCACGATCACGACGTCGGCCTCGGCCGCCACGTCGGCGTTGGCCCCGCCGCGCGCGCCCGAGCCGATCGAGCCGGCCGCCTCCTGGGCCCGCTCGGCGCTGCGCGAGCCGATCAGCACCGTGTGCCCGGCCAGCGCGAACCGCCGCGCCAGCCCCTTCCCCTGGTCGCCGGTGCCGCCGAGGATCGCGATGGAGAGCCCGTTCACATCTGTCATGGCTCCGATCATGCCAGCCCCGGCCGCGAGCGCCGCAGGCCGGGGGCGGCACCCGGCCGCGAACGGGCCACCTCCGCCGCGCTCCTCGTGCACCATGGAGGCATGGACTCAGGTTCGGTGGCATTCCTGCGCGAGCTCCTGGCCACGACGGGCTGGCTCGAACGCACCCGCGAGCTGGGCCTGGCCCTGCGGACCACCCGCTCGCCCGGCGGCCTGCTGCTCGTCGGCCCACCCGACGACGAGCCCTGGCACGTCACCGCCCACCTCAGCGACGAGGCCAGGTTCTCCGGCCTGCCGCAGCTCGCCCCCACCCTGATCCGCTGGTCGCCACCCGCCGACGCCCCCGCCCACCTGCGCGTCGGCCTCGACCGCCTGCGGCAGGCGGGCCGCGGCGAGACCCTGTTCGTGCTGTCGGAGCAGGCGGCGCCCGTCCCGCTGCTGGAACGCGTCGACGACGCCCGCCGCACGGGGGCGACCATCCTGGCGATCGAGGGCGCCGACTCCGAGCTGAGCGGGCTAGCCCACGACGCCATCGCCGTCCCGGCCACCGGGCTGATCACCTTCGACGGCGCCCAGCACCTGGTCAGCGCGGCGGCCGGTGAGGTCGAGCGGCGGGCGGGGCTGCGCGAACGCCTGGCCCGCCTGCTGGAGAAGGTCAGCGGCCCCCGCCTGACGGAGTAAGGCGCGGCCGCCGGGTCATGGCTGGGCGGCGCGACAGGGGGCGAGTGCGGCTCGAAAGTCAGGGCTGGGCGGCGAGGCGGGGGCCGAGGGCGGCTCGCAGGTTCTCGGTGGCCTCCTCGATGGCGCCGATCACCACCGCCTGCACCGGGTCCGGCTCGCCCGAGCGCGTCCTGCTCACCCGGGTGACCGCGTCCAGGCGGCGCGCCCCCACCTCGCGCACCTCGCTCACCCGCACCTCGCCCTCCGGCACGTCGAGCAGGGCCAGCGCGGGCACGATCGCCACCCCGTGCCCGGCCGCGACCAGTGCGAGCACCGGCGAGAAGTCGGTGACGACGTGCGTCCTGCGCGGCTCGACGCCGTGGATCCCGGCGAGCCGGTCGAGCGCCTGCCCGCACGCCTGGTCCGGCTCGGCGGCCACCCAGGGCAGGCGCATCAGGTCGGCCGTCGACTCCGGCTCCGGCCAGTCCGGCGGCAGCACGACCCGGAACTCGTCCACGTGCAGCGGCCGGACGTTCAGCGACGGCTGCGCCGGGACCGGCAGGCTCATGTCCTGCTCGGTGATGAGCAGGTCGACGGCGCCCAGGCGCAGCTCCTGAAGGGCGGGCTGGCCGTAGACCTCGTGGATGACCGGCGTGATGCGGGGGTGGCGCTCGGCCAGGGCGCGCATCGCGGGCACCAGCATGTGCTTGATGGCCGTGGGGAAGGCGGCGATCCGCACCGGCCCGGCCAGGCGTTCGGTGAACCTGGTCAGCTCCTTCCTGGCCTCGCTCAGCTCCTCCTCGACGCGCTCGGCGTACCCGGCGAGCACGCGGCCCGCCGGGGTGAGCGAGACGCGGCGCTGCGAACGGTCGATGAGCGCCAGCCCGACCTCGCGTTCGAGCTGGGCGAGCTGCTGGGAGACCGCGGAGGGGGTGAGGAACAGCGCCTCGGCCGCGCGCATCACGCCGCCGCGGCGGGCGACCTCGTGCAGGACACGCAGGCGCCGAGGATCGATATCCATGCAGGTCAGCTTACGTCTACCTTAAGCTTTCTTTATTTGTGCTTTAAAGCCAAAAATCCAGAGAATATCGGCCATGGATCTCCTCCTCGACGCCGTCGGCTGGGCCGGAGCCGCCCTGCTGCTGGCCGGGTACGCCCTGGTCTCGTCCGCGCGGCTGTCCGGCGACGGCGCGACGTACCAGGTCGTCAACCTGCTCGGCGCGCTCGGGCTCATGGTCAACAGCGCCTACAACGCCGCCTGGCCCTCGACCGGGCTGAACCTCGTCTGGGCCGCCATCGGCACGGTGGCCCTCGTCAGACTCGTCCGGGTGGGAGCAGCCAGATGATCGTCGAACTCAGCCATCGCATCACCGAGGGCATGACCACCTACCCCGGCGTCCCGGGGCCGACGCTGGGCACCCACCTGAGCAGGGAGGACTCACGCGAGGTCTACGCCCCGGGCACCGAGTTCGAGATCGGCGTGATCACGCTGGCCGCCAACACCGGCACCTACCTGGACACCCCGCACCACCGCTACGCCGGCGGCCAGGACCTGGCGCAGGTGCCGCTGAGCAGCCTGGCCGACCTGCCCGGCCTGGTCGTACCGGCCTCGGGGGACGGCAGGGAGGTGGTGCTCGACACCGCGCTCGACGTACGCGGCCGGGCCGTGCTGATCCGCACCGGCTTCGACCGGCATTTCGGCACCGGCGCCTACTTCCGCGACCACCCGTATCTGGCGCCCGCGTCGGCGGCGTGGCTGGCCGAGCAGGGCGCGGCGCTGGTCGGCATCGACTCGCTCAACATCGACGACACCCCGCCGCACGGCGAACGCCCCGCCCACACGATCCTGCTGAGGGCGGGGATCCCGATCGTCGAGCACCTGACGGGGTTGTCGGCGCTGCCCGCGGAGGGGTTCAGGTTCCATGCCGCGCCCCCGATGATCGCGGGCATGGGCACCTTCCCCGTGCGGGCCTACGCCGTGGTGCCGTAGGCGGGGGTCACTCGTCCTCCTGCTCGGCCTCGTCCCACGCCTTGTTGCGGTCGGCGGCGCGCTGCAACGCGCCCGCCGCCTCCTCCTCCGAGGCGTAGGGACCCATCCGGTCCTTGTTGGGGCAGCCCTGGTCGGGCTCGACCCGCATGTGCTTGAGACAGAACCACCACTGGCCTTCGCTCACATGGTCAATTCTGCCCCGTAGACTCGTGTTTCATGACGACACTGCTCCAGCCCGGGCGAGTCTCGCCCGTCCGGAAGGTCCCCGCCCACATCGAGCGGCCGGAGTACGTCGGCAAGAAGCGCCCCACGACCGGCGAGTCCGACGTGAAGACCCCCGAGATCATCGAGCGCATGCGCGTGGCGGGCCGCATCGCCGCGCAGGCGCTCGAAGAGGTCGGCCGGCACATCGCCCCGGGCGTCACCACCGACGAGCTCGACCGCATCGGCCACGAGTTCCTCATCGACCACGGCGCCTACCCCAGCACGCTGGGCTACAAGGGCTATCCCAAGTCGCTGTGCACCTCGATCAACGAGGTCATCTGCCACGGCATCCCCGACGACACCGTGCTGCGCGACGGCGACATCGTCAACATCGACATCACCGCCTACATCGGCGGCGTCCACGGCGACACCGACGCCACCTACCTGGTGGGCGAGGTCGACGAGGAGTCGCGCCTGCTGGTCGAGCGCACCCGCGAGGCGATGATGCGGGCCATCAGGGCGGTCGCCCCCGGCCGCCAGCTCAACGTGGTCGGCCGCGTCATCGAGGCGTACGCCAAGCGCTTCGGCTACGGCGTCGTGCGCGACTTCACCGGCCACGGCATCGGCACGAGCTTCCACTCCGGCCTCATGGTCCCCCACTACGACGACCCGTCGTTGCGGGTGGAGCTGGTGCCGGGCATGACGTTCACCATCGAGCCGATGCTCACGCTGGGCACCATCGACTACGACATCTGGCCCGACAAGTGGACCGCGGTGACCAAGGACCGCAAGCGCACGGCCCAGTTCGAGCACACCATCGTGGTCACCGAGACGGGCAGCGAGATCCTGACCCTCCCCTGACCGGCCCCTGCCGTCAGCGTCGCCCGGGGATCGCCCCGCTCACCGTCGTGCCCTCGCCGGGCACGCCGTTGACCGACAAAGTGCCGCCGAGCTCGGCGAACGCGGCCCGCATCCGGGCGATCCCACGCCCCGCGCCGCCCTCGGCGAAGCCCTGGCCGTCGTCGCTGACCGTCAGGCGCAGGCCGCTCGGGCCCGTGGTCACCGCCACCGCGACCGTACGGGCCCGGCTGTGGCGCTCGACGTTCGACAGCGCCTCGCGCATCGTCTCCATGACGCCGCCGGACACCCGCGAGGGCACGTCCGTGCCGGGCAGCGCCCAGGTCTCGACGGTGATCCCCGTCCGCTCCGACCATTGCGCCAGGAGGCCTTCGAGCGCCTCGGCCAGGCTCTGCCCCCCGCGCATGCGTGTCTCTTCCGCCAATGGTCTCGCCTTCCTCGGCACCCCGGGCCCGCGCCGGTCCCCACTCCGGCGCCCCGCACGCGTCGCGCAATCCCCCCTCAAGGTCTGCGCACGCTAGCTGATGAGGTTATGCCCTTCTCCCCTGTGAGACAGGCTACCCGTCGGTCCTGAGACCTGTGAGCCGAGGATAGGGTGCCATGGCCGAACCGCTACTCGCCCTTGTCAGCGCGGTCGAGACGGGCGAGATAGTCGTTGTAGGAGTCGAGTTCGGGGTCGCGTGCGCCGCCCCGGTCGGCCTTGCGGTCGGCGCGCCGGGCCTGCCGTTCGTCGTCGCGGTACCACTGGGCCGCGATGGCCAGCAGCACGAGCAGCGTCGGGATCTCGCCGAAGCCCCACGCGATGGCCCCGCCGTCCTGCTGGGTCTGCAGGAGGTTGTCGCCCCACGTACGGCCGAGCGGCTCGTACCAGCCGGCGGCGATCACCGAGCCGGTCATCATCAGCGCGATGCCGAAGAAGGCGTGGAAGGGCATGGTGACGAAGAGCATCAGCAGCCGGCCGACGTACGGCAGCCGGCTCGGGCCCGGGTCGACGCCGATGATCACCCAGAAGAACAGCGAGCCGCTGAGCAGGAAGTGCAGGGTCATCCAGATGTGCCCCAGGTGCTCCTGCATGGCCGACTCGAACAGCGGCGTGAAGTAGAGGGCGTAGGTGGAGGCGACGAAGATGGCCGTCGCCACGACCGGATGGGACATGACCTTGACCGCCCGGCTGTGCAGGATCGTGGTGATCCACTCCCGGGGGCCCCGGTCGCCCCGCCGGGCCGCCGGCTTGAGCGCCCGCAGCGCCAGCGTGACCGGGCCGCCCAGGACCAGGAAGATCGGCACGATCATGGACAGCGTCATGTGCTCGATCATGTGCACGTCGAACAGGACCTTGGCGTAGCGGGCCAGGCCGCTCTGGGTGGCGAACACCAGCAGCGCGATGCCGATGAACCAGGCCGCGGTGCGCCCCCACGGCCAGGAGTCGCCGCGCCGCATCAGCCGGTAGACGCCGGCGCCGTAGAGCCCGGCGAGCACGGCGGCCACCGCGGCGAAGAACAGGTCGAACCACCACAGCGAGAACACGTTCGCGATGGTGATCTCCGGCGGGACGGGGAAGCCGAGCAGCTCGAAGGCCCGGTCGGCGGGCACGCTGAACTCGGGGGGCGGCGTGCGCGACAGCGCGACGGCCAGCCCGACGGTGGCCAGCATGAGCAGCGTCTCGCCGCCGGCCAGCCGGGTGAACGCCCTGGGCCGGCCCGCCTCCAGGTCGACGAGCGTGCGCTGCCGGTGCCAGTAGCCGACGTAGCCGAGCAGCACGAAGGCGACGATCTTGGCCAGGGCCAGCAGGCCGTACTGGGTGGTCCACAGGTCGGACAGCGCGCCGAGCCGGGCGACCAGGCTGAACACGCCGGACAGGCCGACCGCGACGAAGCACCACAGCGCCAGCGCGGAGAACCGGGCGGCGGCCACGGTGAGCTGCGGCTGCCCGCGCATCGCGTGCGCGGCCAGCACCACCAGGCCGCCCACCCACAGGGCCAGCGCGAGCAGGTGCAGCGAGACCGCCGAGGTGGCCAGGTCGTGGTTGGGCGAGGAGGAGGTGTGGCCGGTCAGCGGCGGCGGCAACATCGTCACCAGCGCGAACACCAGCAGGCCGGCCGCGGCCCCGGCGGTGATCGCGCCGCGCGAGAACAGCGCGATGGCCACCCCGAACAGCACCACCAGCGTGAGCGCCACGCCCTGGGTGGTCTGGGTGGCGGTGCTGGTCAGGTATTCCCGGTTGAGAATCTGCGGGACGGTACGGCCCCAGGAGTCGGCCGTGGTGAACACGATGGCCAGGAACGCCGAGGCGGCCCAGCCGAGCGCCGTCCAGGACGAGGCCCTGACGTAGAGCAGGCCCGGCTTACCGAGCATGCCCTTGTCGTTGGGCAGCAGCAGGGCGGCCGTGAGCAGCAGGCCGACGGTGAGCACACCGGTGACGTCCATCAGCAGCTTGGAGACCGGCAGGCCCCACCTGACCACCGCCCCGGCGTCGGGCAGCCCGGGGATGATCCTGGGGAAGGCCCGGCCACCGGCGATCATGCCGATCACCAGGGCGGCGACCGCCGCCACCGCACCCGCGAGCGCGAGCCGCGCCGTTCTGCTCATGGCTTCTTCTTCCGCGCGCTGAACAGGAACCCGATGCCGATGCCGACCAGCGCGCCGATCACGATGACCAGCCAGGTCGGGAAGCCGCCCTTCGGCGTGGCCGCCGCCTGGTCGGCCGCGGGGGCGACCGGAGCGGCGGAGGAGGGAGCGGGGGCGGCGGTGGAGGGCGCGGCCGACGCCGCGTCGGTGGCCGACGCGCTCGGCGAGGCCGCCGGAGCCGCCTTGACCGTGAAGGGGATCTCGCCCTCGATGGGATGGCCGTCGGAGGAGACGACCCGGTAGGCGAGGGTGTACTTCCCGCCCGGCAGCGGCCCCTTGACCGCCTGCCGCACGACCGCGCCGTCGACCTCGGGCTTGCCCTCCTGGAAGACGGCCTCGCCCGCGCCCCGGACGATGACGAACGGCATGCGCACCTTGGCGGTGAACTCCAGCCTGACCTCGTCGAGGGCCTCGACCTCGGCGCCCTTGGCCGGGTCGCTGCTCTTGAGTGAGTCGTGGGCCAGCGCCGGGGCGGCGGTGCCGAGCACGAACAGGGCGGCGAGAATCGCGGTGAGTGCCGCGAGCGGGGAACTCTTCATGGCACCACCAAGGCTACCGACGCCACCGCCCGGTCCTGACGTCGCTACAGCCCCGCGCAGGCGAGAGCCCGCTGGTAGGCGTCCACGGCGCCGTCGGCGTCGCCCAGCTGCTCCATCGTCTCGGCGGTGGCGTACCAGGTGGCCGCCGATCGCCGGGAGTCGGGCAGCGGCGCCAGCCAGTCGCGCACCGGGACCACGTGGGCGCGGGCCTCCTCCATCCGGCCGACTCCGCCGTAGACCCTGCTCAGCAGCAGGTCGGCCTCGGCGCCCAGCGCCGACCCCGAATACGGCAGCAGTTCCTGGCCCGCCTTGGCCTGCTTGACGGCCTCGTCCAGGTTTCCGGTCATGGCCTCGGCGACGCCCAGCTCGATGCGCACGCGGGCCCGCTCGATGGGGCTGGTGGAGGTCTGCTCGTGCTCGACGACGCCCTGGCGCAGCATGTCGCGGGCGGCGGCGGCCTCGTGCGGCCGGGCCTTCAGCCGCCTCTGGGCGAGCGCGAGCCGCATGATCGCGATGCTGCGGGGCTGACCGTGCTCCAGTTGCACGGCCATGGCCCGCTCGGCGAAGGCCAGCGCCTCCTCGGGGTGGCCGGTGATGGCCGCCGTGTTGGAGGCCATCCAGTTGGCCGCCACGAGCGAGCGCGGGGTGCCGAGGGCGTCGGCAGCGTTGAGCAGCTCGGCCGCGAACTGCCGGGCGCGCAGCAGGTCGCCGCGCTCCATGTACGCCGCCAGGAGGCTGCCGCCGAGCTCCACGAGCAGATCGTTCCAGGCGGGCCGCGCCGAGGCGTTGAGTATGCGCTCGGCGACCTCGACCGCCTCGGTGAGCCGCTCGCTCTCGCGGTAGCTGCGGCACAGGTTGATGGCGATCTCGATCCGGCGCTCGGTCGACAGCTCCTCCTCGCGCAGCCGCAGCAGGATGGCGATGGCGCCGTCGAGGTCGCCGCTGGCCTGTGTGGCGAGCGCGAGCCCGAATTCGGTGTCTTGACGAAGGGCCGTCAACCCTGTCAGGTTGTTGTTCGCCAGCAGCTCGGTGTAACGCGTGCGGGCCTCGGCGACCTCACCGTTCTCGAGCGCCAGCCGCGCGTAGCCGAGCGCCAGCTCGATGTCCTCCATCTGCTCGGCGGTCACGCCGTTGATCAGGTAGGACAGCGAACAGTCAAGTTTCTGCGCCAGCAGCTCCAGGACTGCGGGGGTAGGGGTACGCTTGCCACTCTCGATCAAGGAGACGTAGCTGTCCGACAACTCGGGGTGCGCCAGCTGTGCCTGTGACAGGCCGCGCTGTCGCCGAACGGTCTTGATACGGAGGCCGACCAGGTCAGATGTGGTCACAGTCGTTGCTCCCTGAGATGATGAAGTCCGAGCAACCCCACATAGGCGAGGGAGAACCCCCATGCGCATGCGTATTGCCCTGTCTGCGCTAGCCACCGTGCTCATCGCAGCGGTGGCTGTCGCAGGCAATGTTACGGCGGCGAACGCCGACACGTCTGCACTCTATTCGGGCCAGGACATGGCGCACTGCTGCTGAGCGGCTGACTTCACCAAGAGGGGGTGCGTCGCGCACCTCTGAGGCCTGAACCGCACCAAGCCTTCGAAGGTGTAGAAGCGCACCTTGAGGACGACGTCCTCAAGCCCATCGATGTGCCCCCTCTTCCTCCGTCTGGCCGAGAGCGTACCTGACGCCGTCTACATTCGATCTACAGTCGCGTGACCGCTTCACCTCCACGGGAATCTGATTACGCTGCCCTGGTGAGGGGACACGGGGCCGTAACCGGGGAGGACGCGTGAGCGACGACATCTACATTCGCCTTCTCGGCGGCGTTCACGCCGAACGTGGCGTCCAGTCCCTCGACCTCGGCCCGGCCAGGCAGCGGGCCACGCTCGCGATCCTCGCCTCGGCCGCTGCCCGGCCGGTCTCCATGAACCGGCTCGTCCAGGGCATGTGGGGCGACGAGCCGCCGCGCAACGCCGAGCAGAGCGTCTACACCTACGTCGCCGGCCTGCGCCGCGTCTTCGAGCCCGACCGCAGGCGGCGCGCCCCGTCGCGGCTGTTGTCGGGCACCGGCGCCGGATACGTCTTCAACATCGCTCCCCAGCAGGTCGACTCCGTGCGCTTCGCCGCGCGGCTCGACGACGCCCTGCACTGCCGGCGCGAAGGCGACGAACGCCAGGCCGTGCGGATCCTGGACGAGGCCCTGGCGATGTGGCGCGGCACCGCGCTGAGCGGCCTGACCGGCCCGTTCGCCGAGCGGGAACGTGCCAGGCTGGAGCTGTTGCGCCTGACCGCGCTGGAAGAGCGGTTCGAGAGCCTGTTACACCTGGGCCGCCACCACGAGCTCACCGACGACCTGCGTGACCTGACCGCCCGCCACCCGCTGCGCGAGCGCATTCGCGAGCTGCTGATGCTGGCCCTCTACCGGTCGGGCCGCCAGGCGGAGGCGCTGGAGGTCTACGAGGAGGGCCGGGTCCTGCTCCTGGAGGAGCTGGGCCTGACGCCGGGCGAGGGGTTACGCAAGTGTCACCAACTGTTGTTACGCGGAGAGCCCCTGCCGTGGCGGGCGGGCGGGGTGCCGCACCAGCTCCCGCGCCACCTGGCGGAGTTCGTGGGCCGCTCGCGCGAGCTGGAAGAGCTGGAGAGGCGGCTGGCCCCGGACGGCGGGCAGCCGCCGACGCCGCTGGTGATCGTCACCGGGCCGCCGGGCGTCGGGAAGTCCACACTGGCCGCCCAGGTCGCCCACCTGGTTCAGGAGCGCTTCCCCGACGGGCAGCTCTTCGTCAACTGCCGTGGCGCCACCCCTGAACTGCCCGCATTGACCGGGCTCGACCTGCTCGGCCGGTTTTTGAGGGGACTGGGGGTGGCGGCTGACGCCGTACCGGCCGACCTGGACGAGGCGGCGGCGATGTGGCGCAGCCTCCTGCACGGCCGCCGGGTCCTGGTCCTGCTGGACGACGCCGCCGACCTGACGCAGATCCGCCCGCTGCTGTCCACTCCGTTCGGCACCGCGCTGCTGGTGACCAGCCGCGAGAGCATGACCTGGGGCGAGGACTCCCACCAGCTCGAACTCGGCCGGATGTCCCCCGCCGAGTCGGCCGCGATGCTGGCCGGGCTGGTCGGGGAGGAGCGCGTGCGGGCCGGCGCGCACGACACGGCCGAGCTGGTACGGCTCTGCGAGGGCCTGCCCCTGGCGCTGCGCATCGCGGGGGCCCGCCTGGCCAGCCGCCCCGACTGGAGCATCGCCACGATGGCCGGCCGCCTGGGCGACGAGCGGCGACGGCTGCACGAGCTGGTCGCCGGCGATCTGGCCGTACGGTCCAGTCTGGCGGCCAGTTTCGCCGCCCTCGAACGCAGCCCCCGCCCCCTCGACCGGCTGGCCGCCCGCACACTGTCCGTGCTGGGCCTGCTGCACGTGCCCGAGGTCACCGCCGAGGCCGCCGCCGCGCTGCTCGACGGCGACCCCGCCGACGCCGACCTGGCCCTGGAACGGCTGGCCGACGCGCATCTGTTCGACCGTTCCCGGCCGGGCCGGTACCAGCTGCACGACCTCGTCCGGCTGTTCGCGGGCGAGCTGCGCCCGTCCGATCCCAAGAAGCCGGTGCTGCGCGCGCTCGCGTACTACACCGCCTCCACGCACCTGGCCAGCGGCGTCATGGACCCGCACCGCGTCCGGCGCGGCACCGCTCCGGAGTCGGCCGCGCACGTGGTGGCCGGGCGGGAGGAGGCGACGGCCTGGCTGCTGGAGGAGGAGGCCGTCCTCGCGGCCGCGGCCCGCCAGGCGTTGTCCGCCGAGGACGACGACATCGCGGCGATGGGAGTGGCGCTCACGCTCGCCTTGGAATGGGCCTACCAGCGGAGCTACCGGACGACGGAGATGATCGAGCTCAGCTCCATGGCCCTGACCGTGTGCGAACGGATCGGCGACGCGGAGAACACGATGCACGCGCAAGGTCTGCTCGCCAACGCCCTGCGCATGCAAGGACGGACAGAGGAGGCCGTCGAGCACCTGCGGGCCGAGCTGGCCATCGCCAGACGGCTCGGCGACGCCTTCTCCGAGCAGCGCGCGCTGGGCAACCTCGCCAACACGTACGTCAACGACGGCCGGTACGAGCAGGCGATCGGCTTCGCCGAACAGCAACTCACGATCGCCGGCCTCATCGGCGCGCGGGTCGGCGCCCGGTACGCCATGCTCATCATCGGCGAGGCCCGTCAGGCCCTCGGCCGGGCGGAGGAGGCCCGCGAAATCCTGAGCTCGGCCCTGTCCGAGGCCGAACAGGTGGGCGACCAGACCCATCAGGCGCAGCTCCGCGCCGTCCTCGGCCGGGTGCATCTGGATCTGGGCGAGCCGGAACACGCCCTGCCCCACTACCTCATCGCCCTGGAGCTGATCGAGCGGGCCGGCTACCGGGTGGGACGGGTGCGCGACCTGGTCGGGTTGTCGCGCACCTACCGCGCCATGGGCGAGCTCGACCTGGCGCTCGCCCACGTCACCGAGGCGGTGGCCGGGGCCGACGGGCTCGCGGAGTGGGAGACGGAGGCCAGGGAAGAGCAGGCCGCCGTGCACGAGGCCCGCGCGAGGCACCGGTGACCGACGGCGTGGCCATCCGCCTGCTCGGCCCGGTGACGGGCGTGCTCGACGGCGAGGAGATCGATCTCGGTCCCGCGCGCCAGCGCGCGGTCGTCGCCATGCTGGCCTCTCCCCCGGGCCGGGTCGTGACCATGGGAAAGCTGGTGGAGGGCCTGTGGGGCGAGAACCCGCCGGCCAGCGCCGGGCAGAGCGTCTACACGTACGTGGCCGGGCTGCGGCGCACGCTCGAACCCGGACGCAGGCCGGGCCGGCGGTCCGAGGTGCTCGTCGGCGAGGCGGGCGGATACCGGCTGCTCGTCGATCCGCGCCAGGTGGACTCCTGCGTCTTCGCCGAGCTGCTGGAGAGGGTCGCCGATTGTGGGCCGGACGGCGAGGACGACGCCCTGCGCATGCTGGACCGGGCGCTGGCCCTGTGGCGGGGCGTGGCTCTGAGCGGCCTGACCGGCCCCTTCGCCGAGACCGAGCGCATGCGGCTGGACGAGCTGTTCCTCGGCGCCACCGAGACGCGCGCCGAACTCCTCGTCCGCCTGGGCCGGGCCCGCGAGGCCATCGCCCCGTTGCGCGAGCTGACCGGCCGCCACCCGCTGCGCGAACGGCTGCACGAGCTGCTCGTCCTGGCCCTGGACGGTGACGGCCGCCAGGCGGAGGCGCTCCAGGCGTTCGAGGAGGCCAGGCGTATCCTCGATGACGAGCTCGGCGTCCTGCCCGGCGAGGGTCTGCGCGCGGCGCACCAACGGGTGCTGTCCGGGGGCGCGGAGGAGCCCGAGCCGGCCCGTCCGGCCGTCCCCCGGCAGTTGCCGCGCGATCTCATCGGGTTCGTCGGCAGGTCCGCGGAGACGACCTGGCTGAGATCTCTGCTGTCGCCGGCGGACGGCCCTCCGCACCCGTTCGTGGTGATCTCGGGACCGCCCGGCGTGGGCAAGTCGGCGCTGGCCGTCCAGGTGGCACACCGGGTCGAGGGCCGGTTCACCGACGGACAGCTCGCCGTCGGCCTGCGCGGCGGCACGCCGGGCGTCTCCCCGCTGCCGCCCCATGAGATCGCGGGGCGGCTGCTGCGCGGCCTCGGCGCGGCCAATGAGGACATCCCCGCCGACCTGGACGAAGCCGCGGCGATGTGGCGCAGCAAGCTGCACGGCAGGAAGCTGCTGGTGCTGCTGGACGACGCGGCCGGTCTGGCGCAGATCAGGCCGTTCCTGGGCACCCCGCTGGGCGTCACCCTCCTCGTCACCAGCAGAGAGTCCTTCAGCGCGGGGGACGACTGCATGCAGTTGCGGCTGCGCCGCCTCACCTCGTCCGACGCCGCGCTCATGCTCTCCGGGCTGGCCGGCGCCGAGCGGGTGAGGGCCGACGCCGAGCGGACCGCCGCCCTGGTGAGACTGTGCGACGGTCTCCCGCTGGCGCTCCGGATCGCCGGCGCCCGCCTCGCCGACCATCCCGAATGGAGCCTGGGCGCGCTCGCCGACCGGCTGGCCGACGAGCGCGGCCGCCTGCGCGAACTGGCGGCCGGGGACCTGGCCGTGCGCTCCAGCCTCGCGGGCAGTCACCATGGTCTGGCCACCGGTTCCCGCCCGCTCGATCGGCTGGCCGCCCGCGCCCTGCCGCTGCTGGCGCTGCTGCACGTGCCCGACGTGACGGCGGAGCTGACGGCGAGGCTGCTCGACACCCCTGTCGAGGAGGCGGGGCGGGCCCTGGAGCGGCTGGCCGACGCCAACCTCCTCGAACGGGCCCGGGATGGCCGTTACGAGCTGCACGACCTGGTCAGGCTCTTCTCCGGCGAGCTGCGCCCGTCGGACGGGAAGGAGGCCCTGTTGCGAGCCTTGTCCTACCTGGCCGCGTCTGCGCGGTCGGCGAGCGTCGCCGTCGACCCGCACCGGGTGCAACTCGCCCGGCACGTCGAGGGGCCCGTCCGTGAGCACGCAGACGCCGAGCGGGCGGCGGCCTGGCTGCGTGCGGAGCGGCAGGTCCTGAACGCGGCCGCCGCCCAGGCCCTGAACTCGCCGGACAACGACATGGCGGAGCTGGGCGTGACGCTGGCCTTCGCGCTCCTGTGGCAGCAACAACGCGAGCACGCGGGTCAGGAGATGATCGACCTCAACGTGCCGGTCCTGCGGGTGTGCGAGCGTCTCGGCGACGAGCGCCTGGCCCTCCTCGCGCACGACAACATCGCCAACGGCCTGCGCCTGACGGGCCGGGCCGAACAGGGGGTGCCGCACCTGGAGGCGGCGCTGGAGCTGGCGACCCGGATCGGCGACTCCTTCGGCGAGCTGCGCGCGCTCGGCAACCTCGCCAACCTCCACGTCACGGCGCAGCGCTACGCGCAGGCGCTGCCTTACGCCGAGCGTCAGCTGGGTGTGGCACGGGCGACCGGCTCACAGGTCGGGATCCGCTTCGCCCTCATCGTGATCGGCAAGAGCCTGCTCGGCCTGGGGCGTGCCCGGGAGGCGTACGAGCCGCTCCGCGAGGCACTGGACGGCGCCCTCGCGGCGGGCGACGACACCCATGAGGCGCATGTCCGCCTGGCGCTCGGCGACGTGCTGATCCAGCTCGGCGACCCCGGGCACGCCCTGGAGCACCTGCGGGTGGCGCAGTCCCTGCTCGGCTCGACAGGTCACCGGTTCAACGTGAACGCCCTCATCTCGCTGTCGCAGGTGTCGCGCGCGCTCGGCGAGCTCGACGAGGCCCTGTCCTACGCCGACGACGCGGTGCGCGTCACGGAGAGGTTCGGTTACGTCTCCTGGGAGAAGCGGGCCAAGGAGGAGCAGGCGGCCGTGCGGGCGGCGATGAGGACCGCGGCGGGCCGCTCATGAGCGCGCCCGGTCTCGGTCTGCGCCTCCTCGGGCCGGTCTCGTGCACCCTCGACGGCGCAGAGGTCGATCCGGGGCCGCCGCGGCAACAGGCGGTCCTGGTGATGCTCGCGGCCGTCCCCGGGCAGGTGGTCACCAAAGGTCAGCTGTTCGAGGGGCTGTGGGGCGGTCACCCGCCGTCGAGCGCCCAGCAGAGCGTCTACACCTACGTCGCGGGGCTCAGGCGCGCGCTCGAACCGGGCCGCAACCCGGGCGAGCGGCCGGGCCTGGTGGAGAGCGCCGCGGGCGGGTACCGGTTGCTGGTCGAGCCGGACCGCGTGGACACGATCGCCTTCGCCCGTCTCACCGAGACGGCCCGCAGGTCGGCCGAGGCGGGCGCGCAGGCGGAGGCGCTGCGCGTCTACGACCGGGCGCTGGGGCTGTGGCGGGGACGCGCGCTCGGCGACGTGCCGGGCCCCTTCGCCGAGGCGGAGCGGGCGAGGCTGGAGGACCTGCACGCGGGCGCCGTCGAGGGGCGGGCCGCGGCCCGGATCCTGCTCGGCGCGCCGCACGAGGCCGTCGCCGAGCTCAGGTCCCTGATCGCCCGGTATCCGCTGCGCGAGCGCCCGTACGAACTGCTCATCCTGGCGCTGGACGCCTGCGATCGGCGGCCCGAGGCGCTGCGCGTCTACGCGGAGGCGCGGCGCATACTCAGCGACCGGCTGGGGGTGGGGCCCGCGGCGGGCGTGCGGCAGGCGTACGCCCTGGTGAGCGCTCGAACCGCGCCCGGCTGGGAGGCCGGGCCGGTCCCCCGGCAGCTGCCGCGCGATCTCACCGGCTTCGTGGGCAGGCCGCGCGAGATCGCCCGCCTCCGGGGCCTGCTCTCCCCCGATGACGACGCCGAGCCGCACCCGTTGATCGTGATCTCAGGGGCGCCGGGCTCCGGCAAGTCCGCGTTGGCCGTACGGGTCGCGCACACCGTACGGCACCGCTTCCCGGACGGGCAGGTGTTCGTCAACCTCCACGGCGGGACGCCGAACGTGCCGCGGCTGAAGCCGCAGGAGATCGCCGCCCGGCTCCTGCGCGCGATCGGCACCCGCAACGAGGAGGTGCCGCCCGGCATCGAGGAGGCGGCGGCCCTGTGGCAGTCCAGGGCCGCGTCCAAGAGGCTCCTCGTGCTTCTGGACGACGCCGCCGACCCGGAGCAGATCCGCTGGCTGCTGCCGGCGCCGGCCGGCGTCTCCGTCCTCGTGACCAGCAGGGACTCGTTGCAGGCGGGGGACGGTCTCGTCCGGATCAGGCTGGGCCGGCTCTCGTCCGCCGAGGCGAGAACGATGCTGGCCCGGCTGGCCGGGGAGGACCGGGTCGGCGCCGACCCCTCCGGTACCGCGTCGCTGATCCGCCTGTGCGACGGGCTGCCGCTGGCGCTGCGCATCGCCGGGGCGCGCCTTTCCGACCGCCCGGACTGGACCGTCGGCGAGCTGGCCGGCCGACTCGCCGACGAGCGCACCCGGCTGCACGAGCTGGAGGCGGGCGACCTCGCGGTACGGTCGGGGCTGGCGGCGAGCTGGAGCCATCTCACCCACAGCGAGCGCGCCCTCGATCGGGAGGCCGCGCGGATGCTGGCCGTGCTCGGGCTCCTCCACGTCCCCGACCTCTCGGCGGACGCGGCCGCCCGGCTGGCCGGCGTACCCGAGTGGGAGGCCGGGCGCGCGCTGGACCGCCTCGGCGACGCCCACCTGCTCGAACGGGACGCGCGGGGCCGCTTCCAGTTGCACGACCTCGTCCGGCTGTTCGCCGGCGAGCTGGTCCCCGCCGAGGGCCGCAAGGCCCCGCTGCTTCGGGTGTTCGCCTACTACGCGGTGAGCCTGCGGTCGGCCGCTCATACCGCGGACCCGAACCGGGTCCACCCGACGCACCTCGCGGTGGCCGGCCCGGGCCGCGCCTTCCGGGACGCCGCTGAGGCGAACGACTGGATCGAGCAGGAGGAGTCCGCCTTGCTGGCCGCCGCGGCCCAGGCCATGGCCGACCCGGACGACGACCTCGCCCGTGCGGGGGCCGCCATCGGCCTTGCGCTGTTCTGGCCCCAGCAGAAGGCCTACCGCGTGGCCGATCTGATCTCCGTCGGCAACCAGGCGCTGTCGGTGGCCGCCCGCCTCGGCGACGACGAGACCGCCATGCACGCCCACAGCCAGGCCGCGGCCGGCGAGTACTTCAAGGGCGACCTCACCGCCTCACTGGAACACCTCGACCGGCACCTGACCCTGGCCAGACGGCTCAACGACCGCTTCGACGAGCAACGGGCCCACGGCAACCTGGCCGCCACGTACGCGAAGGCTCAGAGGTACGACCGGGCCCTGGAACACGGGCTGGCCCAGCGCGAGATCGCCCGGGAGATCGCCTCGGAGGTCGGCGAGCGGTACGCCCTGCTGCAGATCGGCAACGCCTACCGGCACATGGGCCGTCTGGAGGAGGCGGTGGTCGCGCTGGAGGAGGCGGCGGCGATGGCCGGGCGGGCCGGCGACGCCTCGCTGGAGGCGCACATGCGCCACGGGCTCGGCGGCCTCCAGCTCGACCGCGGTGACCTGGAGGCCGGGCTCGCCCAGCTCGGACGGGCGCTCGACCTCGCTGTGGCGGGCGGCACGAAGCTCCTGCAGGTGCAGTGCCTGATCCAGCTCGCCGGGGCCAACCGGCTGCTGGGGCGGCGGACGGCGGCGGCGGAACGCCTGGCCGAGGCGGAGTCCCTGGCGCTGGCTCTGAACAGCCCGTCCTGGCTGGAGCGTGTCGCCGAGGAGCGGGCGGCGGGCGCGGCGGACCGGGAGCGGTGAGGTCAGCCGGGTGGGGTGGTGTCGCGGAGGGCGAGGAAGAAGTCGACGCGGTCGGACATCGCCGACAGGTTCCTGCCGGTCAGCTCCTCGATCCTGCGGATGCGGTACCGGACGGTGTTGACGTGCACGTGGAGCCGTTCGGCGCAGGCGTGCCATGAGCCCGAGCAGTCGAGGAAGACGTCGAGCGTGCGCACGAGGCCGGACTGGTGGCGGCGGTCGTAGGCGAGCAGCGGGGACAGCAGCCGGTCGGCGAAGGAGCGGCGCACGTCGCCGGGCACGGTGGCCAGCAGCAGCGCGTGGGTGTAGATCTCGTCGCTGGTGACCACGCCGCCGTCGCGGGCCTCGGCCAGCCGCCTGGCGTGCCCGGCCTCCTCCACGCCGCCCTTGAGCGCGGCGCCGCCGGTCAGCGCGCCGCTCAGGCCGACGCTCAGGCGGGTGCCGGGCAGCGCGGCCAGCACGGCGGCCCCGGCCCGCAACCGCGCGGCCAGCTCCCCGACGCTCCTCCCCCGCAACGCGACCACCGCCACCGCCCCACCGCGCCCCTGTGGTTCGGCCGGGACGGCGGCGGCGACGACCTCGCGGGCGAGCAGTTCCTCCAGGATCCGGCCGCCGAGGACGCCGGGGGTGGGGCCGGGAGGGTTCGTCGAGCCCGGCTCGGGTCCTCCGGGGGCGCCGGGGCGCGGGGCGGTGGCGCTGACCACGGCGTACGGCTCGTCGGCGTCGATGCCGCACGTGCGCAGCCGGGCGTTGAGCTCGGCCGCGTCGGAGTCGGCCAGGGCGGCCGCCACGAGCTGCCCGGCCAGGCGCCGCTCGACCCGGCGGCCCTCCTCCAGGCGTCCGCGTTCGAGTGCCACGCAGGCCGCCAGCTCGTAGCCGAGGTCGGCGCGGCCGAGCAGGTCGCCGTCGCAGGCCAGGACCCAGCCGGCCGCCCGGTGGCCGCGTCCGACGGCGAAGAGCGTCGCGCCGCCGGCCAGGGCGGGCAGCCGGGGCGCGGTCAGGTACGCCCTGGCCAGCCCCGCCGGATCGGCGGCCGTGCCGACGACCACCTCACCGGACGCGGACAGCACGGCGCCCGTGACGCCCAGCTCGGCGGCGGTCAGCTCGAACAGCCCGCGCAGGTCGGCGCCCTCGGCCAGGGCCGCCACGAGCCTGCGGTGCCGCCCGAGCGCGTCGCGCACGTCGCCGGACAGCCGGGGCGCGACCAGCTCGGCCAGCGTGCGGAAGGAGACCTCGACCGGCACCTCGACCAGCGGCAGCCCGGCCTGCCGGCAGGCCGAGACGAGGTCGGCGGGCACGTGCCCGAGCCGGGCCGCGCCCGCGCCGAGTGCGGACACCCCGCCCTCGACCAGGGCGGTGACGAAGCGGGCGGAGTCGGCGGCGGTGTCGCGCCACATCAGGCCGGTCAGGACCAGCTCGCCGCCGGACAGGTAGCGCCCCGGCTCGGGCAGGTCGGTGATGTGGACCGTGCCGAACTCGCGCTCCGGGTCGCCGGCCAGCAGGCTGAGACCCAGCTCGTCGATCGCCAGCAGGTCACTGATGCGCACTTGGAGGAATATACAAGCCCGCTCTGTCAAGCGATGACCGGGATTTCACGTCACGGGCATAGGAGGCCGGGCCGGGCCGGTGCTCTACTCGGAGGATGACGGAGACGGTCCACTCCACCAGGTCCGAAGGCGTCGGCGGGGCCGAGGGGGTCGGCACGAGCGCGCGGCGGCCGGACGCGACGCTGAAGGTGACCGGCGAGTTCGCCTACGCCTCCGACCTGTGGCTGGACGGCATGGTGTGGGGCGTGACGCTGCGCAGCCCGCACCCGTCGGCCTGGATCCGGTCGATCGACGCGGGCCCGGCGCTGCGGATGCCGGGCGTGCTGGCCGTCCTGACGCACGAGGACGTGCCCGGCGAGAAGTTCTACGGGCTCGACCACAAGGACCAGCCCGTGCTGGCCATCGACCAGGTCCGCCACCAGGGCGAGCCGGTGGCGCTGGTGGCCGCCGACCATCCGGAGACCGCGCGCAGGGCCGCGCGGGCCATAGTGGTCGGCTACGAGCCGCGCCCGGCGGTGACCGATCCGCGCGAGTCGCGCGAGTACGTCAGGCGCCAGCCGGTGCGCAAGGGCGACACGTTCGAGGCGGAGGTCGTCGTCACCGGCGAGTACGAGGTCGGCATGCAGGACCAGGCGTTCCTCGGCCCGGAGTCGGGTCTCGCGGTCCCGGCCGAGGACGGCGGCGTGGACCTGTACATCGCCACCCAGTGGCTGCACGTGGACCGCGACCAGCTCGCCCCCTGCCTGGGCCTGCCGCCGGAGAAGGTGCGGCTGACGCTGTCGGGCGTCGGCGGCGCGTTCGGCGCCCGCGAGGACCTGTCGATGCAGGTGCACGCGTGCATGCTGGCGCTGCGCCTGAACCGGCCTGTGAAGATCGTCTACGGCCGCGAGGAGTCGTTCTTCGGGCACGTGCACCGCCATCCGGCCCTGATGCGCTACGAGCACGGCGCGACGCGCGACGGCAGGCTGGTCTACGTCAAGGCCGACATCCTGCTGGACGGCGGCGCGTACTGCTCCTCCTCCCCCGCCGTGGTCGGCAACGCCGCCTCGCTGGGGGCCGGGCCGTACGAGGTGCCGAACGTGTGGATCGACGCCGCGGGCGTCTACACCAACAACCCGCCGTGCGGGGCGATGCGCGGGTTCGGCGCGGTGCAGGCGTGCTTCGCCTACGAGTCGCAGATGGACCGGCTGGCCGAGGCGTGCGGCCTGTCGCCGGTCGAGATCCGGGCGCGCAACGCCGTCTCCCAGGGCTCGGCGCTGGCGACCGGCCAGGTGATCGACTCCCCCGCGCCGCTGGCCGGCATGTTGGGCGAGCTGGAGGCCATGCCGCTGCCCGCCCCGCGGACGGGGGCGGACCTGCGCGCGCTGCCGGGCGGCGTCTCGCAGACCACGCACGGGGAGTCGGTGCGGCGCGGGATCGGCTACGGCGTCGGCATCAAGAACATCTGCTTCTCCGAGGGCTTCGACGACTACTCCACGGCCCGGGTGCGGGCCGAGCTGGTCGGCGGCGAGCCGCGGGTCACCGTGCACACCGCCGCCGCCGAGGTGGGCCAGGGCCTGGTCACGGTCCAGGCCCAGATCGCGCGCACCGAGCTGGGCATCGAGGACGTGACGGTGGCGACCGCCGACACCGCCGTGGGCTCGGCGGGCTCGTCGTCGGCCTCGCGGCAGTCCTACGTGACGGGCGGCGCGGTCAAGGCGGCCTGCGAGGCGGTGCGCGAGCGGTTCGAGGGGCTGCCGCCGCGGGAGGCGCTGGCCAGGTTCGGGCCGATCGAGGAGACCCGCGAGTACCGGCACCGGCCGACGAAGCCGATGGACCCGGTGACCGGGCAGGGCGACTCGCACACGCAGCTCGCGCTGTGCGTGCACCGCGCGGTGGTGGACGTGGACGTAGAGCTGGGGCTGGTCAAGGTGGTGGAGCTGGCCGCGGTGCAGGACGTGGGCAAGATCATGAACCCGCAGGCGCTGGAGGGCCAGATCCACGGCGGCACCGCCCAGGGGCTCGGGCTGGCGCTCATGGAGGAGATCCAGGTACGTGACGGCCGCGTGCTGAACCCGTCGTTCACCGACTACCTGATCCCCACCATGCTCGACATGCCGCCCATGCAGCTGAAAATCCTGGAAAATCCAGACCCGTCCGCGCCGTACGGCCTCCGCGGCGCCGGCGAGCCGCCCACGCTCTCCTCCACCCCGGCCGTCGCCGCCGCCGTACGCGCCGCGACCGGGCTCCGGTTGACTCGCGTTCCGATCAGGCCGGAAGATATCGCCTTGTCCAATCACGGGGAGGTATCCGATGGCAAGCGGTCGTGAAGCCGCCGAGGCGGAGTTCAGTCGCTTCGACACCGACGGCGACGGTCTGCTGACCGCGGCCGAGATCAGGCAGGCCAACGAGGCGCTGGGGGTCCACGGCGCCTCCGAGGAGGAGATCGAGGCGTTCATCAACGCGGCCGACACCGACGGCGACGGCCGGATCGGCCTGGAGGAGTTCGTCGGCCTGGTCGGCCACGGGCGGCACGAGAAGGCATGATCATGTCCCCCGCCGGGTAGGTGACCCGCACTCCCCTCGCCATGACGAGGGGGACGTGTGGTGCTCGACAGACTCTTCGAGCTGACCGGGCGGGGGACGACCGTCGGACGCGAGGTCCGCGGCGGCCTGACCACTTTCATGGCGATGGCCTACATCATCCTGCTCAACCCGATCATCCTGGCCGGCGCGAAGGACGTCACCGGCGCCCGGCTGTCCATCGCCGAGCTGACCACCTCGACCGCGCTGGCGGCCGCGCTGTCCACACTGCTCATGGCGTTCGTCGGCAACGCGCCGTTCGCGCTGGCCGCCGGGCTCGGGCTGAACGCGGTGGTCGCCTACCAGGCCGCGCCGCACATGACCTGGCCGCAGGCGATGGGCCTGGTCGTGCTGGAGGGCGCGGTCATCATCGTCCTGGCCGTGACCGGCCTGCGCACCCTGATCATGAACGCGATCCCGCTGGCGCTCAAGCACGCGATCAGCGTCGGCATCGGCCTGTTCATCGCCCTGATCGGCCTGGTGGACGCGGGTTTCGTCGCCCGGGGCACCGGCACCCCCGTGCAGCTCGGCGCGACCGGACACCTCACGGGCTGGCCGGTCACGCTGTTCTGCTTCGGCCTGCTGCTGATGATCGTCCTGTACGTGCGCAGGACCCCGGCCGCCATCCTCATCAGCATCGCGGTCACCGCGGTGCTGGCCGTCCTGGTCAACGCGCTGGTATCGGTCCCCGCCAAGGAGTGGGGGGTGGTCGTGCCGCACATGCCCGAGTCCCTGGTCGCGGCGCCGAGTTTCGGGCTGGTGGGGCAGTTCGACCTGTTCGGCGGGTTCGCCAGGGCGGGCGCGCTGACCGCGACCGTGGTGCTGTTCACGCTGGTGCTGTCGGGCTTCTTCGACGCGATGGGCACGATCATCGGCGTCAGCGACGAGGCCGGGCTCGTGGACCAGGTCGGACGGGTGCCGCGGCTGGGCCGCATCCTGACCGTCGACGGCGTCGCGGGCATGATCGGCGGCTCGGTCAGCGCCTCGGCCAACACCGTCTTCGTCGAGTCGGCCGCCGGTGTGGGCGAGGGGGCGCGCACCGGTCTGGCCAGCGTCGTGACCGGGGCGCTGCTCGGGCTGACGCTGCTGTTCACGCCGATCGCCGCGGTGGTGCCGGCGGCCGCGGCGGCGCCCGCGCTGGTGCTGGTCGGGGCGCTGATGATGACGCAGTCCAAGAACGTGCCCTGGACCGACATCGAGCTGGCCGTGCCGGCGTTCCTGACGATCGCGCTGATGCCGTTCACGTACTCGATCACGAACGGGGTGGGGGCCGGGGTGATCTCGTACACGCTGATCAAGGCGGCCCGGGGGAAGTTCGCGGAGATCCCGTGGCTGTTGTGGGCCGTCTCGCTGATCTTCCTGGCCTACTTCGGCATCGACGCCCTCCGGGCCCTGTTCGGTTAGCGGATGTCAGCGCTGTTGCAGGCCACGCCGTTGTGGTCGAGGTCGGGATACCAGGAGTACTCCTCATGCCGTCCGCGCGTGTAGGGGCCGTCGCCGGCGGCCTGGGCCTCCTTGCAGCTGGCGTACCGCTTGTCGGGGACGCGGGCGACGCCCGCGGGGGCGGTCGTGCCGGTGGTCGCGGTGCCCTGGCCGGTGTCCGTGGGCTGCTGCGGCTGCTGGTTCGGCGGCTGCTGGTTCGTGGGCTGCTGCTGGTCCGTCGGCTGCTGGTTCGTCGGCTGCTGGTTCGTCGGCTGCTGGGGCTGCTGGTCGGTGCCCGGCTGGGACGGCTGCGGCTGCGACGGCTGGGACGGCGGCGTGCCGAGCATCTTGACCACCAGCGCGTCGGCCTCCTCCTTGGTGAAGCCCGCGATGCTCAGGCTGTCGCCTTCCATGCTCTGCGTGACGACCGGCGCGGCCAGGACCGTCTTCGGCGTCTGCTCGCCCTCGGGCGCCAGCACGATCGCGACCTGCCGCTGCGTGGGCTGGAGCTCGTCGATGAGCCGCACCAGCCGGTCCTTGAAGACCGGGGCGACCGCGACGCGCACCGAGTAGGAGTTGTCGGTCCCCCGGACGGCCTCGATCCGCTGCACGGCGCCGACCGTGACGCCGTCCTCAAGGAGGTAACAGGTGGTCTGCTGCTCGTCGAGCACGGCCGGGTCGCCCGGGCAGGGCGCGGTCTTGGTCTCCTTGACCGGCGCGAAGTGGATGGGGGTGGCCAGGCGCTGCGGCGGCGCGCCGCCGAGCAGCGGGCTGTCGGGGCTCCTGGTCATCAGAACGGCGACCGTGCCGAGCACGCCCGCCACGACGACGACGAGCACCAGCGAGACGGTCAGCACGATGGTGGTGAGGCGGCTGGCCTTCGGCTCCTCCGGCTCTTCCGGCTCCGCGGGAGGCGCCTCTACCGGTCTGTCCATCGTTGACGACCCCATCCTGACGTTCGGGCTGCCGGTGAGCTTATCGAGGACGGGCAGCAGCGGGGTAATCAGCCGAAAAATCCTCACCTATCTGTGAGATCGGAGGAAAAATGGATATGAGAACGCAGGTTGTCGGCAACTTTCCACGCGAACGAGGGATGACCCCATGAAGGTCGGAGTTCCCCGCGAGGTCAAGAACAGCGAATACCGCGTCGCACTCACCCCCGCGGGCGTCCACGAACTGGTACGCCACGGGCACCAGGTCCACGTCGAGCGGCAGGCGGGCCTCGGCTCGGCCATCCCGGACGAGGACTACGCCGCGGCGGGCGCCGTCATCGCGCCGCACGCCGACGAGGTGTGGGCCGCGTGCGACCTGATCATGAAGGTGAAGGAGCCGGTGGCCGAGGAGTACCACCGGATGCGCAAGGGCCAGATCCTGTTCACCTATCTCCACCTGGCCGCCTCGGGCCCCCTGACCAGGGCCCTGCTCGACTCGGGCGTCACGTCCATCGCCTACGAGACCGTGCAGAACAGGGACGGCTCACTGCCCCTGCTCGCCCCGATGTCGGAGGTGGCCGGACGGCTGGCGCCGCAGGTCGGCGCGTACCACCTGATGCGCTCGCAGGGCGGCAGGGGCGTGCTCATGGGCGGCGTGTCCGGCGTGCGGGCGGCGAACGTCGTGGTGATCGGCGCCGGAGTGTCCGGCATGAACGCCGCCGCCATCGCGCTCGGCATGCAGGCCGAGGTGCTGCTCCTGGACCGCAACATCGACAAGCTGCGCCAGGCGGACATGATCTACCAGGGCCACTGCCAGACGGTCGCGTCGAACACCCTGGAGATCGAGAAGGCCGTGCTGGAGGCCGACCTGGTCATCGGCGCGGTGCTGGTGCCGGGGGCCAAGGCGCCGACGCTGGTCACCGACGACCTGGTGAGCCGGATGAAGCCGGGCTCGGTGCTGGTGGACATCTCGATCGACCAGGGCGGCTGCTTCGAGGGCTCGCGGCCGACCACGCACGCCGAGCCGACGTACCGGGTGCACGAGTCGGTCTTCTACTGCGTGGCCAACATGCCGGGCGCGGTGCCGCACACCTCGACGTTCGCGCTGACCAACGTGACGTTGCCGTACGCGCTGGCCGTCGCGGGCAAGGGGTGGCGCGAGGCGGTCCGCACGGACGCCGCCCTGGCCGCGGGCGTGAGCACCCACGAGGGACGCCTGACCAGCCGGCCGGTGGCCGAGGCGCACGGCCTGGAGTGGTCGCCGCTGGAGGAGGCGCTGACCTGAGCCGCGGGCCCGGTCGCGCGAAACGGGACCGGGCCTTGGCCGCCGGGGATCCGCACGTTACCGTGAGTCACGAGACCATGACGATCCGTGACGACGGAGGCTTGGATGGATCCGGTGCTCCTGCGCGGCAGCGCGGAACGCAACTTCGACGACCTCGACACCGACGGCGACGGCTTCCTGACCAAGGACGACTACATCGCGCTGGCCCGCCACCGCATCCGGCGGGCCGGCGCGCGGCCGGACACCCCCGAGGGCGAGAAGGTCGTGGCGGCGTTCCTCGACACCTGGGACGTCCACGTCCACGCCCTCGACGCCGACCACGACGGCCGGATCAGCAGGGAGGAGTACGTCGAGTCCTTCCAGGCGCTGGTGCGCACGGGCGCGCTCGACGGCGTGCTGAACCCCATGTTCCGCGCCACCTTCGACCTCGCCGACCACGACGGCGACGGCGAGCTCACCGCCGCGGAGTTCCGCACGCTGTGGAACCGCGACGACGGGCTCTCGGCCGCCTTCCAGCGGGCCGACGCCGACGGCGACGGCCGCATCTCCTTCGAGGAGTACGCCCGCCTGCGCCGCGGCCTGCTCGTCGGCGACCTCTAGCGGAAGCCCCGGACACGCGTCGAGGGCCCGGCCGGAGCCGGGCCCTCGACGTGTCGCGAAGGGGGTGTTACTTGGACTGGCTGGGCGAGGGCGCCAGCGTCTCCATCGGGGTGTTGCCCGTCGGCGCGGGCGGCAGCGGGGCCTGGTCGGCCGTGGTGGTGATGGCGTCCTGGCCGCCGCAGATGGCGCCCGGCTCGGGGGTGTCACGGCCGTTCTGGTACTTCTTGATGAAGGCCGGGAGCTTGGGGTCGGACGGGTCCTGGAGCTTGAGCTGGTGGCCCCACGTCGAGGCGACGATCGGCGCCGGCAGGCCCGGGTAGGGGCTGACCAGCATGTAGTCCTGCTGGCCGGTGGAGGTGGCCACGTCCTTCAGCGCGTCGAGCTGCGCCTTGGGCAGGTCGGGGCGGTAGGTGATCCAGACCGCGCCGTGCTCCAGCGAGTGCACCGCGTGCTCGTTGTGGATCGGCTTGTCGTAGACCGCGCACTGCTGCCAGTAGTTGTTGTGCTCGCCGCCGACGGGCGGGGTCTCCTTGTACGTGACCGTCTTGGCGACGTGCTGGCCGGCCTCGTACTTGTAGTCGGCCACCGCGTCGAGCGAGGTCGCGCGCGCCTGGTTGACCAGGTAGAAGCCGACCACGCCGACGAGGAGCACGACGATGAGACCGCCCGTCCCCCACATGAGCAGTGCGGCGCGGCGTTGTTTGCGCTGCTGCTCGGCCCGCATCTTCTGCAGATGCTCGCGCCGCGCCTGCGCCTTCTCCTTCGTCATCGTCCCTCCATCGGCGTACCTGACTCCGGTCACCCTATGCCCTGCCGGCGTATGCGGAGAATAAGAGGCGCATAAGCGTCGGATCACAGCTTGCGCGGGGATGGGTACGCTGGACTGGCCATGGAAAAGCCCGCCAGAAAACCCGTTCTGATCGTCTGCGCCGTGCTGGTGCTCCTCGCCGCGGCGTTCCTGCTGTTCGGCCGCGACTCCACGCCCGGAGACTCCTCGCCGGAAGCCGGGTTCGCCCGCGACATGGCCACGCATCACGCGCAGGCCGTGGAGATGGCGTTCGTCATCCGGGACAAGGGCCCGGCCAAGGAGATCAGGAACCTCGCCTTCGACATCATCACCACGCAGTCCAACCAGCGCGGCATGTTCCAGGGCTGGTTGCAGCAGTGGGGTCTCGACCAGGCGACCGACCAGCGCCCGATGGCCTGGATGGCGGGCCACGGCCACGGCGCCACGCCCGCGGCGCCGGGCACGGCTCCGGGCGCGATGCCCGGCATGGCCTCGCCGCAGGAGCTGGCCAAGCTCAAGGAGCTGCAGGGCGTCCAGGCCGAGGTGCTGTTCCTGCAGCTCATGATCCGCCACCACGAGGGCGGCGTGGAGATGGCCGAGGGGCTGCTCAAGCTGTCCACGCGGGACGAGGTGGCCGGCATGGCCCAGAAGATCGTCCAGGGGCAGAGCGGTGAGATCAGGCTGATGACCGACCTGCTCAAGCAGCGGGGCGCGCAGCCGTACCCGTCGATCCTGGCCTCCTGAACCCCCGCGCCGGGCGGCGTGAGAGGCTGGGACCCCGGAGCGCGGAAGGGCGGGCGCCATGGTCACCGCAAGGGCTGAGACGGTCGTCGTGGGGTCGGGCCCCAACGGGCTGATCGCCGCCGTCATGCTGGCCCGCGCCGGGCGCGAGGTGCTGCTGCTGGAGGCGGCCGACCGGTTCGGCGGCGGGCTGCGCTCCGGCGAGCTGACGCTGCCCGGCCGGGTGCACGACCTGGGCGCCATCGTGATGGCGATGGCGCTGGCCTCGCCGGCGATGCGGGCGCTCGACCTCAAGGGGGTCGAGTTCGCCCATCCCCCGGTGGCCGCGGCCCATCCGCTCGACGACCGTCCGGCCGTGCTGCTGCACCGCGACGCGGCCCGTACGGCCGAAGGGCTCGGCAGGGACGGCCGGGTCTGGCAGGCGACCGCGGGCGCGGCGGCGCGGGCCGGGTTCCCGCTCATGGAGGTGCTGCTCAGCCCGCTCGGGCCGTGGCGGGCCGGGCCGCGCACGTTCGCGCGGGCGGCCGGGTTCGGGGCCGCGGCCGCGCTGCCGGCCACGACGTTCGGCCGCGGGGCGCTGCGCACCGTCGAGGGGCGGGCGCTGCTGGCCGGGCTGGCCGCGCACTCCATGCTCGACCTGCGCTCCCCGGTCAGCGCCGGTTACGGGCTGGTGCTGGGGGCGCTGGCCCACCTGGTGGGCTGGCCGGTCGTGCGCGGCGGCTCGCAGGTGCTGGCCGACGCCCTGGTGGCCGAGCTGCGTTCGCTGGGCGGCGAGGCGGTGACCGGCCACCGGGTCGAGCGGCTCGACGAGCTCGACGCCCGGACGGTGGTGCTCGACGTGACGCCCCGGCAGTTCCTCGCGATGGCCGACCTGCCCGCCGGTTACCGCCGCGGCCTGCGCCGCTACCGGTACGGGCCCGGCGTCTTCAAGCTGGACTGGGCGCTCGACGGCCCGGTGCCCTGGCGTGACCCGGAGGTCGCGCGGGCCGGGACCGTGCACCTCGGCGGGACGCTGGAGGAGATCGCGCTCGCCGAGGCGGAGGTCGCCGCCGGACGGCACTCGCCCCGCCCGTACGTGCTGGTCGTGCAGCCGTACGCGGCCGATCCGAGCAGGGGCGGGCACACGCTGTGGGCCTACTGCCACGTCCCCAACGGCTCGGCGGCGGACATGACGGACGTCGTCGAGGACCAGATCGAGCGTTACGCGCCCGGCTTCCGCGACCGGGTGCTGGCCAGGCACGCGACCGGCCCCGCCGCCCTGGAGGCGGGCAACCCCAACCTGGTCGGCGGCGACATCGGCGGCGGGCTGAACGACCTGGTCCAGCTCGTGCGGCGGCCGGTCTGGTCGGCCGCGCCCTGGCGCACCCCGCTGCCGGGGGTGTTCCTCTGCTCGTCCTCGACGCCGCCGGGGCCCGGCGTGCACGGGATGGGCGGCTGGCAGGCCGCCCGCCTGGCCACGCAGGCGGAGCGGCACGCCTCCTGACCGCGGGTCAGGCCCGCATCTCCTCGGCGACCGCCGCCGCGAACGCGTCGACGTCCGCCTCGGTGGTGTCGAAGGCGCACATCCAGCGCACCTCGCCGGTCGCCTCGTTCCAGGTGTAGAAGCGGAAGCGCTTCTGCAGCCGCTCGGTGACGTCCGCCGGCAGGATCGCGAAGACCGCGTTGGCCTCCACGGGCCGGGGCAGCGTGACGCCCGGGATGCGCCCCACGGCCTCGGCCAGCCGCCGCCCCATGGCGTTGGCCTGCCGCGCGTTGCGCAGCCACAGGTCGCCCGAGAGCAGCGCCTCGAACTGCGCCGAGACGAACCGCATCTTGGACGACAGCTGCATGAACGTCTTGCGGATGTAGTCGACGCCGGTGGCCGCCGACGGGTTGAGCACCACGACGGCCTCGCCGTACAGCAGGCCGATCTTGGTGCCGCCGAAGGAGAGCACGTCCACGCCCGCGTCGGTGGTCAGGGCCCGCATCGGCACGTCGAGCGCGGCGGCGGCGTTGGTCAGCCGCGAGCCGTCGAGGTGGACGAGCAGGCCGAGCTCGTGCGCGTGGGCGCAGATCGCGGCGATCTCCTCGGGCGTGTAGACGGTGCCCCACTCGGTGGTGTTGGAGATGGACACCACCTTGGGCTGGGCCCGGTGCACGTCGCCGAAGCCCCACGCCTGGCGGTCGATCAGCTCGGGGGTGAGCTTGCCGTCGGGCGTGGGCACGGTGAGCAGCTTGATGCCGCCCGCCACCTCGGGGGCGCCGCCCTCGTCGGTGTGGATGTGGGCGCTCTCTGCGCAGATGACCGCCTCCCAGTGGGCGGTCATCGCGCGCAGCGAGACCACGTTGGCCGCCGTGCCGTTGAAGACCGGCCAGGCCCGCGCCCCGTCGCCGAAGTGCCGCTGGAAGACCTGCTGCAGCGCCTCGGTGTAGACGTCGTCGCCGTAGGCGATCTGGTGACCGCCGTTGGCCTGGACGATGGCCTGGAGGATCTCCGGGTGCACGCCGGCGTAGTTGTCGCTGGCGAACGCCTTGAGCTGGGGGTCGTGCCGGGGGATCAAGAAGTGAGGTCCAATCGGGTGCCGTTGATGTCTGCGGCGGGGCGGTCGTAGAGGCCGGCGATCGCCTCCGCCAGGTCGCCGACGTCGGTGAAGCCGGGGAACTTCGCCTCCGGCTTCGCGGCCCTCATCGCGTCGTTGACCAGGGCCTTCACCACCAGTATGACCGCTGCCGCGTTCGTGCCGGACAGCGCGTCGGCCAGGGAGAGCGTCCACGCCTCCGAGGCCGCCTTGGCCGCCGCGTAGGCCGCGCCGCCCGCCGTGGGGCGCTGGGCGGCCTTGGCGGAAATGATCACGAACCGGCCGTTGTCGCTCTTGCGCAGCAGCGGCTCGAAGGCCAGCGACACGTGCTGGAGCGTGCGGATCAGCAGGTCGTGCAGGGCGTCCCAGTCCTCCAGGCTGGTGTCGGCGAACGTGCGCGCGCCGCGCCAGCCGCCGACCAGGTGGACCACGCCGTCGACCCGGCCGTGCTCGGCGTCGATCCGGGCCGCGAGGTCCTGGACGGCCGCGCGGTCGAGCAGGTCGACGTCGTCCTTGTCGACCCCGATCACGGTGTGCCCCTGCTTGCGGAAATGCCCGGAAACGGCTTCACCCGTGGGGCCGCCGGCCCCCGTCACCAGGATGATCATGCGCGGATCCCCTTAGTCGACTCGACCACGTCTGTCAGCTTACGGCGCAGAGCCTCGTAGAACATGCTGAGCGGGAACTCGTCCGGCAGCACCGCGTCCACCTTGGCCTTCTGCTCCTCGGGCAGGGCCTGGACGCCCTTGGCCCACACCGAGCCGGGCGCCGGCGGCACGTACGCGCTGACCAGCTCGTGCGCGGCCAGCCAGTGGGCCAGCTTGGACCGGTCGATGCTGTCGCGGTACAACTTCTCGACCTCGCCCCGCAGGTCGGCCACGCCGTCGGCGACCCGCTCCCAGTCGATCGTGAGCCGGTTGTCGGTCCAGCGGACGATGTCGTTGCGGTGCAGGTACGCGAAGAGCAGCTGGCCGCCGAGCCCGTCGTAGTTGCGCACCCGGTCACCGGTGACCGGGAACCTGAACAGCCGGTCGAACAGGATGGCGAGCTGCACGTACCGGGCGTGCGGCACGCCCTTGTTCTCCAGCTCCACGGCCTCGCCGAACGCCGTCAGGTCGCAGCGCAGTTCCTCCAGCGAGTACAGCCAGTACGGCATCCGCTGCTTGATCATGAACGGGTCGAACGGCAGGTCGCCGTGGCTGTGCGTGCGGTCGTGGATCAGGTCCCACAGGACGAACGTGTCCTGGGCGAGCTGCTGGGAGTCCAGCAGGCGGGCGGCGTCCGGCGGCAGGTCGAGCCGGAGCGTGGCGGCGGCCGCCGCCGAGACCCGGCGGAACCGGGCGGACTCGCGGTCGGCGAAGATGCCGCCCCAGGTGAAGCGGGCCGGGGCCTGGCTCACCGCGACCGTCTCGGGGAACAGCACGGCCGAGTGGGTGTCGTAGCCGGAGGTGAAGTCCTCGAAGGCGATCGGCACGAACATCGGGTTGTCGTAGCCGCCGGCCTCCAGCCGGGCCAGCCAGTCGGGCCAGATGGTGCGGATCCAGACGGCTTCGAGGTTGCGGTCGAGATTGCCGTTCTGGGTGTACATGGGGAACACCACGACGTGCTCCAGGCCGTCCACGCGCTGGGTGTCGGGGTGGAAGAGGTCCAGGGCGCGCAGGAAGTCGGGCACGCCGAGGTCCTGCTCGGCCCAGGCGGCCAGGTCGTCCTGGACGGCCTGGAGGTAGGCGGCGTCATGGGGGAAGTAGGGCGCGATCTCGCCCACGCGGCGGCCGATCTCGGCGACCAGCGCCTTGGCCCGCTCCTTCTCCTCCGGCACCGAGCCGTCCTTGACCTGGAGCGGCTTCAGCTCCTCCACGGCCTCCTTGAGCCGGGCGAACAGCGCGGCCTTGGCCTCGTCCCGGGATCCGGCGGCCTCGTCGCCGCCGGGGACGCGGGCGGCCCAGGTGATCACGTTGCCCCAGAGCCTGCGGTGGTCGTAGTCCTCGATCGAGTCGTCGCCGAACAGGTCGGAGTCGGCGAACACGACGACGCGGCCCTTGCCGTGCCGCAGGGCGAGGGCCAGCGGCGCGCCCGCCGGGTCGGCGGTGGCCGAGGTGGCGAACAGCACCGTCGCCTCCTCGGGGGCGGTCAGGACGCCCGAGCGGTAGAAGCAGGCCCGCTGCACGCCGGCCAGCACGCCGTCGCCCGTGGCGCGCTCGGCGAGCACCCAGGTGGCGACCTCGCGATGGGCGTTCCTCGGGTCGCGCACGGTCGTGTGACCGACGCCGACGCCGAAGCGGGCGAGCAGTTCGGCGACGTTGTTGCCGTACTTGTCCTGCTCCTCCTCGGCCAGCACCACGAGCCCGCCGCCCTCGGCCACGAAAGCCTCGACGGCGTCCAGCTCGGCGGCGGCGAAGACGGGGCTGCCGTGGCCGGTGGTGCGCTCCCACCGGTCGCCGGACGGGTGGGCGATCACCAGGACGTCCTGGCCGGCCAGCACCGCGGCCGTCAGGGCGCCCTCGGTGTGGGCGAGCACGTCGTGCCCCAGATGGCGCAGCGCGGCGGCCGCGCGCGCGTAGCTGTTGTCGTCGGGATGGGCGGGGTTGATGGTCTCGGCGACCTCGCGGCGGATGGTCCACGACTCGCTGTGGGCCTCGTCGAACAGCACCCGGGGGAACGATGGCATGAAATATCTCCTGTTACTACCGCCTTCTCACGGAAAATATACACATACGTACCCCCCTGTCCGTCAAACCTCAGGCCGCGCCGGGACGCACAACCCCTGATTCGTAGGCGAAGACGACCGCCTGAGCCCGGTCCCGCAGGGACAGTTTCATCAGCACCCTGGCCACGTGCGTCTTGACCGTGGCCTCGCCGACGTACAGGTCCCTGGCGATCTCGGCGTTCGTCAGCCCCCTGGCCAGCAGCCGCAGCACCTCCAGCTCGCGCGGCGTCAGCTCGGCCAGCATCGGCGAGGGCGTGGGGTCGGCGCGCCCGGCGAACGTGGCGATGACCCGGCTGGTCACGGCCGGGTCGAGCAGCGCGTCGCCGGAGTGCACCACCCTGATCGCCTCCAGCAGCTGCTCGGGCGGCGACACCTTGAGCAGGAACCCGCTGGTGCCGGCGCGCAGCGCGGCGTAGAGGTTCTCGTCGGTGTCGAACGTCGTGAGCGTGATGACCTTGGGCGGCGAGGGCGTGTCCAGCAGCTCCTTGGCCGCGGCGAGCCCGTCGAGCCGGGGCATGGAGATGTCCATCAGGACGATGTCGGGTCTGGTGCGGCGGGCCACCGCGATGGCCTCGCGTCCGTCGCCGGCCTCGCCGACGACCTCCATGCCGGGGTCGCTCTCGACGACCATGCGCAACCCGGCCCTGACCATCGCCTGGTCGTCGGCGATGACGATTCGTATGCCCACAGGCGGAGGGTAGACGGCCGATGCCCGGCTTGGACACCCAGGTCAAGCCGGGCACAAGTCAGTTCCAAGTCTACGTGGGGCGCACGCTCTGCCTGATGCGCGTCTGGACGGCGTCGTCGCAGGTGTTCTTGGCGCAGAAGTACATCACGAGCATGGTCTTGGGCTGACGGTCGATGACGTAGCTGACGAATCCGAGCCGGGTGCCGCCGGCCGGGTCGTGCAGCACGCCGTCGAAGCGGGTGGCCGGGCTGCTGCCCGCCTGGTCCTGGACCGGCTTGCCCAGGTCCACCTGGCCGGGCAGCAGGTTGTCCATCTTGCTCTTCATCTGCTCGGAGTCGCCGCCCGCGTCGAGGGTGTCGGAGACCTGGACGTACACGCCCACGGCGCTGTCGGGGTCGTCGGCGACGATCTGGGAGATCGCCGACCAGTCGGCGCCCGGACCGGCCACGAACAGCGACTCGAACTCGGTGGCGTGCGGCGAGGCCACGGCGAACAGGTCCTGGTGGGTGCGCGCGGTCCAGTCGCCGGGGTACTCGAAGGCCAGCGGCGCGGCGGCGCTGGCGGCGTAGCGCGACCAGGTGTCGCCGCGGTGGTTGAAGATGATCATCGCGACCAGCGTCAGCGCGGCCACGGCGGCCACCAGCGTGACCGCCACGATCGGCAGCCGCCCCGGCCGCCTGGGCGGAGCCGTGGGATGGGTGGGGGCCGCGCGCCGGGAATGGTCCTCGTGCGGCCCGGAGGGCTGCCCCAGGCCGTGCGGGCCCGTGCCGGGCACCGCGTACGGGCTCTGCTGCGGGCCGGCCTGAGGGACGGCCTGAGGCCCCGTACGAGGGCCTGCCGGCGGGCCCGCCGCCCCCGGGACCGGCGCCGCGTGCGGGCCGGTGCGCGGGACGGCGTGCGGGACCAGATGGGGCCCCGACGGGTGCCGGCCGCCCGGCTCGGCCTCCTGGCCGCTGATCGCGTCGCGCAGCGCGGTCACGAACTCGACACAGGTGGCGTAGCGCTGCTCCGGCGCCTTGGCGAGGGCGCGCGCCATCACGACGTCCACCTGCGGCGGCAGCTCGGGACGCAGCTGCGACAGCGGCACGGGCTGCTCGGCCAGGTGCGCCCACAGCAGCGCGATGTCGTTCTCCCGCTGGAACGGCAGCCGCGCGCTCAGCGCCTCGTAGACCACGCAGGCCAGCGCGTACTGGTCGCACCGACCGTCGATGTGCTCCTTGTTGATCTGCTCGGGCGACATGTACCGGGGCGTGCCGATGAACTGGTCGGTCTGGGTCAGGCCGGAGATCGACGAGCGGTGCTTGGTGATGCCGAAGTCGGTCAGGTAGACGTGGTCGCCGGCCAGCAGGATGTTGGCCGGTTTCACGTCGCGGTGGATCAGGTCGTGGGCGTGCGCGGCGTCGAGCGCTGCGGCCGTCTGGGCGAAGATCTGGCTGGCCTGGGCGAGCGGCAGCGGGCCCCGGTCGTAGATGAGCCGGCGCAGGTCGAGGCCGTCCACGTAGCGCATGGCGATGTACAGCACGCCGTCGGCGTCGGCGTTGGCCTCGTAGATGGGGATGATGTTGGGGTGCTCGATGCTGGCGACCGTCCTGGACTCCAGGATGAAGCGCTGGCGGAACCTGTCGTCCACGGAGAGCACCGGGTTGAGGATCTTCAACGCCACGCGGCGGCTGAGCCGGGGGTCGAGCGCCAGGTAGACGACGGCCATGCCGCCCTTGCCGACGATGTCCTCGATGTAGTACCCGGCCACCTCCTGGCCGATGAGCGATCTGTCGTTCAATTGCATCACGTCTCGATGGGATGGCCGCAGTAGCCGCAGAAACGATGGGCCGGGCCGAGCCGCATGCCGCACGAGGTGCAGTACTTGACCGGCGGCGAGTCGGGGGCGGTCATCACCTGCTGCTGCTGCGGGACCGCCAGGAACGGCTGCGAGCGGCGCACGACGACGGTCTGGCTGGCGCCCTCGTCGAACGGCGAGGGCACCGGCAGGGTCTCCGGCAGCTCGGCCGGTCTCTCCGGGGCCCGCCGCCGCCACAGCAGGAACACCAGGCCGGCCCCGGCGATGAGCAGCAGCCCGGCCGCCACCAGGAACGGCCACAGCGGCGTGGAGCGCGACGGGGGCGCCGCCGCCTGCTTGGTGCCCTGGTCCTCGGGCCCGCCGCGCTTGGCCAGCGACGTCTTGAGCAGCGTGGCGGCCACCACGTTGCCGGGATAGAGCTCCAGGACGCGCTGGAAGCCCGGCGCCGCCTCGGTGTAGTACCTGGTGTGGTAGCGGGTCAGCGCGGCCTCGAAGGCGGTGTCGATCGCGCCCCTGCGCGGCGCGACCTTGGCCGCGGCCAGGGTGGCGGTGATCTCCCTGACGCCCAGCATGGTGGCCGACTTGCCGCCGCCGATGAGTAGGCCGATGACGTGCCCGTCCTTGTCGCCGATCACCGGCGCGCCGGCCAGGCCCTGGTCGGCCAGGGCGCCCAGCTTGACCGGCTCGTCCACCTTCTTCTCCGGGTCGGCGAACGGCCTGCCGGACACGCCGGCCTGGCCGCCCTTGGCCAGGTGGGCGATCTGCACGGTCTCCTGGACGCCGGGCCCCGGCCGGCCGAGGAAGCCGGCCACGTTGGTCGGCGAGCCCTCCTGCTCGGGCACCTTGTCGGCGAGCGGCGCGGTGGGCATGCCCACGCTGCCGGCGGCGGGCGTGAGCGGGACCAGCACGGCGGGGGTGTCGGGGGTCTTGCCGGCCTTGATGCACTTGTACTTCAGGCCCTGGCCGGGCGGCGAGACGTTGGTGAACACCGTGATGTCGGTGGTCACGTCGATGATGCAGGTGGCGGTGCTGGTCTTGGGCGGGTAGCACTCCTGCAGGTGGTGGTCGAGCAGGTCGTCCTTGAGCTTGTGCTTTTGGTAGTCGAGCGGGATCTTCACCTTGTGGTGCTCGGCGAAGATCTTGTTGGCGGCGTAGACGGCGACGTCATCAGGGTTGACCGCGTTGCGCCTGAGCGTGACGACGTCGCCCTCGGGGTTGACGACGGTCCCCGTGCCCGACGCGAACGGGATGTCGTAGGAGCGCTCCACGTGTTTCAGCTCGCCGATGTGGTCGAGCAGGGTGATCTCCACATGGGACACCGCCTCCACCCGCACCACGGCCGGCGTCACCAGGTCGGTGATCCCGCTGGGATGGTTGTGGGCCGCGGCGGGGAGGGCGGCGGGGATCGCGAGCAGCACGAGCGCCGCCGCCACGCCGCCCGCCAGAGCTGTGATGCGCGCCATCTTGGCTCCCAACACTGAATAGATCCAGGTTCCCAATCAGATGCCGTAAGTCAATAGATCGATACATAGACAAGCGCTTGCTCGGGGAACTACCGTACCGGGATGGGTTTCGCGATCGGCGTCGACGTCGGCGGCACCTTCACCGACGTGGTCCTGAGCGGCCCCGGCGGCGTCACCGCCGTGGCCAAGTGTCTGAGCACCCACGACGACCCCATCGCGGGCATACTCACCGGCGTTACTCGCGCGCTCGGATCCGCAGACCCCGCCCGGGTCACCCGGGTCGTGCACGCCACCACGCTGGCGACCAACGCGGTGCTCGAACGCACCGGCGCGCGGGTGGCGTTCGTGACCACCCGGGGCTTCCGCGCCGCCGTCCCGCTCGGCCGGTACGCCCGCGTGGAGGAGGACCGGTACGACCTGCGCTTCACGCCGCCCCCTCCCCCGGTCGCGCCCGGCGACTGCTTCGAGGTGGACGAGCGCGTCTCGGCCCGCGGCGCCGTGCTCACCCCCCTGGACCCCGGCTCGGTGCGGCGGGCCGCGGCGGAGATCGCCCGGCGCGGCATCACCTCGGCGGCCGTCTGCCTGCTGCACTCCTACGCCGAGCCCGCCCACGAACGGCGGGCCGCGGCGATCCTGCGCGAGCACGTGCCGCACGTGGTGGCCTCCTGCGAGATCTGGCCCGAGATCCGCGAGTACGAGCGCGCCACCACCACCATCATGTCCGCCTACATCGGCCCGCTGATGACCTCCTACCTGTCGCGCCTGCGCGAGCGCCTGGCCGCGATCGGGATCGACGCGCCCGTGCACGTCATGGAGTCCGGCGGCGGGGTCGTCTCGGCCGAGCTGGCGGCCCGGCGCGCGGTGTCCACCATCGAGTCGGGCCCGGCCGCCGGGGTGCTGGCGGCGGCCGGGACCGGGCTGCCGGACGTGATCTCGTTCGACATGGGCGGCACGACGGCCAAGGCGTGCGTGGTGCGCGGGGGGCGTCCGGAGATCACCCACGAGTTCCACGTGGGCGGCAAGGGCAGCTTCGGCGGGCGGCGGGCGGGCACCGGCGTGCCGATCAAGACCCCGGCCATCGACCTGGCCGAGGTCGGCGCGGGCGGGGGCAGCGTCGCGTGGCTGGACCCGGCGGGCGCGCTGCGCGTCGGGCCCCGGTCGGCGGGCTCCTCCCCCGGTCCCGCGTGCTACGGGCTCGGCGGCGGCGAGCCGACGGTCACCGACGCCGACCTCGTGCTCGGCTACCTCTCCTCGGCCTCGATGCCGCTGTCGGCGCCGCTCGCGGCCAAGGCCGTGGACCGGCTGGCCGGGCCGCTCGGGGTGTCGCGGGAGCAGGCGGCGCACGCCGTGCACGAGATCGTCAACGCCTCGATGGCCGCGGCCGTGCACGTGGTGACGGTCCAGCGCGGGATCGACCCGCGGGGGTTCGCGCTGGTGGCGTTCGGCGGCGCGGGGCCGATGCACGCGGCCGGGGTGGCGCGGCGGTTCGGGATCGCGACGGTGGTGGTGCCCGCGTACTGCGGGGTGGCCTCGGCGGCCGGGCTGCTGTCGGGGGCGCTCTCGACGGACCGGGTGTTGTCGCGGCTGGACGCGGGCGACCCGGAGGAGGTCTTCGCCGCGCTGGCCGCCGACGCCGCCGCCGACCTGGGCGTCGCCCGGGTGCGGGTGGCCCGGTCGGTGGACGTGCGGTTCAAGGGCCAGTCGCACGACCTGACCGTGGACTGGGCGGAGTCGCGGGAGGAGCTGGCGTCGCGATTCTTCGCGAAATATCAGCAGGTGTATGGGATCGTCCAGCAGGGGGAGATCGAGCTGGTCAGCTACCGCGTCCGCGTCACCGACGCCGCCGCGCCCGCCGCGCCCGCCGCGCCTGGGTCTGGTGGGGACGCGGGCGGCGGCGTGGAGGGGCGCAGGAGGGCGTACTTCCCCGAGGCCGGAGGATGGCTCGACGTCCCCGTGCACACGCGGCGGACGCTGGACCGGGTGCGCGGCCCGGCGATCGTCGAGGACGCCGAGTCCACGATCGTCGTCCCGCCCGGCTGGCGGGCCGCGGCCGGCCCGTCGGGCGCGGTGCGCCTGACCCTGGAGGGCGCCGCGTGAACGACGCGCTGACCGCCGAGGTGCTGAGGAACGCGCTGGTCGTGGCCGCCGAGGAGGCCAGCATCGTGGTGGTGCGGTCGGCGTACTCGACGTTCATCGTGGAGGGCTCCGACGCCTCGGCGGCGATCCTGGACGCCGGGGGCCGCCTGGTCGCGCAGTCCATGGCGACCACGCTGATGAACAGCATGGCGCTGAAGGTCGCGCTGCCCGAGCTGCTGAAGGACGTCCCGCCGCACACCATGCGGCCCGGCGAGGCGTACGCGCTCAACGACGCCTACCGGGGCGGCGTGCACACCAACGACCTGCTGGTCTACCGGCCGGTGTTCGCCGGCGGGGTGCCGGCGTACTTCACCGCCACCATGATCCACGTCTCCGACCTGGGCGGGCTGTCGGCCGGCGGGATGGCGCCGCTGGCCACCGACATCTTCCTCGAAGGGCTCCAGCTCCCGCCGGTCCGCCTGGCCACCCTGGACGGCCTCGAACCGGCCGTGGAGGCCGTCCTGCGGGCCAACAGCCGCACGCCCGACAAGGTCATGGGCGACGTACGGGCGCTGGTCGCCGGGACGGCGGTGGCCGCCGCCCGCGTGGAGTCCCTGATGGCCGAGTACGGCGTGGCGGGCCTGGCCGCGGGCGTCGAGGACTACCTGGACCACACCGAGACCAGGACCCGCGCGGCGCTGGCGGAGCTGCCCCGGGGACGGTTCGAGGCGTCGTACCCGATCGACGACGACGGGGTGCGGCCGGGGGTGGCGCACGACGTACGGGTCGCCGTCACGCTCGGCGGGGACGCGGCCGTCCTCGACTTCACCGGCACCGGGCCGCAGGTGCCCGCCGCGATCAACGCCTCGGCGTCGCAGTCGCTGGCGGCGGCCGTCTTCGCGGTGCGCTGCTTCCTGGACCCGACGATCCCGATGAACGACGGCTGCCTGCGCGCGATCGAGGTCGTCCTGCCGGAGGGCTCCCTGCTGAACGCCCGTTCCCCGTATCCGTGCGGCGGCCGGTACGTCCCCATCTACGCCGCCATGGAAGCCGTGTTCCAGGCGATGTCGGACGCGATGCCGGACCGCGCGATCGCGGCCAGCGGGATCCTCCAGCCGTTCTCGATCGCGGCGGTGGGGGCGCCGTACTGGATCCACCTGTCCTACGACTTCGGCGGCGTGGGCGCCCGGCAGGGGCTGGACGGGCCGGACGCGACGGGCGTGCACTTCGGCATCGGCCGCAACTCGGTGCCGCAGGCCGAGCCGGTGGAGAGCCGCTGCCCGCTGATCGTGGAGTCGGTCGGGACGATCGCCGACTCCGGCGGCCCCGGCCGCTTCCGTGGCGGGCTCGGCTCGCGTACCGTGTACCGCTTCCTGGCCGACTGCCACGTCACCACCCGCGGCGACCGCCTGCGCCTCCCGCCCCCGGGCCGGGACGGCGGCCTGCCCGGCAGGGTGGGCGGCTTCCACAAGCGCCACCTGGACGGGCGGGTGGAACGCCTGGCCTCGAAGGTCAACAACGTGCGGTTCGCGGCGGGCGAGGCGTTCGTCGTGGAGACCACGGGCGGCGGCGGCCTCGGCCCCCCGTCGGAAAGGGACCCGGCGGCGATCCTGGCCGACCTGGAGTCCGGCCACATCACCGCCCAGGGCGCCGCGAACGACTACGGCTTCGACCCCCGGGGACCGGTCAGGACGGCCGGGTCGAAACTCACCGGATAGGGCGTCGAGAGACTGACCGTGGTGCCCGCCTCGTACGCGACGGGCCCCTTGTAGGAGTCGTCGTCGAGCTCGTAGACGTAGAGCGTCGGCCCCTCGTCGGGCTCCACACGCCAGTAGACGGGGATTCCGGCTGCCGCGTAGACCAGCACTTTGCTCGTACCGTCGAGCAGTCGGGTGTGCGGGCCCGCGACCTCCACGGCCAGCAGCACGTCGCTGGGCACGAGCGGCCCCGACCCGCAGGCTTTCTCGGGCACCACGACGAGGTCGGGGATGTGGAGGCACCCCTCGCCGGCGCGAACGCCGACGCCCGGCAAGGGCTCCAGCCCGGGCGTGGCCGCGTCGTCGAGGATCACCAGCAGCCGGCTGATCACTCGCTGGTGATCGGGGGTGGAGGGAGGACTCACCACCAGGCTCCCGTAGACGCGCTCGTAACGGTTCCCGCCGTTGGGGAACGTAAGGAGGTCATCGTCCGGGCCGGGAAGAACGGTGCACCTTGTGGGGGGATCGATCGGCGTTGCGGTCACCCACTCAGTATCGGGAGTCACGCCCTTGTCCACATGCTACTTCCCCCAAAATCGTCACCTGTAGTCACCGGGTCGCCACGCCTCGGCGCCGCGGCGGACGGCGGTGTGGACGGCGCGGGCCGCGCGGGCGCCCCACTCCGAGCGGGGGCCGCCGAAGAGCTGCTCGGGGCCGTCCTGCGGCACCACCACGCAGACGGCGTCCGAGGCGGTGCCCGTGCAGGGGTAGCCGGCCTCGATCAGCGCCTGGGTCTTGGCCTCGGTGACCGTCATGACCAGGTTCACCAGGGCGGCGTCGGTCATGGCGACGGGCAGGACGGTCACGATGTTGACGGTCCCCGCCCGCATGGGGGCGAGTTCGGGGTCGGCGGCGCCCTCGGGGGCGGCGGCCCAGGTGGGGACGCGCAGCCCGACGGTGGCCACGGCCTCCGCTCCCCCGTCGGCGGCCCGCACGTACCGGTCGACGGAGGCGGCGGTCAGCATGCCGACGCCGGGGCCGGGCGGGCCCAGCTCGACCAGGTGGTCCACCGGGTCCATCCGCGCGTAACCGGCCACGACCTGGGCGTTCAGCACCCATTCGCGGGGGCCGATGCCGCCGCCGAGCATGGCCGAGGAGATCATGCGGAAGCCGGGACCGAACTCCCACAGCAGGGACCCCAGCCGGGCCCCCTCCTCCACGCGATAGGTCAGCTTCACGTCCCACCTCGCACCAGGTGCACCACGGGCCGCCCGTCGGGGCCCGGCTCGATCTTGACACGGGCGTCGAAGTGCCGGCCGATCAGCGCCTCGGTGAGCACCTGTTCGGGGCGGCCCGTGGCGGCGGCGTGGCCGTCGGCCAGCAGCATCAGGCTGTCGGCGTACAGGCCGGCGACGGTCAGGTCGTGCAGGGTGGTGACGACGGTCAGGCCGTCGGCGCGGCGCAGGCGGTCGACGAGTTCCAGCACCTGCTGCTGGTGGCCGAGGTCGAGCGCGGTGGTGGGCTCGTCGAGCAGCAGCACGGGGGCCTGCTGGGCCAGCGCCCTGGCCAGCACGACGCGCTGGCGCTCGCCGCCGGACAGCTCGCCGACGCGGCGTCCGGCGAAGGAGGTCAGGTCCAGCCGGTCCAGCACGGACGCGGTCACCTCGCGGTCGTGCCGGCTCTCCCGTCCCAGGTAGGGGATGTACGGCGTGCGTCCCAGCAGGGCGTAGTCGAAGACCGTCATGTCGGGCGGCAGGGCGGGCGTCTGCGGGGCGTAGGCCAGCAGCCGGGCGCGCTCGCGGGGCCTGAGCGCGGCGAGCGGGCGCTCGTCGAGCACGACCTCGCCCTGGTGCGGGACGATCGCGCCCATGACGGTCTTGAGCAGCGTGGACTTGCCCGCGCCGTTGGGGCCGATGATCGCCAGCCACTCGCCGCGCCGCACGTGCGCGTCGACGCCGGTCAGCACGTCGCGCTCGCCCAGGCGCACCGACAGGGCCCGTACGCCGATCACGTGGCCACCCGCCTGGTCATGCGCAGGACGCCGACGAAGAACGGCGCCCCGACGAACATCGTGACGACCCCGATGGGCAGCTCGGCCGGCGCGATCACGGTGCGGGCGATGAGGTCGGCCGCCACGAGGAAGGCCGCGCCGCCGATCAGCGACAGCGGCAGCACGATCCGGTACGAGCCGCCCGCCAGCCGCCGGACGACGTGCGGCACGACCACGCCGACGAACCCGATGAGCCCGCTGACCGCGACGGCCGACGCGGTGGCCAGCGAGGCGGCCACGAGGACGGTCAGGCGCACCCGGCCGGCCCGCACGCCGAGGCTGCCGGCCTCCTCGTCGCCGACGCTGAGCACGTCCAGCATCCGGCCGTGCAGCAGGAGCAGGACGGAGGAGACCGCGGCGTACGGCAGCACCAGCAGGAGCTGGTCCCACCCGCCGCCGACGTCGCCGAGGATCCAGGAGTAGATGCGCTCCAGCTCCTCGACCTTGAGCTGCTGGACGAACGTCTGGATCGCGGTCAGGAACGACGTGACCGCCACCCCGGCCAGCACCAATGTCGCGGTGCCGCCGCCGGTGCCTCCGGTGCCGCCGGAGCGGCCGGCCGCGTTGCCCAGCGTGTACGCCAGGAACACCCCGCCCACCGCCCCGGCGAAGGCGGCGACGGGGATGCTCCCGCTGGCGCCGGGCAGCAGCACGATGGCCAGCGTCGTGGCCAGCCCGGCGCCGGAGGCGGCCCCCAGCAGGTACGGGTCGGCCAGCGGGTTGCGGAACACGCCCTGGTACCCGGCGCCGGCCATGGCCAGCAGGCCGCCCACGACCGCGGCGACGAGCACCCTGGGCAGGCGCAGCTCGTACAGCAGGCCCTGCTCGACCGGCGCGAGGCCCGAGTCGGCCGAGACGAACGGCAACCAGTCCGCCACCTGGAGGACCACCTGCCACGGCGAGATGTCCGCCGCGCCGCCGAGCAGCCCGGCGACCATCGTGAGGGCCAGCACGGCGAGGGCGCCCGCCACCCAGACGGGACGCGCCCTCGACGGCTGCGCCTTGCCTGTCACGCTCAGCCCGCGCCGCCGGCCTTGGCCACGGCCGCGCCGATCGCCTGGGCCAGGTCCACGACGCGCGGGCCCCAGCGGGAGGCGAGGTCGTCGTCGAGCTGGATCACCTGGTCGTTCTTGACGGCCGAGAGGTTCTTCCAGCCGGGCCGCTTGGCCAGCGTCTCCTTGCTCTGCTGGCAGCACTTGACGTCGGCCAGGAAGATCAGCGCGGGGTCGGCCTGGGCGACGAACTCGGCCGACAGCTTGGGGTAGCCGCCCGCCGCGTCCGGGGCCTGGTCGGCGATGTTGGTCAGCCCGAACATGCCGTAGACCTGGCCGATGAACGTCTTGGACGTGGCGGCGTACGGCGTCTGGTCCAGCTCGTGGTAGTAGGTGAGCTTCTTGTCCTTGGGGGCGTCGGCGGCCAGCTTGGCCATGGCCGCCTTCATGCCGGAGACGACCTCGTCGGCCTTGGCCTTGTTGCCGGTGGCCGCGCCGATCTCGCTGATCTCCTCGTACGCCTCCTCCAGCCCGGTCGCGGCCGGTTCGAGCAGGACGGGCACGTTCACCTTGGCCAGCTCGGCGACGATCTTGTCCTGGTCGTTGGAGAGGATGACCAGGTCGGGCTTCTTGGCGATGATCGCCTCGACGTTCGGCTTGAAGCCGGACAGGTCGCTCTTGGGGGCCTCCGGCGGGTAGTTCGACTGGTCGTCCACCGCGACGACTTGGGGGCCGGCGCCGACCGCGAACAGCGTCTCGGTGTGGGTGGCCGAGAGCGAGACGATGCGTTCGGGCTTCTTGGCGAGGGTGACCTTGCCGTTGCCCGCCTCGACGGTGACCGGGAAGTCCCCGGTGCCGGCCGCGGCGGTCGTGGGAGGGGGGCTGTCGGGGGAGTTCGAGGGGGCGACATTGGCGCCGGTCTGGCCACATCCGGCCAGGACGAGCGTTCCCAGCAGCGCGCCCGCGAAGGCCGTGCGTACGGGCCTCACGAGTAGTCCTTTCACACTGTCGGAACCGAGAGACCCGCGATGAGCGACGGATCACCCTTTTCCACGAGGGTTGATGACGTCGGCGCAGAGGCAGGCGACCTGGCTATGACAGTTGCGGGACAGCGCCGGAATCGCACCGGACTTCGCTGCAGCACTGCGCGTCGGACAAACGTTATCAATGCCCCAGACGTCCTCGACGTCAAGGGGTCTCGGGGTCAGGCGCCGAAACCCCCGAAGCAGGCGTCGAAGCCGCGGGGTCAAGCGGCGAGCTGCGCCTCCGCGGCGGCGATGATCTCCTGCAGGCGCAGGCCGTGCGCCGCGTCCAGCGGGTGGCCGCCGCCGCGCCGGACGGTCTGGGCGAACTCCTCGGCCACGACCTCGAAGGGGTCCTCGTCGCCGGGCAGCAGGACGGCGTTGCCGGTCCTGCCGTACACCTCGAAGGTCGAGGGCGGCAGGTCGCCGACGGCCGCCATGCACAGGGACGCCTCGCTGACCGCGCCGTCCTCGTGCTCCAGCAGCAGGCCGGTCCAGCCGAGCGGGTTGCCGTGCGCGCGCACGCCGACGACCCGGCCGAGCGCGGCGTCGAGCAGGTCGATGACGTGCGGGCCGACGTCCAGCAGGGCGCCGCGCTCCAGCCGCCACGGGGTGGCGAACGGGTTGCCGCCGAGCAGCGCGCCGGAGATGTTGGCGGCGTGCCCGCCGAACGGCTGGATCTCGGCGCAGCGGGCCAGGAACGTGCGGGTCGGGGTGGCGTAGCGCATGGTGAGCATCATCTGCGAGGGCACGCCCGTCTCCGCCACGGCCTCGGCCACCCGCATGGCCCCCTCCACGGAGTCGGCCAGCGGCTTCTCCAGCAGCAGTGCCTTGCCCGCGTGCGCGGCGCGGACGGCCAGCTCGGCCTGCACGCCGGGCGGCACGCAGAACGCCACGGCCTCGCAGGCGTCGAACAGCTCCTCGACCCGCTCGTACACCGGGGCGCCGAGCCTGGCGGCCTGCTCGGGGCGGCGGGCCCAGACGCCGGCGAGCCGGGTGTGGGGGCCTTTGGCCAGCATCGGCGCGTGCGCCATCTCAGCCCAGGGCCCCGCCCCGATCAGCCCGACCGCGACCGGCTCCATCCGTCCCCCTTAGTCCGCTTTTCTCCAGACCTTAGATCCTCCGTCCGGGCTCCCGCCCACCGGCCCCTGCGGTCAGGCGCGGGAGCGGTGGATGGCGTGTTCCGGGCGGTGGACGAGGGTGCCGCCGTCGAGGGCGATGGTCTGGCCGGTGATGCAGCGGGACTCGGCCGAGGCCAGGAAGCCGACCAGGTCGGCCACGTCCTCGGGGGCGCAGGGCCAGGGCAGGAGGCGTTCTGCGGCCTTGTCGGCGAGCTGCTCCGGGGTGAGGGCGCGCTCGGCGGCGGCGGTCATGACCAGGGCGGGGGCGACGGCGTTGCAGCGGATGCCGCGGGCGCCGTACATGGTGGCGACGTAGCGGGTGAAGCCGACCAGGGCCGCCTTCGAGGTGCCGTACGCGGCGTGGTCCACGTCGCCGGTCAGGCCCGACACCGAGGACGTCAGGACGATCGCGCCGCCGTCGCGCATCACCGGGACGACGTGCTTGACCAGCAGCATCGCGCCACGCAGGTTGACCTCCATCGTGCGGTCCCAGACGGCGGCGTCCATGGCGGTCAGGTCGCGGTCGCGGCCGTAGACGTCGCGGTCGAGGCAGGCGGCGTTGGAGTGCAGCACGTCCACCCGGCCGAAGGCGGCCACCAGCGCGGCCACCGACTCCTCCACCTGCTTCTCGTCCGACACGTCGCAGGTCAGCGCCATGGCGGCGCCGCCCCGGGCGCGTACGGCGGCGGCGGTGGCCCGTGCCGGGGCGGCGCGCAGGTCGAGCACGCCCACCCGGGCGCCCTCGGCGGCCAGCCGGGCCGCGCACGCCGCGCCGATGCCGGACCCCGCCCCCGTCACCAGCGCCACCCGCCCGCCGAACCGCCCGTTCGGGACGTCCGCGCTCACCACTCCACCTCCAGCGCGCTCAGCCCGCGCCCCACCAGCGACCTGCGGTAGGCGACGGGCGCGTCCGGGACCAGCCGCAGGCCGGGCAGGCGGCGCCCGAGGACGTCGAGCGCGGTGCGCAGCTGCAGGCGGCCGAGCGCCGCCCCGACGCAGAAGTGGATGCCGTACCCGAAGACCAGGTGGTCGGCGGCGTTGGGACGGTCGATCACGAACCGTTCCGGGTCGGGGAAGACGGTCTCGTCGTGCCCGGCGGAGTCGGTGGACAGCAGGACGAGCGAGCCCGCCGGGATCGTCACGCCGTGCAGGACGACGTCCTCGACGGCGTGCCGGAAGGAGCCCAGGGAGGCGCCGTCGATCCGCATGCACTCCTCGACCGCCCCCGGGATCAGGGCCGGCGGCACCGGCCAGGCGTCCTCGCGCAGCAGCCGCAGGACGCTGTTGCCGAGCTGGTTGGGGACGGTGTCGTTGCCGCCGAGCAGGATCGTGGAGATCAGCTCGACGACCTCCCGACGGCTCAGCTCGTCGCCGATCAGCGAGGTCATCAGGGACGTGAAGTCGTCCCGCGGGTCCTTGGCGCGGGCGGCCACCAGGCGGTCGACGTAGTCGAGGTAGGCCAGGAAGCTGTCGGCCAGCTCAAGCTGGCGGGCCGGCGGCTGCGGCGACAGGAACAGCATGAACCAGTCCTTGACGTGCGCCTGCACGAACGCCTCGTCGGCGGCGGGCACGCCGATGAAGCGGGCGGTCAGCTTGACCGACGGCTCGTGCCCGATCTCGGCGACGAAGTCGGCCCGGCCCCTCGGGGCGACCCGGTCGAGGACGTCCTCGTTCAGCCGCCGGAAGCGCTCCTCCATGGCGGCGACGGCCCGCGGCGTGAAGGCCCGGGAGACCGAGCGGCGCAGGCGGGTGTGGTCGGGCGGGTCCACGTTGGCCACGAAGCTGGACAGGAACGAGCCGTGCTCGCCCAGCTTGGCGCGGGTCTGCGGGGTGAGGCTGCGGGAGATCGTCAGCGACCCCTCGGAGGAGAAGCGGGCCGGGTCGCCGTACGCGGCGCGCACGTCGGCGTGGCGGGTCAGCACGTACGCGCCCAGGTGCTCGCTGCGGAACACCGGCCGTCCGGCGCGCAGGCGGCGCAGGAAGTCGTACGGCGCGGCGACGTGCCAGTCGGCGGCGACGTCGAAGTCCTGCGCCGAGGCGGGGGTCGTCGCAGAGGTCATCGCAGGATCCTCCTGGGGTTGTCGACGAGCATCTGGTGGAGCTGGTCGCCGGTGACGCCGCGGCTGCGCAGTTCGGGCACGACGTCGCGGGAGATGTGCAGGAGGTGGTAGTTCGGGTGGCGACGCCGTACGACGTCGGGGTCGAACCGGTCGTTGAAACAGTACGAATCGTGACCTAGAACCATTTTTCCGGCGTGGCCGCGTTCGCACATCGCCGCCACCACCGCCACCCGGTCGTCGAACGAGCTGATCGTCTCGATGCCGAACCGGTCCATGCCCAGGTAGGAGCCGCCGGCCACCAGCTCCTCCAGGTACGCCAGGTCCGTCGAGTCGCCCGCGTGCCCGATCACCACCCGTTCCAGGTCCACGCCGAGCGAGCCGAGCAGCCGCTGCTGCTCCAGCCCGCCCCTGGAGGCGCTGTGCGAGTGCGTGGTGATCGGCGCACCGGTGGCCAGGTGGGCCTCGGCCACGGCCCGGAACACCCGCTCGCACCCCTTGGTCATGCCGAGGTGGTCGGAGGCGCATTTCAGCATGGCCGCCTTCACCCCGGTCCGCCCGATCCCCTCGGCGAGGTCGCGGACGAAGAACTCGGCCAGCCGGTCCGGGCCGCCGAACAGCGACCCCGGCCCCCGGTTGCCGAAGTACGGCGGCAGCGCGTCGTAGGTGTAGAGCCCGGTGGCGGCCACGATGTTCACCGACGTCAGCTCGGCCACCCGCTGGACGGCCGGGACGTACCTGCCGAGCCCGACGACGGTCAGGTCGACGATCGTGTCGATGCCCTCGGCCTTGAGCGCGTCGAGCTTGGCCGCCGCCTCCCGCGCCCGCCGCTCCAGGTCCCAGCCCTCGGGGACGTCCGGCCAGTTCCACAGGATCTCCGGGCTGAGCCCGAACACGTGCTCGTGCATCAGCGTCGCCCCGAGGTCGGCGACCGGCCCCCTCACGGTCTCAGGCACGGGAACCTCTCGTGCTCGAAGGGCCGGTTGACCTCCAGGCCGAGCCCGTCGGTCTGCCGGTACGGCAGCCCGGTGTAGAGGGCGTCGGCGTCGAAGTAGGTGACGGTGAACGACAGGCGGGCGGTGTCGCGCCGGTTGGCGGACGCGCCGTGCACGGTGAGCGCGTGGTGCACGGTGGCGTCCCCGGCCCGCAGGTCGAACGGTGGCGACAGCTCCAGCTCGGCGATCCAGGGATGCTGGCTGAGCTGGTCGTCCCCGGCGCGGGTGAAGCTGCGCCCGAGCAGGCCGCAGCGGTGGGAGCCGCTGTAGAAGCGCAGCGACCCCATGTCGGCGGGCACGTCGGCCAGCGCCAGCCACACGGTCAGCATGGCCGAGCGGTCCATGGGCATCCACGGGAAGTCCTGGTGGAACTCGGTGGCGCCGTGCTCGCCCGGCTCCTTGACCAGCAGGTTGGTGACCTGCACGCGCACGGCCCGCACCCCGCCCAGCAGCCGTACGGCGTTGCGGCCCATGGCCGGGCTGGTGCTCAGCGCGCCGAACAGCTCGTCCTCGGCGGCGACGTCGCGGGACTGCCCGAAGGCCCGGTCGACCGGCGTGTCCCCGGCCCGGCTGCGCGACCGCAGGCGCTCGCGGGCCCGTTCGCGCAGCTCGCCGACCGTGTCCGGGGCGACCAGCCGGTCCAGGCGGACCCAGCCGTGCTCGCCGAAGAACGCCACCTCGTCGTCGGTCGCCTGGCGTACCGGGATCTCCATGGCCACCAGTGTGCCACTCCAAGCAAGCGCTTGGTAAGATCCGGGTCGAGGAGGATGCCGTGCGACGGTTCAGGTTCGGTGCGGTGCTGCGCGGGGCGCGGTCCGGCAAGGAGTGGGCCGAGCGGGCCAGGCGGCTGGAGGCGTCCGGCTTCGACGTGCTGCTGGTGCCCGACCACCTGGTCGGCCCGCGCTTCGCGCCCGTCGCGGCGCTGACGGCGGCGGCCTGCGCCACCACCCGGCTGCGCGTCGGCACCCTGGTGTTCGCCAACGACTTCCGGCACCCGGCCGTGCTGGCCAAGGAGGCCGCCACCCTGGACCTGCTCTCCGGCGGACGCCTGGAGCTGGGCCTCGGCACCGGCTGGATGGCCGACGACTACGAACGGGCCGGGCTGCGGCTGGACCCGCCCGGCGTGCGCCTCGACCGGCTGCGCGAGGCCCTGGAGGTGATCAAGGGCCTGTGGGGCGACGGCCCGCTGACGTACGAGGGCGCGCACTACCGCCTGGCCGGGCTGGAGCAGGAGCCCAAGCCGGTGCAGCGCCCGCGCCCGCCCATCCTGCTGGGCGGCGGCGGCCCCCGCATGCTCGCCCTGGCCGCCGAGCACGCCGACATCGTCAACCTCGGCACCCGCGTCAAGGCGGACGGCACCGGCCCCGACCCGCGCGACGCCGGCCCGGAGGCGTTCCTCGCCAAGCTGGCGCTGCTGCGCCGCAGCCCCCGCCACCACCTGCTGGAGATCGGCACCAGCGTGATGCAGGTGGGCGAGCGCAAGCCGGAGGAGTCGTGGAGCGCCGCCGACAGCTCCGGGCTCGGCGACACGCCGCAGGTGCTGCTCGGCACCCGCCGCGACGTCGCGGACCAGCTGCGCCACTGGCGCGAGGCGCACGGCGTCTCCTACTTCGTGCTGCACCACGAGCGTGACCTGGCCGCCTTCACCCCTGTCGTCGAGGAGCTGGCGGCCCTGCCGGATGATGGACCTCATGGATGAGATGTTGTTGCTGAGGCACGGAGCCACCGAATGGAGCACGGCCGGCCGGCACACCGGCCGTACCGACCTGCCCTTGACGCCCGACGGGGAGGACCAGGCCAGGGCGCTGGCGCCGCTGGTCAAGGCGTCCGCGTTCGGGCTGGCGCTGGTCTCCCCCGCGCAGCGGGCCCGCCGTACGGCGGAGCTGGCCGGTTTGACGGACTACGAGGTCGACCCCGACCTGTGGGAGTGGGACTACGGCGGCTACGAGGGCATCACCACGCCGGACATCAGGAAGACCCGGCCCGGCTGGTACCTGTGGCGTGACGGTGTGATCCCCGGCGACGCCGAGCATCCCGGCGAGAGCGCCGCCGAGGTGGCCGCGCGCGCCGACCGGGTGATCGAGCGGGCCCGCCGGGCCGAGGGGCGGGTCGTGCTGGTGGCGCACGGCCATTTCCTGCGCGTGCTGGCCGCCCGCTGGCTCGGCCTCGACCCGGCGGACGGCCGGCTGCTGCGGCTCGACACCGGCACCTACTCCCGGCTCGGCTTCGAGCACGCCGAACCGGTGCTGCTGAGCTGGAACTCGCCGGTCGCCTGAGGGGGTTCGTCAGTCGCAGCCGAGGGTGGCGGCGGCGCGGATCAGGTCGCGGGTGAGCTCCCGGTCGCCCTCCGAGGCGTGCGGGAAGGCGTCCGGGGGCCACCGGCCGGCCACCAGCCGGCAGAAGTCCACCGCGCAGGCCGAGATCAGCCCGGCGTCCCGGCCAGGGGTGCGCGAGAGCGGGACCGTCCACGTGCCGCCCCCTGGGCCGGTCAGCACGACAGTGACCGAGACGTCGCGGCGCGGCCCCCTCAGCGCCCGGGGCAGCAGCGCCAGGCCGAACTCGGCGACCAGGCGCACGTTGCCCGGCACGCGGCGGCGCGGCCGCGCCAGCGCCGGTGCGCCGGGGCCGCGCCCGCGCCGGGCAGGCCCATGAAGGAGACCACGGTGGCGTCGTTGGCGGCCAGGTGCCCGACCAGGTCGCGGACCGTGCCGTGGCGGGCGATCGGCGCGTCCCACTGGGCCGGGCTCAGCTCGGTGAGCAGGTCGTCCATGAGCGCCACCTGCTCGGCGTACGGCACGGTCACGGACGCCACGCCCCCGGCCTCGCCCTCGCCGTAGAGGTAGGGGTCCGTCATGGCTGCCTCCGCAGCCGACGCTAACCCGGCCGCGGTGCCCGCGCCAGACGGCTGCCGGGGAACGGCGCGAGCAGGGTCTCGCGCCAGGGGCCTTCGAGGTAGCCGCGGGCCCGCCTGCCCCAGTCGAGCAGCCGGGAATCGGGCGGGACCTCGTCGTCGAGCCCGAGCGCGGCGTCGCGGGCCCGCTGGGTGGCCAGGTGGTCGTCCAGTGAGACGGCCCACATGGTGACGACCTCGGTGTCGCAGAACAGCACCTCGTACAGGCCGGTCAGGGTGTGGCCGTGCTCGGCCAGCAGCGGGGCGCGCTCGGTGCGGACGGCCTCCAGGTAGTCCAGCGCGGCCCCGGGGCGGACGCGGGCGCTCTCGAAGAGGTAGAACTCGGCGGCGGGGGCCCCGGCGAGCGGCGGGCAGCCCGGCGCGGCGCCGAGCGGCCTGGAGAAGGCGGAGAAGCGCAGGTCGTCGATGTCGGACAGGAACAGGCGCTCGTCCACGCCCTGGTAGATGTCCATCATCTGGCGCCAGCCGCCGTCCCACCCGCCGTGGCAGTCCCACAACGTGACGGCCTTGAACTGGGGGTGGCCGGTGATGCCCACGGCGTAGAAGGCGCCGACGAGGTCGATCTCGCGCGACCTGATGGACATGCCGGTGGTCAGGGCGGGCTCGGCGCGGCTCTCGTCCTCGCGTTTGTAGCGGGTCAGCCAGGTCAGGTACTCCAGCGGCCGTCTGGAGTTCATCGGCCGGAAGTCGACCTCTTCGAGCAGGTGGATCGCGCGCCGCACCACGCCTCCTCTACCAAGCATTTGCTTGGCATGAGGATAGCGATCAGGTCAGCGCCTGGGAAGGCCGCGGCCCCCTGCCGGTCAGCCACTCCAGCACCCGGCGGTGCCCGGAGGCGGCGTCCTCGAAGTGGCCCCAGTGCCAGTAGCGCGGCTGGTCGCGCAGGCCGGTCACCCAGGTGCGGTAGGAGATGGCGGCGCCCGCGGGCGCCACGCCGTACGTGCGGACCACGACCTTGCCGCCCGGCGCGAGCAGCACGTCGTCGGCGATCGGGTACAGGTTCATCTGGTCGAGCATGTACGCCATCCTGACCTGCGGAAATTCCCCGCCGGTTACGCCTCCGGCGCGCCCCCGTTAAGGGAGCGCGCCGGAGGTGAACAGGCTGTTACACGAGGAGGCCGTCGAACTCGCCGTCCTTCGCGCCGAGCACCAGGGCCCGGATCTCGTCGCGGGTATAGATGAGAGCAGGACCGTCGGGGAAGCGCGAGTTGCGGACCGCGATCCCTCCGTCGGGAAGCTCCGCGAGCTCCACGCAGTTGCCCTGCGAGTTGCTGTAGCGGCTCTTGCGCCAGGCGACCTGGGTGAGGTCGGCCGCGGGCATGCCGTTGTAGGTGTGGTTCATCTACATCTTTCTGAGAAGACCGCCGATGAGCTCGACGGTGCCCCCTGGCGTGGTGCTTTCCACGCACAGTTGCTCCATGGCGGTGAGGTACGGGTCGATGTCCTCACGTTTGTCCAGGTACAGGGCACCCCAGAGCTGCTCGACGTAGACAACGTCCGACAAATCGGACTCGGGAAACCGCAAGATGCTGAACGCGCCCCCCTCGGCGGCGTGCTTGCCGAACCTGAAGGGCATCACCTGGAGGGTGATGTTGGGCAGGGCGGCGACTTCCAGCAGATGCTGGAGCTGCTCGGACATGACCTCTCGCCCGCCGATGGTCCGCTTGAGCGCCGCCTCGTCGATGACGGCCCACAGCTTGGGGCCGTCCTTCTGGGTGAAGCGCTCCTGGCGCTGCATGCGCATGTGCACGCGGCGCTCGATCTTGTCCGGACTCGCGTCGGGATTGCCGAGCTGGAAGACCGATCGCGCGTACGAGGCCGTCTGCAGCAGGCCGGGCACGAACTGCACCTCATAGGTACGGATCACGCTCGCGGCCTCCTCCAGGCCCACGTACGTCGTGAACCACGAGGGCAGCTCGGCGGAGTACTTGTGCCACCACCCGGGGGTGTTGGCCTCACGGACCATCTCCAGCAGGGCACGGCGTTCGGCATCGTCGACGACGCCGTACAGGGTGAGCAGGTCCTCCACGTCACGTGTCTTGAACCCGACACGCCCGAGCTCCATACGGCTGATCTTGGATTCGGACGCCCGGATGTGGAACCCGGCCTGGCCGCGGTCGAGCCCGGAGGCCTCGCGCAGGCGCCTGAGGCTCGCACCCAGCATGATGCGCCGAACGGTCGAGCCGGAGCCGGGCGGATCAATGGACACGTGCTGCTCCTTGTGTCGTTTCCTTGAAGACACAGTCTGTCACTTGGCGGCCGAAAGATCATGGGCCGCGGACAAGATCCCCTTTCCCCCATATTGACCACTTGAGGAGAACCGTAGCGGTTGCACGAGTTGTCTGCACGTGCATTCGCTCTTGCACCTGCACGAGAGATTGCCGCAGAATGATCACGTGCAATCCACCACGGCGCCCGGCCAGTGGACCACGTTCGACTGGTGGCCGCCCGTCGGCTGGTGGCCGGAGGCGGCTCGCGATCTCCTGGTGACCGGCCCGTCCGCGAGCGCCACGTACGTGCTCCCGCCCACCGCCTCCTCGGTCCACTCCGCGCGCAGCTTCACCACGGGGACCCTGTCCGGCTGGGGGCTCGGCGAGCTGGTCGAGAACATGGAACTGGTGGTCTCCGAGCTCGCCACCAACGCCCTGCGCCACGGCCTGCGCCTCGACGAGCCCCACTGCCAGCGCCCGGTCCACATGTCCCTGGTGCGCCGCGGCTCGCTCGTCACCAGCGCGTTCACCGATCCCGGCACCTCGGTGCCCGTGCTGCGATACCCTGGCCCCCTTGACACCGGCGGCCTGGGTCTCCACATCGTCGAATCACTCAGCCTCCGCTGGGGGTGGTCGGCACTCGCGCCCCACGGCAAGATCGTCTGGGCGGTCCTCTCCTGAGAGAGGGGTGCTCTGCACTACCGTGGATGGTCATGGCTCACGGTGAGTCCCACGCGACCCCATGAGAGTGCTGACAGATGGAAGATCACCTGCTCGGCTGGCTGCGCACACTAGACGAAAACCGGCTTGCCCGCATCCTGGCCAACAGGCCCGACGCCATCGCGCCGCCCTGGCCCCGCAGGCTCGACACGCTGGCCCAGCGCCTGGGCAACGGCTTCGCCGTCATGGAGGCCATGCGGGGGCTGCCGCTGCCCGCCCTGCAACTGGCCGAGGCGGGCCTGACCATGACCCGGCCGACGCCCGAGGGGCTGGCCGCCTTCCTCGGCGTCCCGGGCGAGACGGTGGCCCCCTGGCTCGACCATCTGTACGACCACGCGCTGGCCTGGCCCGACGCCGACGGCGTGATCCATCTGGCCGAGGGCGTGGCGCGCTGGTGGGCGGCGCCGCTCGGCCTGGGCGAGCCGCTGGAGCACTACCTCAACTCCTGGACGATCAGCAACGACGCCCTGCGCGCCCTGGCCCGCGTGCTCGGCCTGCCCGCCCACGGCAACAAGCGGCGCACGATCGCCCGCGTCATCGAGCTGCTGTCCGACCCCGGCCGCCTCGACCGGCTGACGGCCACCGCCCCCGACGGCACGCTCGCGCTGCTCGGCCGCTTCGCCTGGGACGGCCCCGCCCGCGACGTCGACGGCGGCCGGTTCGTCACCCCCGGCACGCCGGAGAAGTGGTGCGCCGACCACGGCCTGCTGTTCCGCCCGAGCTGGCACGTCGCCGAGCTCCCGCGCGAGGTGGCGCTGTGCCTGCGCGGCCCCGCCTACCATCCGCCGTTCCAGCCCGAGGCGCCCGAGGTGGCCTCGATCCCGGTCGACCCCGAGGAGGTCGACCACCTGATGACGCTGGCCGCCCCGCACGTGGTCGAGCGCTGCGCGGCCCTGCTCGACAACACCTCCAAGACGCCGCTGCCGCTGCTCAAGACCGGCGGCGTGGGCGTGCGCGAGGTCCGCAGGGTGGCCAAGGAGACCGGCTGCGACGAGGACGAGACCCGCCTGCTGCTGGAGGTCTGCGCGGTGGCCAGGCTGCTGGCCTGGGACGAGCAGTCGGGCGGCATGATCCCCACCGAGCGCTTCGACCGCTGGCGGCTCGACGAGGGCTCGGCCCGGCTGCGGGTGCTGCTGTCGGCGTGGTGGCGGATGGAACGCTCGTCCCTGCGCAAGGTCGACGGCAAGTACGCCACCGTGCTCGGCGACGACCCCTCGGGCAGCGCGGTGGCCAGGGTGCGCAGGGCCGTGCTGGCGGCGCTGGCCCATCTGCCGGCCGGCACCGCCTTCGCCGACCGCGACAGCCTCGTGCGCAACGTCCACTGGCACGCCCCGCTGCTCGACCAGGCGCTGCTGGCCGAGTGCGCGCCGGCCGTGCTGGAGGAGGCCACGCTGCTCGGCCTGCTGGCCAACGGCGCGCTCACCGACCTCGGCCGCGCCCTGGCCGGGCTGACCGCCGACCCCGGCGACGAGAACGACGACGCCGTCCCGCGGGTCGAGCACGATCCGCTGCTGGCCGAGGCGTCCACCAGGGCGCTAGCCAGCGTGCGCAGGAGCGCGCTGTTCGGCCCCGACCTCACCGCGGTGGTGACCGGGCCGCCGTCGGCCGAGCTGGCGGCGCTGCTCGACCGGGTGGCCGAGCGCGAGTCGCGCGGCGCGGCCTCGGTGTGGCGTTTCACCACCGAGAGCGTGCGCGGCGCGCTCGACCACGGCTACGACGCCGACGAGCTGCTCGACGAGCTGGCCACGGTCGGCACGATCCCGCAGCCCCTTGAGTACCTGGTGCGCGACACCGCCCGCCGGCACGGCGAGGTGACGGTCTCCACGGTCGGCTGCGTGGTGCAGGCCGGCGACACCGCGCTGCTCGCCGAGATCGCCGGGCACCGGCGGCTGGCCCGGCTGGGCCTGCGGCTGCTGGCCCCCACGGTGCTGATCAGCGCGGCCCCGGCCGAGCGCACGCTGGCCGCCCTGCGCGAGAACGGCTACTCCCCCGTGCCGGTCTCCGACACCGGCGAGATCACCATCCACCGGGCCAGGGCCGAGGAGCCGCACAACGGCAAGCTGATCCTGCTGCCCGGCGGGCAGGTGGCCGAGCTGTCGGAGTTCACGCCCGGCTCGGATCCGCACGCGCCGTACGTGATCGCCGAGCCGGCTCCCGACCCGCACGAGCACGCCCGCCGCCTGGTCGCGGCCGGCCGGGACGACTCCGGCAAGCACGGCCGCACCTGGGCGGTCATCGGCAGGATGGCGACCAGACTGCCGACCGCCCAGCAGTCGCTGCTCGGCTTCGTCGTCGACCGCGGGGTGCGGGCGGGCATCACGCTGGCCGACGGCCTGACGGCCACGATCAGCCACGGCGAGCTGCGTGCCGGGGCGCTCGACGCCTGGTGCGAGGAGGCGGGCGACTACCTGGAGTTCCCGCTCGCCGAGATCGTCGAGGTGCGCGGGGCCTACTGAAGCACCTTGGCCTTCTTCAGGTTCGCCACCAGCTCCTCCAGGAACGCGGCGTAGCCCTGGTAGCTGAAGGGGGCCTCGGCGCGCCACGGGTAGAGCTGGCCCGCCTTGACCGCCGGGAGCTTGGCGAAGGTGGGCTTCCTCAGCATCTCCTCGGGCTTGAGCGACTGGGTGCGGGTGTCGTAGAGGATCACGTCGGCGTCGTAGGTGTCGGCGTTCTCCCAGCTCAGGGTCTGGAAGAAGCCGCCGTCGTCGACTTTCGAGGGCTTGACGACGTTCAGGCCGTTCTCGGTGAGATGCACGATGTCGGGGTACTCGGGCGGGTTGACGACCCACATGGCGTCGGCGCCGCCGGACATCAAGAGGATCCTGAGGTCCTTGAAGGCGGCCAGTTCCCTGGTCGCGGCCTCCATGCGGGCCTTGGCCTCGGGCACGCCCCGGAGGTCGGCGCCCAGTGACCTGGCCAGTTCCTCGTACCTGCCGATCACCTGGGTGGCGCTGCGGCCGGTGAGCATGACGCCGGCGGTGGGGGCGACCTGCTCGATGGTCTCCTTCGACTTCGCCGGCACGTACCAGAGGTCGCCCTTGACGTACATGCTGCTGACCAGCAGGTCGGGCTGGAGGGAGATGTACTTCTCGACGTTGAACTCGTCCCAGACGTTGCCCAGGCCCTCGACCTCGGCGATGTCGACGTTGCCGACCTGCGGGTCCCTGGATCCGTCGGCGAGCTTGTGCGGGCCGAAGACGGCGACCGGGCGCACGCCGAAGTCCCACAGCGCGGCGGCGGCGCCCACCTGGGCCACCACCCGGGACGGGCGCTTGGGCAGGTCCAGCTTCTTGCCGCGGTCGTCGGTGAACGTCCAGCCCTGCGCGGCGGGCGCGGCCGAGGCGGTCGCGCCGCCGTCGCCCGCCGCCCGGGTGCCGCCGCCGCAGGCCGACAGTGTCAGGGCCGCCGCGAGCCCTGCCGTGGCGGCCAGGAAGCCTCTGCGCGCGAATACCGGTCCCGACATGTCCGTCTCCTAAGGTTAGGCTTGCCTTCTTACGGAGACATTAGATTAGCCTTACCTAAGTTTGACCGCTACGAGAGGGGGTCGGGTGCGCCCGGCTGAGGACACGGCTGAGCCCGCCGGCGGGCGTCCGCCGGCGACCGTGGAGGGGACGCGACCGCGCCGGCCCGCGTCCGTGCTGGTGATCGGGCTGGTCGTGACCGCGGGGGTGCTGGCGCTGGTGGCGATGGCGAGCGTGGCGCTCGGGGCGCGGTCGGTGCCGTTCTCGACGGTGATCGACGCGCTGCTCGCCCCCGACGGCTCCAGCGACCACGTCGTCATCCGCGAGCTGCGCATCCCGCGCACGCTGCTCGGCATCGGCGTCGGCGCGACGCTGGGCCTGGCGGGGGCGCTCATCCAGAGCCTGACCCGCAACCCGCTGGCCGACCCCGGGCTGCTCGGCATCAACGAGGGCGCCGCGCTCGGCGTCACGCTCGCGCTCGGCCTGTTCGGCCTCTCCGACCCCGCCGTGTACGTCTGGTTCGCCTTCGGCGGCGCCGCGGTGGCCTCCGTCGTCGTCTACGCGCTGGCCGCGGCCGGCCGCTCCGGCGCCGGACCGGTACGCCTGGCGCTGGCCGGGGTCGCGCTCGGCATGGTGTTCACGGCCGTCGCCTCGGCGATCCTGCGCATGGACGCGCAGACCTTCGACCGGATGCGGTTCTGGCTGACCGGCTCGCTGGCCGGGCAGAACGCGGACACGCTGGCGCGGCTGGCGCCGTTCATGGTGGCGGGGCTGGCGCTCGGGCTGGCGCTGGCCAGGCCGCTCAACATGCTCTCGCTCGGCGACGACGCCGGGCGCTCGCTGGGCGTCGCGGTCGGCAGGACGCGCGTCCTCACCGGCGTGGCCGTCACGCTGCTGTGCGGGGCCGCGACCGCCGCCGCCGGGCCGCTGTGGTTCGTCGGGCTGGTCGTGCCGCACGCCGTGCGCGCGCTGGTGGGCGGCGACCAGCGGTGGGTGCTGCCGTACTCGGCGCTGGCCGCGCCCGTGCTGCTGCTGGGCGCCGACGTCGTCGGGCGGCTGGTCGCGCGTCCGGGAGAGGTGCAGGTGGGCATCGTGTGGGCGGTGATCGGCGCGCCGATCTTCATCCTGCTGGCCCGGCGCAGGCGGGTGGCGGCGCTGTGACCGTACGTCTCGGCCCCTGGTCCGTCCGGCTCGCGCCCCGGTCGCTGCTCGTCTGCGCCGCCCTCGTGGCGATCGGCTGCGGGGTGGGCGTGGCGGCGATCGCCACCGGCGAGTTCACCGTCTCCGTGCCCGACGTCCTGGACGCCCTGTTCGGCCAGGGCACGCCGGTCGCCGAGCTGATCGTGAGCAGGTTGCGGGCCCCGCGCGTGGTCACCGGGCTGCTGGTGGGGGCGGCGTTCGGGGCGGGCGGCGCGATCTTCCAGAGCCTGACCAAGAACCCCCTGGGCAGCCCCGACTTCGTCGGCTTCACCGCCGGCGCCTCGACGGGCGGCATCCTCGCCGTCGTCGCGGGCGGCTCGGCCATGACGATCGCGGGCGGCGCGCTGGCCGGCTGCGTGGTCACCGCCGTCCTGGTCTACGCGCTGGCCTTCCGGCGCGGCGTGCAGGGCTACCGGCTGGTGCTGGTCGGCATCGGGGCCAACACGCTGCTGCTGGCGGTCAACAACTACCTGCTGACCAGGGCCAACATCAACGACGCGGCCACCGCGGGCGCGTGGCTGACCGGCAGCCTCGCCGGGCGCGGGTGGGCCCACGCGATCCCGGTCGCGGTGGCGCTGGCCGTCCTGCTGCCGGTGTGCGCGCTGGTGGCGCGGCCGATGCGGATGATCGAGATGGGCGACGACGCGGCCAGGGCGATGGGCGTCAAGGTCGAGGCCGTACGGGCCGCGGCCATCACCGCCGGGGTGCTGCTGACCGGCGTGGCCACCGCTGCGGCCGGGCCCGTCGTCTTCGTCGCGCTGGCCGCGCCGCAGATCGCCCGCCGGCTGATCCGCTCCCCCGGCGTCACGATGGGCGCCTCGGCGCTCATGGGCGCGGTGCTGCTCACCGCCTCCGACCTGGTCGCCCAGCGGCTGCTCGCGCCGACCCAGCTCCCCGTCGGGGTGGTCACCGCCGCCATCGGCGGCACGTACCTCGCCCTGCTCCTGCGAAAGGACCGTCACTGATGATTGACCACCGCCTGTCGGGCACCGGCCTCACCCTCGCCTACGACCAGCGCGTCGTGGCCGCCGAGCTCAGCGTGGCGATCCCGGACGAGTCCTTCACCGTGATCATCGGCCCGAACGCGTGCGGCAAGTCCACGCTGCTGCGCGCGCTGGCCAGGATGCTCAAGCCGAGGAAGGGCGCCGTGCACCTGGACGGCAGCGTGATCACCGCGCTGCCGTCGAAGGAGGTGGCGCGGCGGCTGGGCCTGCTGCCGCAGAGCTCGATCGTGCCCGACGGGATCAGCGTGGCCGACCTGGTGGCCCGCGGCCGCTACCCGCACCAGCGGCTCATGCGCCAGTGGTCGAGGGCCGACGAGGCGGCCGTGGCCGAGGCCATGCGCGCGACCGACGTCGCCGGGCTGGCCGACCGGATCGTGGACGAGCTGTCCGGCGGCCAGCGGCAGCGGGTGTGGCTGGCCATGGCGCTGGCCCAGGAGACGCCGATCCTGCTGCTGGACGAGCCCACCACGTTCCTGGACATCTCCCATCAGATCGAGGTGCTCGACCTCTGCGCCGACCTGCACGAGGCCGGCCGGACCATGGTCGCCGTGCTGCACGACCTCAACCAGGCGTGCCGGTACGCCACCCACCTGATCGTCATGCGGGCCGGCGAGGTCGTGGCCGAGGGCGTGCCCGCCGAGATCGTCACGCCCGAGCTGGTCCACCGGGTGTTCGACCTGCGGTGCGAGATCATCCAGGACCCGCAGTCGGGCACGCCGATGATCGTGCCCGAGGCGCGGCGGCGGGTGACCGCTCCCGCCTGAGCCGAACAACTCGAGCTAGACCGGCCGGACGAGGGCGGCGGCCAGGGCCGTGATGCCCGCGGCGGCGCGCTCGCGGCCGTACTCCTCGCGCAGCACCCCGGCCGCCTCCGCGCCCATCGCGGCCAGCAGGGTGTGGGCGAGCACGTCGGCGTCGGCGCCGGGCCGGGCCTCGGCCAGCAGGATCGCGACGTGGCGGTGCCAGAAGCGGTAGGCGCCGATGCGGTAGCGGGCCCCCGGGCTGGCCGTCTCGGACATCCGCACCAGGTCGAGGTGGGCGTAGAGGTAGTCGAGGTAGGCGGCCGTGAAGGCGGTCAGGCGCTCGGCGGCCGCAGCGCCGGGGCCGACGGGCGGCGGCCCCGACAGCACGCGCTGCTGCAGGTCGCGTTCGCGGGCGTCCAGCAGCGCCACCGCCAGCCCCGACTTGTCGCCGAACCGGCGGAACAGCGTGCCCTTGCCGACGCCCGCCTCGGCGGCGACCGCGTCCATCGACACGGCCTCCACGCCCTTCTCGGCGAACAGCCGCGCGGCGGCCGCGAGCACCTTCTCCCTGTTGCGCGCCGCGTCCGCGCGTTCCCTGACCGGTTTGCCGGTCAGCAGCTCCAGCGGCTCGCTTGACGAACCGGACTGCGGTCCGTTAGGTTCCTGGCCATTCACACATCCGGACTCTAGTCCATTTCGCTCGGAGGCCACAATGACCATCACCCGCGAGGAGCTGCACGCCCGTCTGGGCAGCGTGACCGTGCTGGACACGCTCGGCGGCTCCTCCTACGCCCAGCAGCACCTGCCCGGGGCCGTCGCCCTGGTGGAGAGCGAGGTCGCCGAGCGCGCCGCCGAGCTGCTGCCCGACAAGGACGCCACCATCGTCACCTACTGCTCCAACCCCGCCTGCGGCAACAGCAAGGCCGTGGCCAACCGGCTGACCGCGCTCGGCTACACCGACGTGCGCCGGTACGCCGAGGGCATCGAGGACTGGGTCGGGGCCGGCCTGCCGGTCGAGTCGTCCCTGTGACGGTCGTACCGGGAACCGCTCACAGGACGCCGCAGCGGCGCACCGCGAGCAGCGCCAGCGCGCGGGTGACCTCGCGCAGCTCGGCCAGCTCGACCTGCTCCCTGGGCGCGTGCGCGAACCGGACGTCCCCCGGGCCGTAGTGCAGGGTCGGGACACCTGCCGCCGCGTACAGGCGCAGGTCGCTCCCGTACGGCGCGGCGGCCTCGGCCGGACGGCGGCCCGCGACGTCGGCGACGGCCTGGTCGACCGCGCCGAGCAGCTCGTGCCCGGCGGGCAGCCGGCCGCTGGCGAACTGGCCGCCCGGCCAGGTCACCGCAGGCGGGTTGTCCCGCAGCCACGGATGGCCGGTCGAGGCGACGGCCTCCTCGAAGGCCGCCCGCGCCGCGGCCGGGTCCTCCTCCAGCCGCACGCCGAGGCGTCCCTCGGCGACCAGCAGGTCCGGCACGGTGCTCGCCCAGTCGCCGGCCCGCACGGTGCCGACCTCGATGGGGTACGGCATGGGGTTGGCGCCGAAGAGCTCCGGCACGTCCCGGTTGCGTTCGGCCTCCAGGCGCCTGATCGCCTCGAACACCGGCCAGAAGACCTCGATCGCGTTGACGCCCTCGTACCGCGTGGCGCCGTGCGCGGCGCGGCCGGCGATCTCCAGCCGGAAGGTCTGCGCGCCGGCGTTGGCGGTGATGACCGCGCCGCTGGTGGGCTCGGTGATCACCGCGGCCTCCGCCGTGTGCCCCCTGGCCAGGGTGGCGAACGCGCCGAGGCCGCCGTCCTCCTCGCTGATCACGCAGTGCACGGCGAGGGGCCTGGCCAGGCGTACCCCCGCCCGCTTCAGCGCCCGGACGACGGCCAGGTTGGCCACCAGGCCGGCCTTCATGTCGCAGGCGCCCCTGCCGTGCAGCACGTCGCCGGTGATCCGGGCGGCGAACGGGTCGCTGCCCTCCCACTTGGCCAGGTCGCCGGTCGGGACGACGTCCACGTGGCCCTGGAGGGCCAGCGCCGGCACGCCCTCGCCCTCGGTCACGGCGACGACGCCGTAACCCTCCTGCCTGGGGGCCTCGGTGCCGGGGAAACCGGCGCGCGCGGTGAGGTCGGCGAGGTCGAGTTTCCAGACGTCCACGTCCAGGCCGGCCTCGGTGAGCAGGCGGGCGAAGCGGTGCTGGAGGTCGGACTCGGCGTCGGTGCCCGTGACGCTCGGGACGCGCACCGCCTCGGCCAGCAGACCGACGGCCTCCGCCTCGTCGATGGCGTTCAGGACCCGGGCTTCCACGTCGCGCATGCAGCACACTTTCTCACGCCGTGAACGCCTTTCACGACATATGGCGATACAGAACGTGCGTAGCTGGATGAGCTGGATCGCGGTGACGCCGTTCGCCGTCTGGGCGGCGGTGCGCCTGAGCGGGTTCGAGCCGGACTGGCCGTGGGTGCCGGCGGTCGCGTTCACGCCGCACGCGGCGGTGGGGGCGGCGCTGGGCCTGGCACTCGCCGGGCTGCTGCGGCGGTGGGCGGCGGGGGCGGTCGCGCTGGTCACGGTGCTGGCGCTGGGCGTCGCGGTGCTGCCCCGCGCCCTGCCCGACCCCGCGCCGGCCGCCCACGGCGCGCCGCTGCGCGTGCTGGCCGCCAACCTGCTGGTGGGCACGGCCGACGCGACGGAGCTGGCCGGGCAGGTCAGGTCGCTGCGGCCGGACGTGCTGACGTTGCAGGAGTTCACGCCCCTCGCCGAGCGGCGGCTGGCGGCGGCCGGGCTGCGCGAGCTGCTGCCGTACGCGGTGACGTGGCCCGCCCCGGGCGCGGGCGGCTCGGCCGTGTACGCCCGCCATCCCCTCACCGCCGGCGAGCTGATCGAGGCGGGCGGGTTCGGCCAGGCCACGGCCGTGCTGAAGCACCCCGGCGGGGCCCGGGTGGAGATCGTCTCGGTGCATCCGTGCGCCCCCAAGCGGACGGGCCGGCGGCCGTGCTGGCTGGCGGGGCTGCAACGCCTGCCGCGCGGCGGCGGACGGCTGCGCGTGCTGGCCGGCGACTTCAACGCCACCCTCGACCACCTCCCGCTCCGCGAGCTGCTGGCCGCCGGCTACCGCGACGCGGCCGACGCCATGGGCCGGGGCCTGTCTCCGACGTGGGGCGGATGGGGGCCGCTGCCCGGCGTGGCGATCGACCACGTGCTGGCCGGCGACGGCATGGCCGTGCGGGACTTCCGGGTGCTCGCGCCGGTCGGCAGCGACCACCGTCCGGTCTACGCCGAGCTCCTGCTGCCGTGACCCGATCTCCGGGGAAGGCGGGACCTGGGACGATCGCGGGATTTTCGGAGCTGCGGCGGCTCGTAAACTGTGACCCGTGGAAGCGCCCAAGTTCGAGATTCAGATGCTGCACGACCGAGTGATGATCCGGCTGGAGCAGGAGGCCGAGGAGCGCCGCAGCGGCTCCGGGATCGTCATCCCCGCGACGGTCAAGATGGCCAACCGGCTGGCGTGGGGCGAGGTCTGCGGCGTGGGCACGAACGTGCGCGCGGTCAAGGTGGGCGACAAGGTGCTGTTCAACCCGGAAGACCAGTTCGAGGTCGAGGTGCACGCGCGGGTCTACCTCGTCATGCGCGAGCGCGACCTGCACGCGGTGGCCACCCAGGAGACCGACCACGGCACGGGCCTGTACCTATGACACCCGGGTCCTGGCGAAGTTGACCCACAGCTCGGCGGCCCAGGTGGCGGCGGGCACGTCCGCGAGCACCCGCGTCGTCCGGCCGGTCAGGTCGAGCACCGACAGGCGGCGGCCCTTCCCCGCCGTCGTGACGGCGATCAGGTGGGTGTCGTCCCACCAGCCGAACAGGGCCGCCGGCTTGACGGCCACGCGCTGGGCGATCGTGCCGGTGGCCAGGTCGACCAGGCACACCTGCTCCTTGAAGCGCGAGGGGCACCACGTCGTCAGGCGTTTGCCCGAGGGCGCGTAGGAGTCCTCGGGGCCGGTCGGCAGGCCCACGTCCGCGTACGTGCGCAGCACCGCGCCGTCCGTGGGGCGGTAGACGCGCAGGCCGGTGCCGTACATGCTGACGAGGTTGCCGTCGGGGCTCCACCAGAAGCCGGCCTTCCGGGCCAGGCCCGCGACGCGGACCGTGCTCGCGGTGCCCGCGCGCACGTCCACCACCGTGAAGCCGAGCACCCGCCACGTGCCGCCGCTCTTCTGCTCGACGGTGAGCGCGAGCTTCCTGCCGTCCCTGGACCAGGAGGCGTAGGCCGCCGTCATGGGCTTCTTGACGGTACGGATCCGCGCGGTCTTGCCGGTGGCCCGGTCGGTGACCACCACCGAGTCGTAGCCCGCCCGGTACGCGGACGGCACCCCGGCCGTCAGGCGGCCGTCGGGCGAGACCGCCACCTCCGACAGGCCCTTCTGCCGGGTGAAGGCGTCGCCGGTGGCGGCGCGCAGGTACGTGCGTCCGGTGCCGAGGCCGTACGCGCTCAGCCGTACCGGATCGCCCGATTTCTCGTGATATTTCATGCCGCCGGTTTCCGGCAACGTCAGGTCGGCCCGAGCGGCGGCCGGGGCGAGGAACGTCAGCGACAGCGCGACGGCGAGGTGAGCGAGCACGCCCGCAGAATAGGCAGGGAAAGGCGGCGATTCCGGGAACGATAACGACCCGGTCTGAAATCCCCTGCGGAACTAGACGAAACGCTGGGCGATCTCCAGCAGGTCGATGCCGAGCGTCAGCATGCCGAAGTAGACGATCACCGCGGCGGCGGCCACGGTCACCAGCAGCACGAGGATGCGCACCGTCCAGCCCTGCCGCTTGTACCACTGCGTCCAGGCGTGCAGCGTCTGCTTGCCGAACTCCAGCACCCGGTGGGCCCAATGGAACTCGGTGGCCAGCACCGCCAGCCCGGCGAACACCACGAGCCAGCCGGGCCCGGGGAACGGCACCATGATCAGGCCGCCGACCACCATCACCGCGCCGATGACGCCGACCACGATCTTCAGCGTGAGCGCGCCCGCGCGGGTGGACCGGATGCCGTCGAGCCGGCCCTTCAGACCGCTGCGGCGGGCGGGCATGGCGGAGCGGTCGGCGGCCTCGTCCTTCATCACGTCGGCGTCGCCCGTCTCGGAGTTCTGGATCGGCACGTCTCCCCCGTGTCGTCGGCTGTCTCTCAGGATACGGCCCACATCGACAGGAACACTTGCAGACCACTAGCAGGTCGCCAAACAGGACGAAGAGTAAAATTTCCCGCCAGAAGGAAGGGGATTCCGGCAACTATCGGTTAATGTCTGCTATGCCCGAGGTCATCCTTCGCACCGTCACCGGCCCCATCCGCGCGGCAGCGGTGAACGGCGCCGTACTCCCCCACGAGCACCTGCGCAACGACATGCGCTGGGCGGTCGGCATCGACTCCGACCCCCACCGCTGGCTCGACGAGGAGACCACTGTCACGGCGGAGCTCCGCGAGCTGCGCCAGTCCGACGAGCTCAACCTGGTGGTCGAGCTGACCTGTCTCGGCATGGGCCGCGACGCCGCCGCCCTGGCCCGCATCGCGGCGGGCAGCCGGGTGCCGGTGATCGCCTCGACCGGCTTCTTCGCCCAGCCGTTCACCGACGTCGGCGACGAGGACGTCGAGCAGCTCACCCGGCGCCTGATGACCGAGATCTCCAGCGGCGTGGACGGCACGGGCGTCTTCCCGGGCGTGATCGGCGAGGTCGGCAGCTGGGGCCCCGAGCCCACCGCCCGCGAGGAGCGCTGCCTGCGCGCCGCCGCCCGCGCCTCCCGGCAGTCGCGCCTGCCCGTCGCCACCCACGGCCAGAACGCCCCGGCGCTGCTGGAGATCCTGCTCGGCGAGAACCTGCCCGGCTCCCGCGTGGCCGCCGGCTACTCCGGCGACCTGGGCGGCGCCCGCAAGATCGCCGAGGCGGGCGCGTACGTCAGCCTCAGCGTCCTGGCGCTCGGCCCCGACCAGGCGGCCAGGATCGCGCTCGGCCTCATCGAGGACGGCCACGCCGACCGCCTGCTCCTCAGCACCGGCCTGAGCCGCGTGGCCCAGGTCCAGCGGTACGGCGGCTGCGGCTACGCCCACCTGTTCCACAGCCTGCTCCCCCGCCTGCGCGAGGCCGGCACCGGCGAGGACGTCATCCGCCTGATCACCCACGACAACCCCCTGCGCTGGCTCACCGACGGCATGCGCTGACCCCGAACCCCGCCGCCGCCCCGGCTGACCGACCGGACCCCGCCGCCGCCCCGGCTGACCGACCGAACCCCGCCGCCGCCCCGGCTGACCGACCGAACCCCGCCGCCGCCCCGGCTGACCGACCGAACCACGATCCCTGCGCCGGCTGACCAACTGGACCACGATCCCTGCGCCTGCTGACCCAGCGGGCAGTTCCTCGTCGAGGAGCGTGCGCATGCCCGAGGGGCTGATCCCGGCCCTGTCGTCAAGATCGTCTCGGGGTGGGCGGGCGGGCGGTGATCGGGCCGTGCCGCCCAGAACTCGCTAGGATCGGGGCGACACGAGCCTGGCCGGGTGGGGGATGGTGAGCGAGCACACGCAACGCGGCGGGCGCCTGCGCAGGTCGTTCGCGGCGCTGTCGCGTCTGAGCCGGGTGGGTGACGTCCCGGTCGTCGTCATGCTGGCTTGGGCCGGGTGGCTGGCCGTCCCGTGGTCGTTCAGCGGTCTCGCGCAGGCCAGGGCCGCGGCAGCGGCGGCCGCCGCCGACGCCGAGCCCCCGCCCTCGTCCCACGCCTCCGACACCGCGTCGCCGCCGTCCGCCCTCGCTCCTCACAGCAAGTCGCCGTCCGCGTTCGCCTCGCACACCGCGTCGCCGTCCGGGCTCGCCTCGCACACCGCGTCGCCGTCCGGGCTCGCCTCGCACACCGCGTCGCCGTCCGCGTTCGTTCCGGGTGCGTCCGTTGCTGGGGGCGGGGGGCTTTGCGGTCTGGGGGCTGGGGGTGCGGCTTCCGGGCGCGGGGCCTGGCCGGTGGGTGCGGCCTGGGGGATCCCGGCGCCCGCGGTCGCCCATCCCGCCGCCACCGTTCGTCCCGCCCGGCCCACCGCCACCGCCGACGCCTTCGCGACCGCCACCCCGCACGCGCCGAACGCCGTCCCGCACACACCGGAGACCGTCCGGCACACAGCGGGGGGCGTCGCGCACACGGCGGAGGCCGTCGCGCACACGGCGGAGGCCGTCCCGCACGCGGCGGACACCGTGTTCGGGCAGGCGGAGGCCGTGCTCGGGCGGTCGGGGGCTTTCCTCGGCAAGGCCGAGGTGGCGGCGGCCGAGCGGGCGCGGATCGCCGGGGAGGTGCACGACGCCGCCGGTCACGGGCTCGCCGCCATCGCGATGCAGGCCGGGCTCGCGCTCGTCGTCCTCGACGACGACCCCGAGCAGGCACGGGCCTCGCTCCGGGCGATCAGGGAGACCAGCACCACCGCCCTGGCCCACCTGCGCGCCGCACTCGACGGCATCGACCCGCCGGCCGCCGACCTGCCCGGCCTCATCGCCGGCGTACGCGCCGCGGGCCTGCCGGTCGACGTCGAGCCCGCCGATCTCGCCGATCCCGCCGTGCCCGCCCACCTCAGGGACGCCGTCTACCGGGTGGTCCGCGAGTCCCTCACGAACGTGCTCCGGCACGCCGGCCCGACCAGGGCCTCGGTGCGCCTGGCCGACGGCCCGTGCGTGTTCGTCCTGGAGGTGGCCGACCGCGGCGCGGGCTGGAACGGCGCCGCCGAGGGCCGCGGGCTGGCCGGGATGCGCGCCCACGTCACCGGGGCGGGCGGCCGGCTCACAGCCGGGCCCCGCGAGGGCGGCGGCTTCCAGGTGACCGCCCGCTTCCCCCGGTACGAGGCATGACCGCCCCCGGCCCAGGCTCCCACCCCTCAGGCCCGGACACGCCGGCCCCCGGTCAAGCCCTGCCCGGTGCAGCCTCGCCCGGTACCGACGCCGGGGGTCGCGTGATCAGGGTGGCGGTCGCCGACGATCAGGCCGTCGTGCGGATGGGGCTGCGGGCGCTGCTGGAGCGGGAGCCCGGCATGGAGTGCGTGGGCGAGGCGGCCGACGGGGCGGCGGCGCTCGACCTGATCCGCCGCACCCGTCCCGACGTGCTGCTGCTCGACATCCGCATGCCCGGCACCGACGGCCTGTCCGCGTTGCGCGCCGTGGCCGCCGATCCCACGCTGGCCGGCACCCGGATCGTCGTGGTGACCACGTTCGCCGTCGACGAGTACGTCTTCGCCGCCCTCCAGGCCGGGGCGAGCGGCTTCGTGCTCAAGGACAGCGCGCCCGACGAGCTGGTCAACGCCGTGCGCGTGGTGGCGGCGGGCGAGGCGCTGCTGTCGCCGTCCATCACCAGGAAGGTCATCGGGCTGTTCGGCCGCGGCGGCGCCGAGCCCGTCGAGGGGCTGGGCACGCTCACCCCGCGTGAGCGCGAGCTGGTGGCGTGGGTGGCGACGGGCCGGTCCAACGACGAGATCGCCAGGGAGCTGGTGATCAGCCCCGACACCGTGCGCACGCACGTCAGCCGGGCCATGGTCAAGTTGCGTGCCCGCGACCGGGCCCAGCTCGTGGTGTTCGCCATGCGGGCCGGGCTCGCGCCGCCGGTCTGAGCCGGGCACGCGGCCTGCCCGAGGAAGCCCTCGCGCCCGGCCCGCGGTCTATCGCAGGAAGCCCTCGTAGTTGCGCTGCTGGAGCTGGGCCTCGATCTGCTTGACCGTGTCCAGCCCGACGCCGACCATGATGAGCACGCTGGTCCCGCCGAACGGGAAGTTCTGCTGCGTGCCGGGGTCGCGCAGGATCGCGAACGCCACCAGCGGCAGCAGCGCCAGCACGCCCAGGTAGACGGCTCCCGGCGCGGTCAGCCGCGACAACACGTACGCCAGGTAGCGGGCCGTCGGCGCGCCCGGCCGGATCCCCGGCACGAATCCCCCGAACCGCCGCATGTTGTCGGCCACCTCGACGGGATTGAAGGTGATCGCGACGTAGAAGTAGGCGAAGGAGACGATCAGCAGCACGTACACGCTCATGTAGAGCGGATGGGTGCCGGCGGTCAGGTTGCGCGAGACCCAGGCGCCCGCCTCCGCGCCGAGCAGCGGCGCGGCCAGCGTCGGCACGTAGAGCAGCGACGAGGTGAAGATCACCGGTACGATCCCCGCCTGGTTGACCTTGAGCGGGATGTACGTGCTGCTCCCCCCGTACATGCGCCGCCCCACCATGCGCTTGGCGTACTGGACGGGCACCCGCCGCTGGGCCTGCTCGACGAACACCACCGCCGCCACCAGGCACAACCCGGCCGCCAGCATCACCGCGAACCCGAACGGCGTGAGCACGAAGATCTTCGCCATGTACCCCGGGAACACGGCCACGACCTGCGTGAACATGAGGATCGACATGCCGTTGCCGATCCCCCGGTCGGTGATCAGCTCGCCCATCCACATGACCACGCAGGTGCCCGCGACCATCGTCGCCACGATCACCGACACCGCGAGCAGCCCCTGGTCGCGCAGCAGCGGACGGGCGCAACCGGGCAGCAGGTTCCCCGAGCGGGCCAGGGTGACGACGGTCGTGGCGTTCAGGACGGCGAGGCCGACGGTCAGGTATCGGGTGTACTGGGTGATCCGCGCCTGCCCGTTGGACCCCTCCTTCCTGAGCGTGTCGAGCCGCGGCACCACGACGGCGGACAGCTGCAGGATGATGCTGGCCGTGATGTAGGGCATGACGCCCAGCGCGAACACCGACAGCTGGAGCATCGCGCCGCCGCTGAGCATCTGCATCATGTCGAAGACGCCGCCGCTCGCCGAGCCCACGCACTGCCGCACGGCCACGACGTCCACGCCGGGGGCGGGCATGATCTGGCCGAGGCGGAACAGCACGATCAGCCCCAACGTGAACAGCAGTTTCCTGCGCAGCTCCGGCACCCGGAACGCTCTGGCGAAGACGGTCAGCATGAGCAGGAAGTCTGTCCGCGGGCGGGCCGGACGTCGTCCGCCCAGGCGAGGCACTCGTGTACGCAGATCCGCGTAGGTTGGGCGCATGACGACCGTGTGGGTGATCAGCGGGCCGCCGGGGGCGGGCAAGTCCACGGTGGCGGCCGAGCTGCTGGCCCGCCTGTCGCCGGTGCCCGCGCTGCTCGACAAGGACACCGTCTACGGCGATCTCGTCGCGGAGGTCCTGCGGGCCCACGGCCGCGACGAGGGCGAGCGCGAGGGTCCCTGGTACGACCGGCACGTCAAGCACCACGAGTACACCGGCCTGACCAGGATCGCCGCACAGATCCGCGGCCACGGCTGCCCGGTGCTGCTCGACGGCCCGTTCACCGCGCAGGTGCACGACGCGGCGCGGTGGGCGCGGTGGGTGGCGGAGCTGGGCGGCCCGCCCGTGCGCCTGTTGTGGGTGCGTTCGGACGGCCCGACGCTGCGCGCCCGGCTGGAGGCGCGCGGCCTGGCCAGGGACGCGGGCAAGCTGGCGGCCTTCGCCGACTACCTGCGCAACATCCGGGTGGACGAGCCGCCCGTCGTCCCGCACCTGGAGATCGACAACCGGCGGGGCGCGCCACCGATCGGCGACCAGCTCACGGCGGCGGGTACACCGCCGCGAACACGGCCGGCAGCCGGGGGACGAGCCGGGTGAACCGCCCTTCCTCGTAGGAGGCGCCCGGCTCGTTGCTGAGCTGCTGGGACACGGGCCCGGCGATCAGGCTCGCGGCCAGGGCCAGCCCCTCCTCGCCCGCGGCGTCGGGGTGCAGCTCACCGCGCCCGACGGCGGCCCTGATCAGCTCGGCGAAGTGCTCGTGGACGGCCAGCGCGGGCGCGTACGCCTCGGGCGAGGGCGTGAACCCCGGCACCGGCCGCCAGAACATCAGCTGGGCCAGCACCTGGTTCTCCATGATCCACCGCGCTCCGGCCTCCAGGGACGGCCCCATGGCCGCCAGCCCCGGCTCGTGCGGCCCGGCCCCCCGCCGCACGGCCTCCAGGTAGCCCTCCTGCCCGCGCCGGAACAGGGCGTCGTAGACCGCGTGCCGGGACGGGAAGTACTTGTACAGCGACGGCGGCTGGATGCCGAGCCGCCTGGCCACGGTCGCCAGGCTCAGCCCCGCGACGCCCTCCTCCGCCATCACGTCGAGGGCGATGCGGAGGATCTCGGCCTGCGTCTCGGCTCGCCGTCGTGCTCGCCGGTCGGGAATGTCAGCCACATGAATTAGCTTAGGCTATAGGCAGTAGCCAAAGCTATGGGGGGTGTGGCACGTGTCGCGCGACATCGAGCTGATCGGCCTGCGACAGAACAATCTCAAGGACGTCTCGCTGCGGCTGCCCAAGGAGCGGCTGACGGTGTTCACCGGCGTGTCGGGGTCGGGCAAGTCCTCGATCGTGTTCGGCACCATCGCCACGGAGTCGCAGCGGCAGCTCAACGAGACCTTCAGCGCGTTCGTCAGGAACCGGCTGCCCAAGCACGAGCGCCCGCGCGCCGAGCGCATGTCCGGCCTGACCGCCGCCGTGATCGTGGACCAGAAGCCGGTCGGCGGCGGCGCCCGCTCGACCGTGGGCACGATGACCGAGGTGCACGCGATCCTGCGGGTGCTGTTCTCGCGGCGCGGCGAGCCGTCGGCGGGGCCCGCCACGGCGTACTCGTTCAACGACCCGCAGGGCATGTGCCCGGTCTGCGACGGTCTGGGGAAGAAGGTGGAGGCCGACGTCGGCAAGCTGCTCGACGAGGACCTCTCCCTGAACGAGGGCGCGATCCGCATGGCCCCGCCCGGGTCGTACGTGTGGCAGCTCTACGCCAGGTCGGGGCTGTTCGACCCGGACAAGCCGCTGCGCGGCTTCACGCCGCAGGAGCGCGACCTGCTGCTGTACGGCGGCGGCTTCAAGGTCAGCCGGGGCGAGTACACCAACACCTACGAGGGGCTGGTCACCCGGTTCGAGCGGGTCCACCTCAAGCGCGACCTCGACCAGCTCGACAAGGCGGCGGCGCCGTACGTGCGGCAGGCCACGTGCCCCGAGTGCGGCGGCCGGCGGCTCAACGCGGCCGCGCTGGCCTCGCTCATCGACGGGCGGTCCATCGCCGACCACTGCGCGATGGAGGTGACCGACCTCATCGGCGTGCTGGAGGGCCTGGGCGACCCGGTGGCGGAGGCGGCGGTGGAGTCGTTGCGCCGGATCGACGCCATCGGCCTCGGCTACCTCAGCCTCGACCGCGGGACGCCGACGTTGTCGGGCGGCGAGGCGCAGCGGCTCAAGACCGTGCGGAACCTGGGCAGCAGCCTCACCGGCATGACGTACATCTTCGACGAGCCCAGCGTGGGGCTGCACCCGCGTGACGTCCACCGGCTCGGCGACCTGCTGGTCGAGCTGCGCGACAAGGGCAACACGGTGCTGGTCGTCGAGCACGACCGCGACCTGATCGAGCTGGCCGACCACGTGGTGGACATGGGGCCGGGCGCGGGCACGCGGGGCGGCCGGGTCGTGTTCGAGGGCACGGTGGCGGCGCTGACGTCCGGCGGCACGCTGACCGGCCGCATGCTGCGGCGGGTCACCGGGCTCAAGGACGCCGTGCGCGCCCCCGCCGGCTGGCTGACCGTCGAGGGCGCGAACGCCCACAACCTCAAGGACGTCACCGTACGGGTGCCGCTCGGTGTGCTCACCGCGGTCACCGGGGTGGCCGGGTCGGGCAAGAGCACGCTGATGCGCCAGGAGCTGGTCGCCCGGCATCCGCACGTGGTGCTCATCGACCAGTCGGCCATCGGCGGCTCGCCGCGCTCGACCCCGGCCACGTACCTCGATGCCATGGACCCGCTGCGCAAGCTGTTCGCCGACGCCAACGGGGTGCGGCCGGGGCTGTTCAGCTTCAACTCGGCCGGGGCGTGCCCGGTGTGCAAGGGGCGCGGCGAGATCAAGACGGACCTGGCGTTCATGGACCCGGTGACCCGGGTGTGCGACGCGTGCGGAGGCAGCCGGTACAGCCCGGAGGCGCTGTCGCACACGGTGCAGGGCCGCACGATCGCGGACGTGCTGGCGATGACGGCCGAGGAGGCCGCGGGCCTGTTCGACCTGCCGGGCATCGGCGGGCTCGGCGAGCTGGGGCTCGGCTACCTGACCCTCGGGCAGCCGCTCAGCACGTTGTCCGGCGGGGAGCGGCAGCGGCTCAAGCTGGCGCACCGGATGCGCGAGCGCGGCCAGGTGTACGTCTTCGACGAGCCGACGACCGGGCTGCACATGGCCGACGTGGACACGCTGCTGGCCCTGCTCGACCGGCTGGTGGACGGCGGCGACACGGTCATCGTCGTCGAGCACGACCTCGACGTGGTCAAGCACGCCGACTGGGTCATCGACCTCGGCCCCGAGGCGGGCCGGCACGGCGGCGAGGTGATCTTCGAAGGCACCCCGGCCGAACTGACCGAAGCATCCACCTATACCGCGAAATATCTGGTCAAGTCACTCGATAGTCGTCGTCCCGGACGTCCAGCACGGCCATGTGACCGGGCAGATGACCGATCGCGTACTCCACGCCGCTCGCCATGACCGCCGCCTGCGGCGTCACCCCGCAGGCCCAGAACAGTGGCACGTCCCCCGGCCGCAGCTCCACCGGGTCACCGAAGTCGGGACGCCCCAGGTCGGGCACGCCGATCGCGGCCGGGTCGCCCACGTGCACCGGCGCGCCGTGCACCCGCGGATACCTGCCGCTCACCTCGACGGCCCGCCGCACCAGCTCCTCCGGGACCGGCCGCATGGAGACGACCAGCGGCCCCGCCAGCGAGGCGGTGGACTCGCACGGCACGTTCGTGCGGTACATCGGCACGTTCCTGCCCTGCTCCAGGTGCCGCACCGGGACGCCGGCGGCCAGCAGCGCCGCCTCGAAGGTGAAGCTGCAGCCGATGAGGAACGGCACGAGGTCGGCCCGCCACTGCCCGGTCACCTCGTCCAGGTCGGCCACCGGCTCGCCGTCGCGGTAGAGGCGGTAGCCGGGCAGGTCGGTGCGCAGGTCGCCGCGGAACAGGGCGGTCGACCAGGCGCCCGGCTCGCCCACGTCCAGCACGGGGCAGGCCCGGGGGTTGCGGTGGGCGAACAGCAGCAGCTCGTACCGCAGGGCGGCGGGCACGGCGATCAGGTTGGCCTGCGTCCAGCCGCGGCACCAGCCGGCGGTGGGCACCCGTTCGCCGACGCGGAAGCGGGCCCGCGCCTGCGCCGGGGTCAAGGTGGCGACGTCCACCTCTCGACACTATGGCGACCGCCCCCGCCGGTCCACAACACACCCCACCACAACGCCCGCGCGCACGCGCTCCACAACGCACCTCACCACGACGCACCTCACCACGACGCACCTCACCACGACGCCCGCCGCACGCCGCCGTTCACCCCGGCAACCCTCGCACCCCGCCCGCGGTGCGGCTATCGCGGTGATTTCCGGGTAGCGGGCCGGTTGTGCGATTAGACGTCAACCTCCTCGACTACCTGCTCATCGCGGTCTACTTCGCCACCGTGCTCGCCATCGGGTTCGCCGCCCGCCGCCGGATCAGCTCCAGCCTCGACTTCTTCCTCGCGGGCCGCGGACTGCCCGCCTGGATCACCGGACTGGCGTTCGTGTCGGCCAACCTGGGCGCGATCGAGATCCTCGGCATGGCGGCCAACGGCGCCCAGTACGGCGCGATGACCGTGCACTACTACTGGATCGGCGCCGTCCCCGCGATGGTGTTCCTCGGCATCGTGATGATGCCCTTCTACTACCGCTCGAAGGTGCGCAGCGTCCCGGAGTTCCTGAGCAGGCGCTTCAACGGCGCCACCCAGCTGCTGAACGCCCTCATGTTCGCGGTCGCGCAGATCCTCATCGCCGGGGTGAACCTGTACGCGCTCGCCCTGGTCATGGAGGCCCTGCTGGGCTGGCCGCTGCCGGTGTCGGTGGTGGTCTCGGCGCTGATCGTGCTCTCCTACATCACGCTCGGCGGCCTGTCCTCGGCCATCTACAACGAGGTGCTGCAGTTCTTCGTGATCCTCGCCGGGCTGATCCCGCTGACCGTGCTCGGCCTGGTCAAGGTCGGCGGCGTGGCCGGGCTGTTCGACAAGGTACGGCAGAGCGCGCTCGGCGAGGGCGGCCTGCACACCTGGGCCGGGACCGCCGGCGCCAACCCGATGCAGGCCCACTGGATCGGGATCGTCTTCGGGCTGGGGTTCGTGCTCTCCTTCGGCTACTGGACGACGAACTTCGCCGAGGTGCAGCGCGCCCTGTCGGCCAGGAACACCAACGCGGCCCGGATGACGCCGATCATCGCGGCCTTCCCCAAGCTGTTGATCCCGCTGGTCACGGTGCTGCCCGGGATGATCGCGCTGGTGCTCTTCGGCGACCTGGGCAAGGGGCAGGACTACAACGACGCGATCCCGCTGCTCATGCGCGACCTGCTGCCGAACGGCGTGCTCGGCGTCGCGGTGACCGGGCTGCTGGCCTCGTTCATGGCGGGGATGGCGGCCAACATCAGCGGGTTCAACACGGTGTTCACCAACGACATCTGGCAGGCGCACGTACGGCCCGACCGGCCGGACGGCCACTACCTGAAGGTCGGACGCGTCGCCACCGTCGCCGGCGTGGCGCTCGGCGTGGGCACGGCGTTCATCGCGGCCGGCTACTCCAACATCATGAACTACCTGCAGGCGCTGTTCAGCTTCTTCAACGCGCCGCTGTTCGCGACGTTCGTCGTCGGGCTGTTCTGGCGGCGGATGACGCCGTGGGCCGGGTTCTGGGGGCTGCTGGCGGGGACGCTGAGCGCCTTCGCGTCGTACTTCGCCTATAAGGCCGGCGTGGTGGACTTCGGCACCGAGCTGAACGCCAGCTTCTGGGGCGCGGGCATCGCCTTCGCCGTGGACGTGCTGGTGTCGGTGATCGTCACGCTGGTCACCACACCCAAGCCGGAGCGGGAGCTGCGCGGCCTGGTGTACGGCCTGAGCGCCGCGGACCTGGAGGGCGACGCCCTCGCCGGCGACGAACGCTGGTACCGCTCGCCGGTGCTGCTCGGCACCGGCGCCGTGATCCTGGCCGCCCTGTTGTACGGAGTGATCCTGTGAGCGACATCCGGATGGTGATCGGCGGGCTGTTCCTGCTGTACGGCGTGATCCTCGTCGTCGCCGGCCTGCTGGGGGACGCGGTGAACCTGTGGACGGGCCTGCCGATGGCCGTCTTCGGCGCCGCCTTCGTCCTGTGGGCCCGCCTCCGCCCCCTCAAGCCCTGACCGCACCGACCTCGCCGCGCCCCTACAGCCCACAGGCCGTACGCCCGGCCTGTGGGCTCCGCACCGGCACCGCTGCGGCGGCGGCGCGGAGCCGTCCGCGCCCGTTCAGTACTCGACCTCGAAGGTGTGGGGACCGAGGCCGTACCCGTCGTCCCGCGGGACGACGTACCCCTGGTTCACGAGGGCGGCCAGGCTGTCGCGCACCTCGTCGTCCTCCAGGCCGGTCGCCCGGATCACCGCCTCCAGTCCGGCCACGCCGCCGGATTCGACCGCCTGCGAGGCCACCGCCTCGTAGACGTGGATGTCGACGTCCGACAGCTCCTGGACGTCATGCCCCTCGGACATCAACGTTGCCTCGCCCCCTCCCTCAGCCTGGCCGGATCGACCTCGCGGTCGGGGAACCTGCGAAGGTATTCCGCCTCTAGCTCATTGGTACGGGAAGTGTGACGTGCCAGAGCATCGTCTGATCCATGGAAGAATGTGTCACTACGAGTGGCATGGAGTTGCCGCAGCTCGCGTACCACATCCTCGTCGCTGAGCTGGGCCGGATCTATTCCCATCGTCGTCATGGGTTCCCCCTACCCCAGACACCCCCGACAATATCTGTCACAATTCCTGACATATAGCCATTGTTTGGGAGCGATTCGTCGCCTTACCTTCCCGGTATGGACCTTGAGCTCAGGCACCTCAGGATCGTCCGCGCGGTAGCGGACGCGGGAAGTGTGAGCAAGGCCGCGTCCCTGCTCGGGCTGGCACAGCCGGCCCTCACCGCCCAGCTCAAACGGATCGAGAGGGTGCTCGGCGGCGCCCTGTTCGAACGTGACCGCCACGGGGCGCGGCCCACGCGACTCGGCGAGCTGGTGCTCGCCCGGGCGCGCGTGCTGCTCCCCGCGGCCAAGGAATTGCAGGACGAGGCCGTACGATTCGCCCACACCCCCTCCCCCGGCTTCCGCATCGGCGCCACCAACGGCCCGATACTCGGCGGCCTGGTCGACCGGCTGGCCGCGGAGCGCACGGTCACCACGTTCACGTCGTGGTCAACGCACGAGCTGATCAACATGGTCGAGCTCGGCCGCCTCGACTACGTGCTGACCGGCGCCTGCGGCGACTCCGGCACCCCCACAGGAACGCTCCTGTGGGAGACGATCAGCGTCGACCCGGTCTTCGCCCTCGTCGGCGAGGACCATCCGCTCGCCAAGGAGAAGGAGGTGGAGCTGGCCGACCTGGCCGGCGAACAATGGGCCGTCACCCCCGGCGACGGCTGCTTCGCCGACTGCTTCGCCATGGCCTGCGCCCGAGCCGGCTTCACCCCCGGAACGATCTACGAGACGGACGTCCCGACCTGCACCCACCTCGCCCAGGTGGGCCGCGCCGTGGTGCTCTGCCAGGCGACCCACCAGGCCCTGCCGGGGCTGGCCATGGTCCCGCTCTCCGGCGCGCCGCTGCGCTGGCGGCAACTCCTCGGCCGCCACCCCACCGCCCCCGACGCCACCTGGGTGGTCGCCCAGGCCAAACAGGCACACACCGAGGCCGTACGCCGCAGTCCGGTCTACTCCGATTGGCTCGTACGCAACCCGGCGTACGGCACCGCGCCATAACACCCTGATAGGAGTGAAGTAGTAACTCCTCGCCCCCTGGGCCCGCCGTTACCGTGACGGCACCCCCAGCGGCGGGAGACAAGCCAGCTCCACCCGCCGGCGCTGATCGCGAACGCGATCGGCGCATCAGCCATGTCCAGGCCCCGCCGCCACGACCTGCCACGACCCGACCATCCGGGCCCCACCCCACCCTGACCCCGCACCCGCGTCCAGGCAAGGTGCCGTGCCACCTCGCACTCCGAGGCGCTATGCCAGCTCGTACTCCCACCCGGGCCGCCACTCGAACGGCGCGTCCACCAGGTCCTCCAGCGGAGTGCCGTCCAGCAGGTACTGCAACGCCCACCGATTGGCCGAATGGGACACCACCAGCACCGTGGCCCCCTCCCATTCCTTCCGCAGATCGTCGAGGAACGCGGCCGTCGCCGCCACGACCTGCCGATAGCTCTGCCCGCCCGGCCACGGCGTGTTGATGTGCCGCCTGCGCAGGGCCGCGACCTCGCTCACCGGCCGTCCGTTGTAGCTGCCGTAGTCGCACTCCCTGAGCCGCGCATCGAGCCGCACCTCCTTCCCGCCCTTCCCGCCCCCGAACGCCACCTCCACCGTCTCGACCGCCCTGCGCAGATCCGAGCAGTAGACGACGTCCACCCCCCGCCTCCGCACCCCGAGCTCGGCGGCCAGCTCCCGCCCCCGCGCGGACAACTCCCCGGGCAGCCACCCGGTGGCGACACCGACCTCGTTGTCCACAGTGATGGAGTGCGTCTCGTACACCACCTTGATCGCCATATCGGCACGGTACCTCCCCTCCCAACCCCTCCCATTCCGCCCACAGCAAACACAACCCCCAACCGAGACCCGAATATGATCGACACGACCCCACCAACCTTGCCCGGCATGGAATGATGTCCGCGGGACCCCGTCCCCATCCGGCCGTGCGGCACACCCGGATCCGATGCTCTAGCCTTGACATGCGCGAGCCTCACCAAGATCCATATGCTGCACACCGCATGTCACAACTGAATCCAGGGGCGGTAGCTCAGCCGGTCAGAGCATCGGACTCATAATCCGTGGGTCGTGGGTTCAAGTCCCACCCGCCCTACTTCTCCAGAACAGCCAAAACCCCCGCCTGACCTGCGCTTTCGCGCAGCGACGGGGGGTTCCATGTGTCCGGCTGTCTACGGCTCTCGCTGAGCGTTTGCGGGTACCTGTGCCAAATACGTGCGCACGTTCGTGGCGGCCTGGCGATCACTCATCGCGGAGTGCATCAGCTATGCGGCGCTTGGCGGCCTCATCCTGGCCGACGATGCACTTGGCGTAGATCCTGAGGAGGACGTCCACGCTGTGACCTGCCCACTCCGCTACCTGCGTGGCCGGTACGCCTGCGTTGAGCCAGGTCGAGACGCAGGCGTGGCGAAGGTCGTAGGGCCGTTTGGCCAGCGGTGACTGCACCTCCTTGTCGGTCAGGGCATTCTCGCGCGCCTTGTTCCACACGCGCCGGCACGTGATGTAGGGCAACTCTCCAGCATGGACGCCGGTAAAGAGACGTTCTCCAGGGCCGGGGGCAAACGCGGCGAGATGCGCGCGGAACAGCTTGGTCAGTGGTGGCGGGCAGGGAACGACGCGTATCACCCCCTCGGCGCGATGTTTGAGGGGACGTCGCTCGCGTAGGCCGCCGTCATCGGTCCACTCGCGGCCGGCGAACGGCGCCGCGCTGGCGAAGTGCAGTTCCCCCCAGTCGTTGGCGGGTACTTCCATCTGCCCCGTCTCGGCATTCTTGACCAGCTCGGGAAGGATGATGTTGTCCTCTGTGAGATTGACGGCTTCCTCTGGGCGGAGCGCTGCGTAGTACATCGCGCCGAAGAACGCCACGAGCCGTTTTCCGCTGGGTTTCTGCGCTCCGACCTCAGCGAGTAGGCGGCGCGCCTGCGTGGGGTTGACCACGCTGCACTTGTCTACTTCGTAGGTGACTTTGACGGGTTTCCATTTGAGCGACTTGATCGGATTCACGTCAAAGAGCTTGAGCTCCATGGCGTAATCGAGCGCGTTTTGAAGGATGGTCTTGTGTCGGCGAATCGTGCTCATGGCGGCAGGTTTGCCGTTCAGGCGAGAGGTTGCCGTGTCGAGCATGGCGCGGACGGTGGCGGCCTCGGAAAGATCGGACACCGGCCGGGTGTGCTTGGCCAGCCACGCCAGCACGTTCGCCATGTCTTCGGGTGCTTCGTCTCGCTGCTTGGTGTTGAAGGCCCATCGACGCATGGCCGTGCGAAGGTCGAGATCGGATGGCTTGCCGTTGTCGCCGACGAGCATGGCGGGGGTGGCTGCGGTAAGGGCGCGGGCGATGTCTTGCCGATACTTCGCCGAGGCGGCTTTCCATTTGAAGTCGGCAAACTTGCAGGCAAACTCGTACCAGCTCATTTCGGGTCGTGCGGTGCGGTTCCACTTTACGGGCTCGCCAGTGAGCAGGCTGAACGCTTCTCCCTTGCGCGCGGCGGCCTGTAGTTCCCCTCGGTACGTGTCTGCCTGCGCCGCGTTCCGGAAGGGCTTGCGCCACACCCTTCCGGCTTTCCATCGCACGTAGTACGTATTGGCCTTTTTGCCCTTGTAGACCTCAGTCTTGTAGAGGCGAACGTCGTAAGTGATGTCCTTCATCAGGCGGCGTCCTCCAGGCTGGTCAGCCAGCGCTCGTAGTCGGTGCGACGGATACGAAGGTCCCCGTTTGGGAGTTTGAGGCAGCGCGGGGCGCGGCCTTTCTGGCGCCAGTCGTAGAACGTGGACCGGGCTATGCCCAGTTCGGTGCAGAAGTCGGCGACGGTCATGGGCTTGCTTGCGCCGGTTGCCATGAGCGTGTCCTTCCGGGTTTTCATGATCGGCAGGAGCGCTGGATGTGCGGTGGGAGGGGGTAGCCGTATCAACCCGTAACAGCCGTAACTTTGCAGGTCAGGGTTGATACGGCTTGTTGGGGTGTTACGCCTCAAGCCGTAACAGGGTCGGAAGCCGTATCGCCGTGACCTGCGGTGTTACGGCTGTTACGGTTGTAACGGCCTTCCCCCTCAAGAGGCACGACGGCGGCCTCGGGAACGGGTTCGACGGTGGGGCAGTAGCGCGCCCACGCGTCGGTGAAGTCGCCGCGGCGATACCCTCTCGCCAGCCCGGTAGGGAAGCGGATCACGGCGGGGCGGATGTCGTATTCGCGGAGCATCATGCCGAGTCGTATGGCGGTAAGCCCGCCGGGGCCGTGCTCGTTCCATTCGCCCTCGGGATCGGCCTTGAGCCGTTCCAGGAGGACGGCGGTGGGCAGCGCCGTGTCGGTACTGAATGCGGTGCGGCAGGCGGCCAGCAGTCGCAGCCCGGTGGAAGGCCGGCCGTTGTCGTCGGCCTCGGCGGTCAGCGCGACGGCGGCGGCGCGGGCGCGCTCGGGCCAGGTGCCGCCAGCGTGGTCGGCGACGATGACCAGGGGTTCCCAGGTGTCGGCGGCGCGGTCTTCGACAGGCATGGCGGGTTCGGCCTCCTCCAGTCTGGCCAGGTCGGCGCGTAGCCACTGGTTGAGTGCGCCGGCCAGGTCGCGCAGCGGGGTGCGATCGCGGCGGTGCCGGTAGGGGGCGGCAGTCTCGCCGGGGCCGCGCCGGCGCATGCGGACGACGACGGCGCGGTCTTCGATGGTGTCGGGCATTGCGCCGATGCCGGCCAGGGCGGCCATGGCGAAGGTTGGAATACTTTCCACGCGGTTGGTGGCCGCGTCGTAGCGTTTGGCCGGCCGGTTGCGCTGGTGTCCGGCGTTGAGCAGGCCGCGCAGGTCTTCGTTGCCGTCTGCTTTGGGGCCGAAGATGGTGTCGGCTTCGTCCACGAGCATGGTCGGCGGGTCGTCGGTGATGGACCGGTAGACGGCGGCGCTGGAGGAGTTGACCGTGATGAACGGCTGGTGGCAGGTGGCCTCCACGATGTCCAGCAGCCGGGACTTGCCGCACCGCTTTTCCGGGCCTCGAATGACCAGGCGGGGTGCGTGCGCCCACGCGGGTTGGGCATGGGTGGCGGCGATCCACAGCGTGACGGCGTCGGCGGCCTCGCTGCTGGGCAGGATGACGTAGCGGGTCAGGGCGGCGCGGAGCCGGTCTAGCAGGTCCGCGCCGGGCGGTTGATCGGTCATGATGGTGCCTCCCGAGGGCGGGTTAGGCGGTGGCCAGGTGGCGGGGGCGGCGGGCGCCGTGCCGCAACCCGGAATTGACGGTTCGGACGACTTCGGCGCGCGATAGTCCGAGGTCGCCCCCTCCCTGTTCAAGCAGCTCTTTGACGGGTTGCTCGGGGAGCGCGCCGCCGGCGATGAGTTCGCCGAGGGCGGCGGCGGCGCCGAACAGGGCACGGTTGCGCTGTCCGGGTTGGGCGGCGGCCAAGTGCGCGAGCTCGCGGTTTAGGGCCGCGCGGAGATAGGCGGAATGGCGGTTGTCGGCGATGGGGACGTGCACGGGCCTCTTGGCCGGTAGCGGGGCGGGTGTGAGCAGCTTGAACAGGGAGGGGGGCAGCGGGGCGGGCGCGGTGGCGTGCTGCACGGTGTATCGGCCGGCGCCGTCTGGCAAGTTGACGGTGCTGCCGGGGGCGACGACGTAGCCGCCCCAGGCGCGGGTGTCGATTAGCCACCCGAGGCTGCCGTTGGTGCTGGGCAGCCGGGCGCCGGGCGGGGCGGTGTAGTACAGGTGCAGGCCGCCGCGCCGGGTGCGCACCTGCAGCGTTTCCCACTCGACCGGGGCGTTGGCGCGCTGGCAGAGCAGGGAGAACGCGTCCGAGCCGTCGCAAACGCCGGGCAGATCCCACTCGGGGGGCGGGCGCTGGCCGGGCTTGGGCAGGTCCAGATCGACCACGATCAGCCCGGCGGGGCCGGTGGCGATGCCGACGTTGTAGGGGGCGCGCTGCCACCAGGCGCGGATGCGGTCAGGGTCGTGGGTGGCGCGGGCTTCCCAGTCGGTGAAGCCGCGCGGGGGCGCCTTGTCGCCCGGGGCGATGGGGATGACGGGCCAGCCGCGGGCGGCGGCGGCCAGCGCGTAACTTAGCGGGGGCGTGCTCATGCCACCGCCGTGGGGGTGCCGAGGTGGGCGTGGATGGCCTGGCCGATGTGGTGGGTGTAGGCGGGCGGGATGGCCTCACAGACTTCGCGGATGGTGCGTGTCCAGGGCACGCGCATGACCTCGGATGCCTTGGCCCGCCAGGCCTCGGAGTGCCGGCCGCCCGTGATGGTCATGAACTGGCCTTCCGACGGCAGATAGCCGTTGCGGACACAGCGGGCGTGGTGCTGGGGGTGTGGGGGCGCGGTGAAGGCGAAGCCGCCGCCGACCTCGAAGGCGCGATGCCGGTAGAGCCGCAGCCCGAACATCGCCCCACACAAGACCACGGGATCGATCAACGGGGCCTGGATGACGTTCTCAATGACGTAGGGCCGGCCGGCCTTGCGCAGCGCCTGTCGAGTCGCCGGGATCAGGTCCGGGTAATCCTTGTGGTTGTAGGCGTTGAGCGGGGAATGCCCCTGACAGGGCGGCGAGGCGTGGATGAAGTCGAACCCGGCGAGAAACGTCCGATCCTCCAGCACGTCCAGAGCGTTGGCCTGGATGAAGGCGAAGGGATAGCGCGGCTGTGGCGCGATGTCCACCCCGGTGACCTCGAAACCAGCCAGGTGGTAGCCCATGCCCGCGCCGCCGGCGCAGCAGTACAGGTCCAGCAGGCGTAGCCCGTTCGGCTCGCGCGCCGCAGGGTGTACGGGGTGCGGGTGGTGGGTCAGATGCTCAACGCCCATTGGACGCCCTCCCTTCGGGCTGCCACTGGCCGGTGCCGTCGCAGTGGCGGCACCACCACACGAGGTGCACCAGGGCGGTTTCGCGGGTGAGGGCGTCTACGGGAGTGTCTGGGCGGGCGATGAGGGACAGGCCCGCCCATCCCAGGCGGAGGGCGACCAGGTCGGCGGGGACCGGGGCGGCGGCGCGGGTGACGGCCAGGGTGCCGTATCCGGGCAGGCGCACGGCGTGACCGGGCCGCAGGTCGATCACGTGGGTGGGGACGGCCTGCGGAGGTGGCGCCGCGGGTGGCTCCGGGACGTGGCGGCGGGAGTGGGCGCGGGTGCGTGTGGCTGGCATGCTGGAGGTGCCTTCCTTTGCTGGTTTGAGGGGGCGGGGCGGCCTCGGCGTGTGCTTGGCGGCTGTCGCCGAGGCCGCGTAGCGTCCGGTAGAGGGTGCTCGGATCGGTGGGTCGGCAGGGGCGGCCACCAGGGGGCCTGCCGAGGGTGCGTCGCGCTGCAGAAAATCGTGCGGCGTTTGTCAGTACCGCCCGCTACGTTGATCGGTGAGCCGTCCCCCTGAGGCGCGCGAGGGCGCGCGGTCGGCGGGTGCGGGGCGGGCGTCGGGCAACGGAGGGGTTCACGTGACGGCGTGGTTGGTGTACTTGGCCGCTAAGGCCAAGCGTGTGGGTGAGGGGTATGACGACAATCCCTCCACCCACTACAGCTGGGACAGCAGGGTGCCCAACGCCTCCCATGTGAAGGTCGGGGACACGATCGTGCTGTGGGACGGGGAAACGCTGTTGGGCCTGTCCGTGATTGAGGACATCGCGACTGGCAGCGACACCAAAGACCTCAGCTGGTGCCCCAAGTGTGGCAAGGCGGACATCAACGCGCGCGTGACGATGACGCCGAAGTACCGGTGCTGGAACAAAAAGTGCAAGGCGGAGTTCGATATCCCGGGCGGTAAGACGGTCGCGGTGACCACCTACCGCGCCCGCTATGAGGCCGGCTGGATCGACCTACGGGGTCACGTCACCGATAAGGAACTGCGGGCTCTGTGCGAGGAGCCCAAGTCGCAGAACGCTCTGCGGCGCCTGCGCTGGGACGATTTCCGCGCCCGTGTGGAGACGGGGAAGAACGCCACCTCCCTGAACGTCGCGGACAACAGGCGCAAGGTCATCGCCGGAGGGCATAAGACCAGGACGGTCCGGGTCCGCAACGGTCAAGCCAGCTTCCGCGCCGACTTGTTGGATCAGTTCGGCGAGGTATGCGCCTTCCTCGGCCCCATGCCCGCGGCGGCCCTGGAAGCGGCACACCTGTACAGCTACGCCGCCAGCGGCAAGCATCACACCCACGGCGGGCTGCTGCTGCGACGTGACGTGCACCGCCTCTTCGACCTCGGCCAGATCGCCATCGACCCGAGCACGCTGACGTTGGATATCGCGCCCAGCACCCGCGCTTACCCCGACTACGACAAGTTGCACGGCCAGCCGCTGGCCATAGTCCTCAACAAGGCCCACCAGAAGTGGATCACGGAGCACTGGGCGATGCACCGCTGACAGGTCATGGTGGTTCCTTTGTCGTGAGGCGACGGGTTACGAGGGCGCTGACTGGACGGGCCTCACACGTCGGGAAGCGGCGCGCGAGGCCCGCGCTGGGAAGGGAGGAGAGCTAGAACGGCGGTTCGTCGCTGGCCCACGGGTCGGCGGGCGTGCTGCCCACATGGCCGTTCCCACCGGTGCGGGTTGCCTTCTGCGGTTTGGCGGTGGCGAAGCGCAGGGACGGGCCGATCTCGTCTACGGTCATCTCGGTGACGGTGCGCTTGTCACCGTCGCTGGTTTCGTAGGTGCGCATACGCAGCCGGCCGGAGGCGATGACGCGGGTACCGCGGGTGAGGGATTCGGTGACGTGCTCGCCGAGGTCGCGCCACGCTGAGCAGCGCATAAACAGCGGCTCGCCGTCCTGCCACTGTTCGACCTGCTTGTTGTAGACGCGAGGGCTGGAGGCGATGGTGAAGCCGGCCACGGCGGTGCCGGACTGGGTGTAGTTGAGCTCGGGGTCGCCGGTCAGGTTGCCGATGATGGTGATCGTGGTTTCGCCGGACATGGCGGAGCCTTCCTTCCAGGAATGACAGGGGTGGCGGTGCCGCTCGGGAGGCAGCGCGACGGGTTAGCGCGTCGGGGGCAGGCAGCGGGGGTAGCGCATGTCGGGCCGGCGGGTGCAGGCCCGGAGCTGCGCTGGGGTGGCCGTGCGTTCGTAGGCGGCGAACTGGTTGAGGATGCCGATCATCAGGACGTTGCCGGGCTGCTTGGTGCCCATGACGATCCTGGCGGGGTCGGCGGTGGAAGCGGATGGCGGCCCGCCGCAGAGGGCGGCGATCAGGACCGTTCCGGCGAGTGTGCACAGGCTCATGGCAGGGTTACCTCGTTTCAGCGGACGTTGAGCAGGCGGACGCCGAAGCGGAGCTTGCGGCCGGTGCCGGTGCAGTCGGGGCAGTAGCCGAAGGTGTGCGCGAACAGGCGGCTACGGCGTTCGCCGGTGCCCTTGCAGTGGCGGCAGTCGGTGTAGGGGTGGCGCTTGAGGCTGACCCGGTAGGCCACCAGCAGGGTGAACGCCAGTACGGCCAGGATGGTCAGCCAGAGCGCGATGGTGGCCAGCACGTCGAAGATGGACGGACTGGTCATGACTGGCTCCCGGGGCTGTAGTGCTCGGCGTAGCGGCGGCCGAGGCTGGTCAGGGTGAGCAGAGCGGTGGGGGCCTCGCCGGCGTTGTGGCGGGCGCACGGGTCGCAGTACAGGTCGCCGTAGGTGTTGCGCCAAATGCGGGCACCGTGCGACGGGGATGTGTTACAGCGCCAGCAGGGGTCACAGCCGGCCGGGCCGGCGGCGCTCGGCGGACCGTAGAGGAAGGTGAAGCCGCCGGTCTGCCAGCTCAGGTATTCACCCGGCGTGATGGCGATGTGACCGTGTCGTTCGAGTTGGGTCACGGTGTCGTCGCTGGTGCCGGTGTCGCGCTGGAGGGCGGCCATGGGTAGGGGGCCGCGTGCACGCAGGTGGCACAGGGCGAGGTGGGCGGCCTGCAGGGCGGTGGCGGCGGTCTTGCCGGCCGGGGTGAGGTGGATGCGCAGCCGAGGGTTGTCGGCGGTTTGCATGAGGACGGGGTAGGGCTGCTGTTCGGTGTGGAGCCGGCCGGTGATGTAGTGCGATTCGGCCAGCGCCACCACGTCGGCGCGGTTGGCGCCGGTGCGCTCGCGCAGGTCCCGGATGCGGAAGCCGACGCGGGTGGCGGTGGTGCTGTGGGCGGCCAGGTAGCGCAGGATGCGCCATTCGGCCGCGGTGAGCTTCAGCGGGTTCACGGTCGTGTTCTCTTTCCGCTCAGGCCGTTACGGCGGGACGGAGAGGCGGATCGCTTTCGGCGGCGCTGCAGCGGTCACAGAAGCGGAACCGCGATCTGGGGTCGGCGCTGCGGGGCCACCAGGCGCCCCACTGGTGGCCGTCGCGCTCGCAGGCGAGGTGAGCCGCGCATCTGGGGCACAGTTCAGGGGTGTTGGGGTCGCTCCAGTGCCAGTCCTTGAGCCAGTCGCGGAGTTGGTCGAGGGTGTCGGCGTGCAGGGTCGGGAATTCGTCGTCCACCTCGCCGCATCGGGTGCAGGTGACGACCAGGCAGGTTCGGGTGGTGATGCTCATGGCCGTGAGCTCCTTCCGGGGTGTGCGGGCAGGCTCGCGCGCACGGCTGCGCGTGGGATGCGTCCGCGAAAGTTTTTGATCTTGCTTTGAGGGGGCCACGAGGGGGCCACGCCGGGGGCCACAGTGAGGGCCACGCGGGGGGCCACGGTGGGGGCCACGCATCGTGGATCCCGCGTTGACCTGTAACTCCTTCCCCCAGCCCCCGCCCGTGGCCCCAGAAGAGGGGCCACGCGATCACGAGGGCGGGGGCAAAGGACGCTCAGCCGGGCGGCAGCTCTCGCCGGACGGGGGCGTGCCGAGGGCGTGGCGCGGCCTGGTTGTCGATCCGCTCACTCTGGACACGCGTGGGGCGGTCAGTGGGAGCGCGGCGGTTGGTGGCGTTGAGGTCGAAGACGACGCGTCCGCCGCCGTTGCGGTGACGCAGGCGGGTGGGATCTCCCGCGGTGAGACTGGGAGAGGAGCCGATCAGCGCCAGCAGGAGCGACACCACCTGTTCGACGTGATCGGGGTCATCGCCCATGACGCGTACCTGAGGCATTCACCCTCCTGGGGTTAGGGAAGTTCGGGGCGGTGCTCCATCAGGTAGCGCTGCCGGTCGTCGTCGTAGGCGCCGATGACGCCGGCCTCGCACAGACGCTTCATCTGCTTCTGGAACCAGGCGCGGGAGATGTCGGTGGTCTCCCACAGCACCTTGAAGTCCCCGGTGCCGACGTCGCGGGCGCCGTCGTCCCACAGCTCATGCAAGCGGGCCATGAGCGCCGCGCCCCGCTCTTCCGGGGTCATCTTGGGCTCAGGCGGGGCGAACGTCAGCGGCGGTTCCCCCTCGGGGAAGTCGGCGATCTCGTCATCGAGGTCGGCGGCCACCTCGGGGTCAGGGTCGTCGGTGGCCAGATATTCGGTGGCGACGTTGCGCACCTCCTCATCGTCGTCGTCTTCGTCGTCGGGCTCGATGGTGTCGAGGGCGGGCAGCGGCGCGGGGTCGGCCAGCGCCGTGGCCGACAGCCGGGACAGGGCGGCAGTCATGGGATCGATCTGCTTGTGGATGGCGGGGAAGGCCGCGGCGTGCGCCCGCATCTGGGCGTTGGCCTGTTCGTCGTCGAACTCGCCGGCCGCGGTGATGCCCCAGGCGTAGGTGCGCATGGGCATGGTGATCCGGTCTTCGGGGATGGACGGGGCGTCCAGGTAGGCCATGCCGGGCTGCTTGTTGCTCCACAGCTCGGGCCGGCACCCGGCGTCTTCCTGGGCCTCGGACAGGCCGAAGCTGGCATCGGCGGCGGAATCGACGCCGAAGCACATCTTGGCGAGCTGGCCGCGGGCGATGGTGGGCATCTGGGTCCAGTCGCTGCGCTGCAGGGACAGGACGACGGTGCCGCCGGCGCTGCGGATGGCCTTGATCAGGGACAGGAACTGTTCCTGCTGCTTGTCGGTCAGGGCGTCGAAGATGTCGGGGAACTCCTCCAGCCACAGCACCCAGTAGGTGAGCCCGCATCCTTCGACCCACTTCTGCAGGCCTTTGCTGGCCAGCAGGTCGGTACGCGGCTTGATGTCGGCGAACATCTCGCCGAGGAGCGCGCGGGCGCCGTCCTTGGTAGTCTCCAGCCGGTGCAGGGCGGCCTTGAGCGGTCCCAAGGTCTGCTCACCCTTGGTGATGTCGATGGCGAATACCGCCACATCGCGGCGGGTGACGACCTCGGCGAGGACGTTCCAGGCGCCGCCGATGGACTTGCCGGCGCCGGTCTTGCCCATGATCTGCACGTGGTGGCCGACGATGATGTACTCGACTTCGTCCAGGTCTTGCCACAGGCCGGGGCGGATCGGTGCGGCGATGCTGGCGCCGACGCGGGAGGGGCCGGGCCAGGCGATCGGGTGCTTCATCACCCGCGGATCGGAGATAGTGACCGATGCCTTGGAGGCGTCGTCGGGGTCTACGGCGGTGGTGATCGAACCGGGCGGCAGGCCGATCCCGGATTCGACGTAGGGGACCTTCTTTTGCAGGTCATCGGCGATCTGCCGGCCCTCGGCCAACTGGACTTCGCCGGTCACCTTGTGCGCGGTGGCCTGGATCGTGCGGGCCTGCACCGCAGGCATGCCAGCCTTCTCCGTGCCGCGGCCGAACAGGAAGGCCAGCGGGTCAGCGACCGCGGCGTTGACGTCGATCTGCTTGGCGCGGATCACGGTGCGGATGTTGAACGACAGCGCGAACGCCACCCCGCCGATCAGGATCAACCGGCCGGTCACAGTGGTGGCCGGGCCGTTGATGGTGGCCGCGCACACCCACAGCCCGCCCGCCAGGGTGGTCAGCGTGGTGTGCGCCCGCCCGGTCAGGCTGCGCGCGTGCGACTGACGCCAGGTCAGCGCGGTCAGCACGAGCACGCACGTGATGATGAGTGCGGTGGTCCAGGCGACGGTTTGCGGGTCGTCGCTGCGCAGCGTGAAATGGAACGCGACGCCGAGGCCGAACAGCAGCAAGCCGATCAGCCAGGGCGGGAAGTACAGCAGGGCCTTGGACACCTCGCGCGTAGCCACCTGTTCCCAGGAGGAGGAGTCCGGGACCGCAGGCAGCACTGCGGGCGGCGGCGTCGCGGGCGACGGGGAGCGGGGCATCAGGCGTCGTCCTTCCAATTGAACTGGGTGTGCCGCTTTTCGGGCTTGGCCGGCGGCAGCACCTCCACGAACTCCTTGCGGAACTGGGCGTGGAACTTCACCAGCTCCACGCCGGCGCCGCGCTGCAGTTCGGCGGCGCGCTTGAGGCGCTTGACCACTCGGCGGGCGCGGCGGCGCACGTCCGGCGCGCCGAACACGCTCAGCACCGGGTGGCCCTTGAAGCTGCGGATCAGCACCGCGTACAGCTCATCGGAGCCGAGGGCGAATTCCTCTCCCAGGTCGCGGGCCAGGTTGCGGCCGACCTGTGCGTATCGGGTGATCGCCGAAGGACCCTCCCAAGGGATCGACGACAGTTCGGGAATCCGGCTACGGCCGGGCTTGGCCGGGATGTCAGCGGTCATCGGGCATCTCCTTGGGAGAAAGGGGCTTCATCGTCCAGGCCAGCGCCAGCTCCGGGCCGGGCAGCGGTTCGCGACTCGCGTACGGCCTGGCGCAGCAGGCCGGCCAGGTAGACCAGGCGGCGCGTGCCGAGTATGGCGGCGATCAGCGCATCCAGGGCGCCGAGGATCAGTAGCGCGACCGTGGCCACTCGGTGCAGAGCCGGGCGCAGCCACGGCCAGGCGACCCAGGCCAGCAGCATCGGGACGACTAGCCAGCGCCAGGTGGTGAACGCGCCTCCAAGCAGCAGGCCGGCCAGCATCAGGGCGGCCACAGCCACTATGGCGCGCCGCAGCAGCCGCGCGTACCAGGCTGCGGGGATGGCCGGGGGTGTGCGGGGCGGGGAGGCATCGGTGATCTCGTACACCGTGCGCGGAGCGTCGGTGGCAACGCGCATGTCAGCGGCCCTTTTTGTGTAGCTTGCAAACGCAGTAGGTCACTCCGCGGACCACGACGGTGGTGACGGCGTCCCGCGAGCAACCCATCCGGGCGCACAAGGCACGTCTTCTGTTGCCGCTTGCGTACTTGAAACCGGGCATCACTCAACCTCTTTCCGAGCGTGGGAACGGGAGGTATGACGGCGAGGGGTGCGGACAGGCACGGCATGCATGCCGGCCAGTCGAGCGGCGACCAGTGCCAGCCAGGCCCGCAGCGGCGGACCGGCGAACAGGCCGGTCACGGTGCCCGACAGCCACAGCGCCACCTCGCGGGGCCACGGCGTCAGGTACGCCACAGCCATGGCAGTGGCGATCGACAGTGCGGCCAGGGTGAACAGCGCGCCGATCAGGACTTCGGTGATGGTGCGGCGGCGGCTCATACCGTCACCCCCTTGGCGAGCTCGTCTTTGAGCGCCGCGGCGGTCTTGGGTGCGCACCGCAGCGTCGTGCGGATCTCCTCCGCGGTCGCGTGGGGACTGATGTCGCCCTGGCCGATCAGCAGGCGCAGAATCTGCCGATGCTCATCGATCGATCGACGGGGCGCCGGGCTGGTGTCGCGTCGGGGCGGTTCGATCGATCGGCGTGAAGGTCGATCGATCGACTTCGGTCGATCCTTGGCCGATTGACGCGCGGGAGGATCGACGCGCACGGCTTCGATCGACGCGGCAGGCGTCACCCGCGCGGGCGCGGGCACTGTCCGATCGGCGGGGACGACGATCGGGATCGGTCGTCCGATCATCAGACCGCCGACCATGGACAGGCGGCCATCCTTGATCGCTTTGCGGTCCATGCGGGCCTGACGGCGGATGATCCGGCGGGCGAGCCGGCGTTCTCTCCGGGGCGCCTCGGGGCCTATGCCGTAGCGGTCGATCCATGCCGCGTGCCAGGCGTCATCGGCGCCGTAGGCCGGGCTGCGGGCGGCCAGGATGCCAGCGGCCTGCCAGGACAGGCGCGGGTAGCGCAGGCGTCGCCACAGCGTGGTGCGCAGCTCTGCCAGGGACCGGCCGGCGTTGCGCTGGCGGCGCGCCATCACGGTCAGCTCCCACAGCCCGACTCCCAGCAGGGAGGCCAGGCCGCGCACGATGCCGACCTGCAGCCCGTCAGCGCCGAACGCCTCGCCGGTGATGCCGTGCCAGACGTTCATCGCCGCGGCGGTCAACGCCAGCAGCCACGTCCAGACGCGCAACTGCGCCGTGGGTTTGTCGGCCTGCAGCGCTTTGTGGGTCAGCCAGGCCAGATACCAGGCGCTGCCCTCCAGCGCGATCGGCACCGTTACCGCCAGGGCGCCGAGGTGCATGACGGCCTGGCCGAACTCCAGTTGGCCGTTCCAGGCGATGACGATCGGGGCGCCCATCGCGACCGCGCCGACCAGCAGCGGCGCGCGTTCGCTCACCGCGTCGGCCACGGTGGTGATGGCCTGCTGGCGTCTTTGGCGGCGTTCCTTGCGGCGCTTGTCGCGCTCGCTCCGGCGCTCCCGGCGCACCTTGGCCTGAGCCTCTTGGCGCCGGGCGCGGGCCTGGTCGGCCTGCTCAGTCTGCTGTGCTTGCAGCGCCAGCCGCTGCGCCTCGACACGGAGCATCGTTTCGGCGCGGGTGGCCTCGGCTTCGGCCAGCCGGGTTTCCGCGTCGGCGCCCGCCACGGTGCGGGCGGCCTTGGTGTCCCAGTAGGTGGTCATGCGGCGCTCCTTTCGGCGCAGTCGTTGCAGACGCCGAGGTGACGGGCCAGCACGTAGCCCACGTCACGGGTGCAGTCGGGGCAGGTCCGGCGGGCGGCGTTGGCCTTGACCAGCGCGGCGCGCTGCCGGGCGGTCGCCGTGCGCTTGGGCAGGGCGAAGCGCACGTCGTAGAGGTAGGCGGCGCGCACACCGCCGGGGGCGTGGTAGCGGCGCGAGGCCCACAGCACTTGCCCCTGTACGCCCTGCCCGCCGGGCCGTAGTCCGGCGGCGCTGAGCTGGCGGCGGGTCAGCAGGTGCGGCGGGGCCATTCGCCACGGCCAGGTAGGCAGGCTGTAGCGCTGGCCGGTGGGGTCCCAGAATCGGGCCTGGATTCGGCTCACGGCTGCTCACCCGTTCGGCGCAGCCTGGTGGCGGCCTCGGCGGCGAGTGTGGCCAGCCGCTCCATCGCCTCGGCGTTGGCCTCGCGGTCGCCTTCGGCTGTGCTCAGGTTGAACCAGACGTGGTTGGTGGAGAGGATGAGGATCAGCGCGTCGGCGCCGTCGATTTCGTACAGGTTCATCTCGTGGGCGCGCGGCTGGTGGATGGCCGCACTGGCGTTGACGTGACTTGCGTGTGGGACCGCCGCGGCGGCGGTCGGGGCGGGGTGGGCCATCACGCCACCTCCGATGGCGACGCCGAGGCGCCGCGTCCGTCGCTGGTGATGGCGGCGATCTCGTCGGCGGTCAGGCCCGCCCACACTCCCGTCTCGGGCCGGGCGTCCAGGGCGTAGAACAGGCAGGAGGCCCACACCGGGCACTCCGCGCACACCTCCCGGGCCACCTGCTCACGCGCCGACCGCTCCTCGGCGGACTCCTCCACGAACAGGTCCGGGCCGGTGTGCAGCTCGGGGTCGAACGCGCAGGCCGCCTCTTCGGCCAGATGCCGCGGCATGCCCTCGGTCAGTGCGGCCAGCAGCGTGACCGCGAAGCGGTTCCGCGCTGGCGTGGGCGCCGGTCGCGGGGGCGCGTTGAGATCGTAGGTCATGATGGGTAGTGCTCCTTTGCAAGGGAGTCCAGGGGGCGGCTCAGGTCTTGGCGGATCAGGGGCCGCCCCCTGCGGATGGTGAACGGAGTCAGCGCTCGACAACGGGCTTGTCCAGGTCACGGTGGTGCAGCGTGACCGACAGGCCCTCTCGGCGCAGCCGGGTGGCCAGATGCTGAGCAAAGACCGGCGCACGGTGCCGGCCCCCGGCGCAGCCATCGGCCACGACGACCGGGCCGGCGCTCGGACCGGACAGGAACGCGACCACCGCGTGCGCGGTGGCCTCCAGCAACTCGGCGATGCCGGGCGTGGCCAGCACCGTGGTACGGACCGGCTCATCGTGCGCGGTCATGTAGCGCAGCTCGGGTGAGACATGCGGGTCCTTGAAGTGGTGCCGCAGGTCGATCGTCAGATGCGCGGCCGGCGGCTCACCGTGCAGATAGCCGAATGACACGATCTCCACCGAGATCGCAGAGCCGGGCTGGCCGGTCACCGGCGCCGCCCCGTCCGGCCGATCACCGGCATCATCTCGGACAGCTCACGGTCGTACGCCTCACGGGCGCGCGGGTCCTCCGTGCCCCAGTCCGGCTGCTGGTAACGGTGTGCGGCGTCGCGGGTCAGGCGACCCTGTGCCTTGTCGTAAGCCTTGTCACGCGGAGTCTGTGACATGCTGGATGTCTCCTTGGTTGGAGCCGGCGGCGCGTTCTTCTCTTGGCGGGGATGGGCGCGCCTCACCGGCAAGTCGGGTGTGGATGGAGCGGGTCTCCTAATCAGTTCTGGGAGTAAGCCATCCGGCAGACTCCTTGGTGGTAGCCGCCGGCAGGTGAGCACTCCGGTTTCCTGGACGGTGAGTCCTGAC